>NZ_CP022521.1:4831111-5133055 GCF_002234535.1 Actinoalloteichus hoggarensis
CCATCACCGCGAACACGGCACGCAGCCCGAAGAGCTCCGCCAGCACGCCGCCGAGAACGGCGCCCAACGGCATGGTGCCCCACGCGACGAGCCGATAGGCGCTGTTCATCCGGCCGAGCAGGCGGTCCGGCGTGATCCGCTGCCGAAGAGAGACCACGATGACGTTCCAGATGACGGTCGTCGCGCCGCCCAGCGCGAATCCGGCGCCGATCAGCAGGGGATGCGTCGTGACGGCGGGGACGCCCACGAGCACGATCCCGCCGAGGACGGCGAGCGCCAGGGCACGTGCTCGCCCGAGCACCCGCTCGACGCGCTCGGCGATGAACGATCCGAGCAGGCTCCCCACCGCGCTGGAGGTGAGCAGCATGCCGAAGGCGGGCTCGGAGAGTCCGATCGCGGACCCGGCCCCGACGGCGTAGAGGACGAAGACGGCTCCGGTCGCGCTCGTGGCGAGGTTGAAGAGTCCCGTCATGCCCGCCAGCGTGCGGAGTATCCGGTTGCCCGCGAGGAACCGCAGGCCCTCGGCGATGTCGGCGCGCAGAGTGGAGGGCTCTTCGCGTACCGGCCGGAACGAGCCTCGGACCAGCAGCAGCGCCCCGACGGCGAGGAGCCAGGCCGCGGCGGGCGCGCTGATGGCGAGCACCGCTCCGGCCGCCATGAGCAGACCGCCGAGCGGCGGGCCGACGAACTGGTTGGCGGTCAGCTCGGCGGCGTACAGCCGCCCGTTGGCGCGGGACAGCCGGTCGCGGGCGACGATGCCGGGCAGGATCGACTGCGCCGACGTGTCGTACAGCGTCTCGGTGACGCCGACGCCGAGGGCGACGACGTAGAGCAGCCAGATCGATCCGAGGTCGAACGCGAAGGCGAGTATCAGGACGCCGATCAGCCCGGCCCGGACGAGGTTCGCGCCGAGCATCACCCGGCGCCGGTCCAGCCGATCCACCAGCGCGCCCGCCGGTAAGGCGAACAGCAGCCACGGCAGTGTCAAGGCGAACGCGAGACCCGCGATCATCGCGGGCGACTGGGTGTGGCGGACGGCGATCAGCGGCAGGACGACCTTGAGGACCCCGTCGGCGAGGTTCGACAAACCGGAGCTGCTCCACAACCACCAGAAGCTTGGTCCGAGCGGGCTGTTCGGGCGTCGCGGTCGATCGGTGTCCGGAGCGGCCGGGACTTCGCGAGGCGTCGTGGCGTCGGTCACCGATGGAGTATCACAAATCGATGGAGAGAACTCCATCGATTCGCCGGACTACCCTGCCCGACATGGGCGATCACGACTCCGACCGCCGGCCGCCGCGCGAGAACTCGGACGACCCCGGTACACCCGCCCCGCCGATTCGGCAGCGTCGCAAGGCGACGCCCGAGGAGATCAAGGCGCTGTCGCATCCGCTGCGGCTGCGCATCCTTCGGCTGTGCGGCCAACACGAGCTGACGAACAAGGAGCTCGCCGACCGCCTCGGCCGAGACCCCGGCACGGTGCTCTATCACGTCCGACAGCTCGTCGCGGCAGGCCTGTTGGCGCAGGCACCCGTGCGCACCGGAGCGAGCGGGGCACTGGAGAAGCCCTACACCTACGACGGCGCGGTGTGGTGGCTGGAGGGACCGCTCAGCGGCACGGACGCCGTCGGCGCGCCGATCGAGGCATTCCACCAGGAACTCAACGAGGCGGGCCCCGAGTCGCTCCAGGCCTACGAGCGATTCGCGCTGCACCTGTCCCCGGCGGAGGTCGACGAGCTGGACGCCCGGATTCACGCCGTCCTCCACGAGTACATCACCACCGACCACGAACGCCGAGACCGACCGCTGATCAACGGCGTCTTCATCCTGCACCGGATGGCGGAGTAGAGGCGGAGCCGCGCCCACCGGCGGACCGCCGCTCGGACGGCGGCCGAGATCCGGAAGAACCGTCACCCCGCCCCGGCGATCGCACCGGCCACCCATAGGGCGCCGAGCGTCGCCGCGACGGCGGCGGCCGCCGTCCACAGCGTCGTCGGCAGGTTCAGCCGGACGCGCGGCAGGACGCGGAGGATCACCAGCGCCGCGGGCAGGAGCAGCGCCACACCGGTGAGGACGCCCGGCATGAGACTCCAGGTCGCGAGGCTCAGCGCCACGTGCGACACGACGTTGATCAGCAGCACGATCGCGAAACAGGACAGCGTCTCCGCGCTCCACGACGCACGAGTCACCACCGCCACGACGCCCGCCAGGGCCACCGCGACGGTGAGCATCGCGACGGCGAGGCCGAAGGCCGCCGACGACTCGACGGGAACCGACCACGGCAGCGCGGGCTGCGCGACCGACCAGGCAGGCAGGTCACCCAGCCACTCCTCGGCGTTGTGCAGCGCGAACGACACGACGGCCCACGCCCAACACCAGGCGAGCCTGCCGGCGGACACCCGCGGCGGACTCCCCTCGGATGCCGAGACCTCGGCTGCCGACGCCCCGGCGCCGCGCACGTCGACGTCGTGATCCCCCACCCACCCAGGGTAAGGGGCCTGCCCTTCGGCGGCCGAGACAGGAGGTCGCGCCCGATGCTCGGTCGGGCTCGCGTCCGTTGATCCTCGTTCGCCAACCACGAGACCGAGCCGGCCACGTGAGTCACCTCGACGTCGGTTCCGTTCCCAGGTCGACGCAGCGGATCGCCTACGGCGGAACAGGAAGGCACCTCGTTCATGGCGACCTCCGCGGAACGATGCGGCACACTCCGGCGGTGGCCGTGTTCGGCCTCGATGGGATGGGCACGGCGTCGGCCGAGGCGTTCCTGCGCGCCGGGCGCCCGCCCATGGTGTGGAACCGCACTCCGACCCGGTGGCGCCGCTGGTCGCACCCGGCGCATGACAGGCGTCGACGACTCGCGAGGCCGTCACGGCCGCGCCGCTGCTGCTCGTCGACGTCAAGGGCGGCGACACCGAAGACGAGTCGGGACGCGGCCGGCCGGCTCGGCGCCGCACCGCGCAACGCCGCAGGCGCAAGCGGGGCGGTGCTCCGCCTCGAGTCGGCGCCTCCGGGCGGCGGGCGCCCGCGAGACCGCCTTGATGGCAGCGGCCGTCGAGTCATCCGCGGTAGAGGTGCTTCCGAGGACCGCGGCGGCGCGAAACGTGACGTGAGCAGGCGAAGAAGGGGTGCTTCGCGACGGGGCCGTCGTCCGTTCCGGACCGCTCATCACGGCCGCCATCGTGATCGGCAGGCGCTACTACCCCGGACCGCGGTCGACATCCCGCCCCGGCGGGGACGCGGGTCTCGGGCGCGACCGATCTCCGGCGGCGACGGGCCGCGGCCGCGGCCGATCAGGGGCACGGCGAGGCAGCAGGGCGGGGCGGGTGATCGGCGCCCTGCGTCGCAGGCTCAGGGGCGGCGCCGGGGGCCGCTCCCGACGTCGGGTCCCCCCGGCATCGAGCCGTCGGAGGAGGCGACGACGTGGCAGGCGCCTCGGCCGTCGGCACGGGCCACGATCCGGCCTGCTTCGACGCGGACGGCGACCTCGGTCCCGTCGCTGACCGCGGGAACGCCTGCCGCCGAGGCCAGCGCGCCGGACTCGTCGAGCACCACCTGGAGGCGGGGCCATGCCGACTCGGGGAAGGCCTGCCGGAGACAGCCCGCCAGGTCCGCCAGCACCAGCCGGGCCAGCGGCGCGAGCTCGCCGGGCTCGCTGGTCACCAGCACGGCCGTGACACGAGATCCGGCGGGCAGGGCACGCACGGCGTCCTCGGCGGCGGCGAGGCGATGCAGGCCCAGCACGGCCACCACCCCGTCGTCGAACACCGCGGGGGCGTCCCGGACGAGGTCGGTCGCCGCCTGCGGAGTCCACGCGGCGTCGACCGCCTCGGCCTGCGTGAGGAACGGCGGAACCGTCCAACCGTCGTCGAGATCGAGGTCCACGGCCTGCTCGCAGGCCTTGACGACGTTGAAGGGTTCGAGGAAGCCGGGAGCCGCCGCGGCCAGCTGACTCGCGCCGTGCAGGGTCGTGAGCACGGTCTCGGCGACGCGGACCAGCCTGCCCGGCCACGCTCGCCACGACGTCGGCAGGCGAGCGAGGTCGTCCCTCGGCGTGGGGTGCGGTCGCGTGAGGTTCTCCAGGGCCAGCCCCAGCAGGAGCGCGTCCAGTTGGAGGAGCTGTGCGAAGGGCAGGCGAGTCCGCCGTTCCCCCAGGACCTCGGACAGCAGCTCCGTCCCGAGTCGCGCCGCGCCGTGCGACTCCTCGGTGTCGGCGAGCGGAAGCCTGGTGACCCAGGCACGTGCCAGGGCGCCGAGCGCCTCCCGTGGTGTGCGGCCCGGCTCCCGATAGGACGGCTCGAGCTGCTGCCCGGCGGTCTCGGCCAGGACCGCGAAGTAGAGAGCCCGTTTGCCGGGGAAGTTCGAGTAGACGGCGCCTCGGGTGAGTTCGGCTCGCTCGGCGATGGCGTCGACCTTCGTGTCACGGAACCCGTGATCGGCGAACTCCGCCCGCGCCGCCGCCAGCACCCTGGCCCGGTTGCGCTCCTGCGTCTCCGCCCGGTTGAGCCTGGCCATCGTGCTCCTCGTCCCGACGATCCGCCGTCCGTACGTCCCGCTCAAGATACCGACGGCATGTATATGATGAGAACATCTGGTGAGAACATCTGAACTGGGAGCGTGTATGACCGCCGTCGGCATGGAAGGCCGCGTGCCCGAGATCGACCTGTCGAATCCTGAGGTACTGCGAGATCCATGGGGTCACTACGGGACTGCTCGCGAGCGATCGCCGCTGGCGCGACTCCTCATTCCCGGCCTCGGCGCGATGTGGGCGCTGTTACGACACGGCGAGGCCAGGTCGGTGCTGAGCGACCCTCGGTTCGAACTCAATGCGGGAGGCTTCGCCCGCCGCCCGGCGGTGGCCGAGGAGTACCTGCCCTACCTGCGCACCATGCAGGAACTGGAGGGACGGGAGCATCATCGGCTGCGTGCTCTGGTGGCACCCGCGTTCACCGCCCGCCGCGCGAGGGCGTTCCGCCCCGGGATCGCCCGCATCGTCGACCGGTTGCTGGACGCGCTGCCGGACCACGTCGAGGACGGCCGAGTGGACCTGCGACGGCACTTCACCCGAGCACTGCCGATGGCGGTGATCTGCGAGCTGGTGGGCATCCCGGAGCCCGACCGACCCCGGTGGGAGGAGTACGGCGCGATCATCGCCGCAGGTGACGGGGCCGGGCTCGCCGAGGCGGTTCCCGGGATCGTGCGGGGCGCGAAGGCCGCGGTCGCGGCCCGACGCGCCGAGCCCGCCGACGATCTGATCTCCGATCTGCTGCGTGCCCAGTCCGAGGACGGCGAACGGCTCGACGACGTCGAGCTGGTCACGCTCATCTGGAACGTCGTCCTCGCGGGCCAGACGCCGACGCACCTGATCGCCAACGCCGTGGCCGCCCTCTTCGACCATCCCGAGCAGCTCGCCGCGCTCCGCGCCGACGAGGCGCTGCTGCCCGGCGCCGTCGAGGAGCTGATCCGCTGGTGCGGCCCCCAGCTGCTGGCGATACCCCGGCAGGCCAGGGAGGACGTCGAGATCGACGGCACGCTGATCAGCAAGGGCGACCGGGTCACGGCGGCGTTGGCGGCCGTCAACCGCGATCCCGCCGTGTTCGTCGATCCGCACCGGCTCGACCTCCGACGCCCGCCGGGCCCGGCGGGCCACCTCGGTTTCCTGCACGGTCCGCACTTCTGTCTGGGGGCGGCGATCGCGCGGGTGCAGACACAGGTCGCGCTCGGCGCGCTGCTACGGCGGTTCCCCCGGCTCGCACCGGCCGGCGAGCCGCAGCGTGTGCCCGACCCGGGCAGCTGGCGGCTCGCCGCCCTGCCCGTGACGCTGTGATCCGACAAAGGTGACGACACGCGGATCGTGATCACCGTCGCCTGCCTGACGCGCGGCGCCGACCCACGACGATTCGTGCCGCCCGCCGCCCGCCGCCCGCACCGACCCGCCGACTTCAGGAGACGCATCCGAGTGTCCGAGACCGACGAGCGTCGCCCGACCTGCTCGTTCTGCGGCAGGAGTCGTCGGCAGGTCCGGCGCCTCCTCGCGGGCCCGGTGGGCGTGGCGATCTGCGACGGCTGCGTCGAGCAGTGCACGGAACTGTTGGCCGACGACGATGTGACGTCGCCCGAGCCCGAGCCCGATGTCGAGGCCGCCGCGTACGCCGAGCCGGCGACCCGGCCGACGGGGGCGCTGCCGCGGCCGATGGAGGTTCACGCGCTACTCGACGAGTACGTGATCGGGCAGGACCAGGCCAAGCGAGTGCTCTCGATCGCGGTCTGTCATCACTACCGGCGGCTCGCGGCGAGGTCGGTGCCCGTCGGTCGCCATGCCGTTCCCGACGACACCGTCGAACTCGGCAAGTCCGACGTCCTGTTGATCGGCCCCACCGGCAGCGGGAAGACCTACCTCGCCCAGACGCTCGCCCGGGTGCTCGACGTGCCGTTCGCCATGGCCGACGCCACCGCCCTCACCGCGGCGGGCTACGTCGGCGAGGACGTGGAGTCCATGGCCGCCGCGCTGCTTCGGGCCGCCGATCACGACGTCGCGCGGGCGGAGACCGGCATCATCTACCTCGACGAGGTGGACAAGATCGCTCGACGGGGCTCGCATCCGTCGAGCACCCGAGACGTCTCCGGCGAAGGCGTCCAGCACGCCCTCCTGAGCATGTTGTCAGGTCGGACCGTCGAGGTTCCCCTCCATGGTGCACCCGGGGCGGGGGCGGGGCGCATCCCGCTCGACCTGAGCAACGTGCTGTTCATCCTCGGCGGGGCCTTCGCCGGGCTGGACCGGATCATCCAGGCGCGGTCCGGCGGCGGCGGCTTCGGCTTCGACGTCGGCAGCCGCTCACGGCGGGTGTGGGCGGAGGCCCGCACCGAGGTGCTGCCCGCCGATCTCCAGGAGTTCGGTCTGATCCCCGAGTTCGTCGGCAGACTCCCGGTGGTGTCGATGCTCGAACCACTGGACGTGCCTGCCCTGGCCCGAGCGCTCACCGTGCCGCGAAACGCCCTGATCAGCCAGTACCGCAGGCTCTTCGCCCTCGATGGAGTGCTGCTCGAGTTCACCGAGGGCGCCGTGCACGCGGTCGCCGAGCAGGCGCTGCGCCGCGGCACCGGTGCCAGGGCGGCACGGGCCGTCCTGGAGGAGGTGCTGCTCGACCCGATGTACGAGGTGCCGAGCCGAACCGACGTGTCGCGTGTCGTGATCACCCGGGACGCCGTGCTCGACAAGGCTGATGCGCGCCGCCGATCGAGTGCGTCGCCGGATGTCCCCGGTGGGATGCGCGAGCGCTCGGCGTGATGCAAGGCAGGCGACCAGGTCGATGTCGGATCGGCTCGGCGGGTCCAACGGGCTCGACAGACTCGACGGGTGCAGCGGACTCGACAGGTGCAGCGGACTCGACGCATCCAGCAGGCCCGACACGCCCAGCACACCCGACGCATCCAGCAAGCCCCACATGTCCAGCAAGCACGACACGCCCAGCAAGCCCCACACGTCTAGCAAGCTCGACATGCCCAGCAAGCACGACGCATCCAGCAGGCCCGACGGGCCGACGCGGCGGTTGGTCAGATCGACACAGCAGATTCAGCGGACTCAGCGGACCGACACCACCGATCATCGGGCGACGCTCGCGAGGCAGACGGGACGGGCGAGGTCGACGAGCGATCGACCTGCGGCCCAGGTCGGCGGGGCGGGACGAGGGTGCCGCAGGCGGCGGACGATCGGACTTGAGGCCGCCTCGGCGAGTCGGGCCGAAGGCAGGCCCGATGCCGAGCTGCCGGAGCCTGCCGACCGCGCGGGTGTACACCACGGGTGTGTGACCGCGCCGCAGGCGGCGTCCCAGCCGAGACGGTCACGCCGGCTGCGGCGAGCCGGCTGCGGCGGCGGCCGCCGCCGATGGTTGATCGAGGATCGACGCCCGGAGACATCCGGGTGATCGGCACAGCGGCGCGCGGACGACTCCACCACAGCACCGAACAGGGCAGGGCCGGGCCGTCGGCTCGGCGACGGCGGTCGAAGCGTGGAAGGCACCGCCGACTGATGTGTCTCGACCGACACCCCGAGCCCTCGCAGCGAGACGACGGCCGACGCCGACTCGATCAGGAAGCGCGGCGCGCGAAGGTGATGATCTCGATGCTCTCCTCGGTGATCGGGCCGCGGTCCCAGTCGCCGAACTGCTCCTCGACGGTCAGGCCTGCCCCGGTCAGGAAACCCGCCAGTTCGTCGACGTCGAGGAAGCGCAGCGTGCTGCGGCTCGTCTCCGGCCGTTCGCGATCGGAGGCGACGAAGGTGGTGGTGAAACTGACGGTTCGGCCGTCCACCGGGGTGTCGACCTGGTTCCACATCCGGATCGTCGCGCCGGTCGGCCCGGTGATCTCCCGGACGTGCTCGGCGGTCCACCGTTCCCAGGCGCGGGCGGCGGGATTGCGCGTCTCGAAGGCGAACAGGCCGTCATCGGTCAGCGCCGATCGGATCGCGGCCAGCGAGCCGCGGAGCTCGTCGTCGGTGACGAACACCTGGAAGGCATGGCCGGACATGACGACGAGATCGAACTCGCCCGCCCACGGCCTCGCCGTGAGATCGCCCTCGATCCACTCGATGTCCGCGCGGGTACGAGCCTGGGCCAGCATCCCGGCGGCCGGGTCGAGCCCGCAGAGTCGGCCGGTGTGGCCCTCCTCCCGCGCCCGGTGCAGCAGGGCGCCGGTCCCGCAGCCGACGTCGAGCACCGAATCGGCGGACATCACCAACGGCAGGTAGAAGCCGAAGTCGGCTCTGCGCTCCCAGGTGTACTGCCGGTCGTAGAGGGCGGCGAGATCGGCATCGGCGAACTGGTGATCGACCACTCGGGAAGGTTGGCACGAGGTGTGGAGCCCGTGCCAACGATTATCGATCGACGGAGCCGACGGCAGAACGTCCGGTGGTTTCGGGCGGCGTCGACCGGCCGGCCGATCGGTTCGACGCCGTGGTCAGGTCCGTCCGGCGTTCGCCCAGCAGTTCGGTGAGGCCAAGGCCGAGGCCGGAACGCGGGCCGCGTCGGTGCGTCCCGGCGTTCTGGCGTTCTGGCGTTCTGGCGTTCTGGCGTTCTGGCCGTGATGCGCCCACACCACGGTCAGCCAGAGGATCAGCGGCAGCCGCAGCCGCAGCCGCAGCCAGGCATGGCGACGAACCTTGCGCGCCATGCTCATCGTCCCCGGACTGGAAGACGGTGTGCGATCTTCGCGGCGGCGGCCCAGTCCTTGCCTGCCTTGAGCGGGAGGATCGATCGTCCGACGGCGGCAGCCGGCCGCCGGCACCGCGGTGCACGCAATCGAGAGTGCGACGCGGGGCGTTGCCGGGGGTGCGCTGCCCGCTGCATACGGAGACGACCACGCCGGGCCGGGTCTGCGGGCACGTTCATCAGGTGTCGGCCGACCCGACCTCATCGGGGGTGGCGGGGTGGCGACGGTCTGGGGTGCAGGCGAAGCCGGGTTCGGGCGGGAGCCGGGGCGGGAGCCGGGGCGGGAGCCGGGGCGGGAGCCGGGGCGGGTGGGAGCCGGGGCGGGTGGGAGCCGGGGCGGGGGGGGGCCGGGGCGGGTGGGAGCCGGGGCGGGTGGGAGCCGGGGCGGGTGGCGCGGCCGCCTTGCCTGCGGTGCGGTTCCACACGGTGGCATCGTGACCGGCGGCCGTGAGGACGGTGGCCAGGGCGCGTCCCACGGGGCCGAGCCCACGAGCCGTGATCGGCGTGTCGACGGTGTGCACATCGACGTCTGCTTCCATCCCTACCCGGTCGGACGCGATAGGCGGCCGATACGACGGGCGACGACGCGGGTAGCCGGACAGCGGCGGGCGGGATGGCGATGACCGGGACAGCGGTGGTCGGCGAGACCTGGAACCCTTCGGCTCCCGACGCAGCGGCGACCGATCGCCCACGATGGACCGTGCTCGACATGGTCTTTCCATCGGAGTGCGCGGGGGTCACGGTCGGACACGAAGGACTCCAGGACGTGGTGCAGATGGGTGATCCACACCGAACCGGAGGACTCGTCCGTGTCGAGATCATCGACCAACGTGTCGTCTCGACGCCTGACCTCTGTGGTCAGTACGACTGGCGGGCACGGTGTGCGATCAGGTCGCCGTGCGGGCGTGCGGGCGGATCGGTGCGGGTCCGCGTCGAGGTGACCGTGAAGCCCGCGTCCTCGACGACGGCCCGCAGGTCGTCCACGGGCCAGAAGTAGGCGGGCGTGACCGCGTGGTCGAACTCGATCAGTTCCTCGCCGGTGAAGAAGCCCACCAGCAGGCTCCCGCCAGGACGCAGCACCCGCGCGAACTCGGCAAGCACCTCTCCGACCCGCTCCGGACGCACGTGGATCAACGAGTACCACGCGAGGATGCCGCCGAGTCCCGCATCGTCGACGTCGAGTGCCGCCGCCTCACCGAGGTCGAAACGCAGGTGCGGGAACCGGACACGGGCGTCGGCGACGAACTCGGGAACCGGGTCGACACCGCGCACGTCGACGCCCAGCTCGTGGAGAAGCGCGGTCCACTGTCCGGGCCCGCAGCCCACGTCGATCGCCGGACCGTCGACGGCCCGTCCCCACGCCTCGATGAGGTCGCGGTACACCGTGGGAATGGAGTCGACCGATCCGAACCGGGCGATGTACTCCGCCGCTCGCCTGCCGTACGCCACGCGTGCCGTCTCCGTGCTCATCGGGTTGAGCGTAAGAGACGATTCGGGACGACCGACGCGCGGTGCTCGGCGGAGACGGGTTTGATCGGCGGCCGTGGTCGGGTCAGGTCGCAGCCGTCACACGACGGTCGCCGCGGTCCTGCCTCGTCGACGCCCCGCAGGCTCGCGAGGCGTGCACGACCGGTGAAGCGGCCCGACGGAAGGCGACCGCACCGGTGCCGCACCGGATAGCCTCAGTCGATGAGCACCGCCATGAAGGCCACGTCGGACGGCGGAGTTCTCGACGTCGCCTGGCATGCGGGTTGGCCGTCGCCGAAGCATGATCCGGCGCCGGAGATCCAGGTACACGCCTATGACGAGCACACCGTCCTCCTGCGCCAGAACATGCCGGTGCACTTCGAGGCCCCGTTCCTGTTCCTGCTCCTCGGCACCGAGCGCGCCCTGCTCCTGGACACCGGGGCGACCGAGGACCCCCGACACCTCCCTCTTCGTCAGGTGGTCGACGACCTGCTCGCCGACCGACTGTCGACCCGACCCGACTACGGACTCGTCGTGGCACACACCCACGGCCACGGCGACCATCTCGCGGGCGATGCGCAGTTCGTCGGCCGTCCGAACACGACGATCCTCGGGTCGCGACCGGAGGACGTCGCCGACTTCTTCGGCCTGCGGGACTGGCCGACGGACACCGCCGAATTCGATCTCGGTGATCGCTTGCTGGAGGTCATCCCCGGGCCAGGCCACCACGCGTCCGCGGCCGTGTTCCACGATCGCCGGACCGGCCTGCTGTTCACCGGAGACACCGTCTACCCAGGCCGCCTCTACGTCGAGGACTGGCCCGCCTTCGCGGCGACGATCGATCGACTGGTGGAGTTCTGCTCACGCCACGCCGTGTCCCACCTCCTCGGCTGTCACATCGAGATGACCACCACGCCCGGAGTCGACTATCCACGCGGCACCACCTATCAGCCCGAGGAGCCGCCCTTGGAGCTGACCGTCGAGCAGCTGCACGCGGTACGCCGTGCCGTCGTCGAGATCGACGGTCGTCCCGGAGTCCATCGCTTCGACGACTTCGTCATCCACAACCGCGACGACCGGGCACTCGTCTGAGCGGCCCACGGCTCGTCCGAGCGTTCCGCGATTCCCCGCCATGACTCACGGGTACGACGCTCGACGGGGCCGAGCACTCGCGTGCCCGGCGCGAACCAGTCGGAGGTCACGGACGAGCATCACGATGACGACGAGGTCGATCACCGACAGGACCGCGGGCGCGACCGGTCCCGCCTGGACCGTGCGAATCTCGTAGCCGGTGAAGACGCCGAGGCCCACGATCCCCGCCGGGTAAGCGGGCAGGACCCGGCGCAGCAGTGCGACCACGAGAAGGACCTTGACCACCCCGTGCACCGCGAGCAGGAGGACGGTGACGGTCCGGGACCCCGAGTCGACCGCGTCGGCGCCACTGACGAAGTGTGTGGCGACTGTCGAGTTCGGCGGACCCGGCACGCCGCGGGCCGGCACCTCGGCCACGAGCCGATGCACCGTCGCGGCCGGGATGAGCAGCAGGATGCCGGAGCACCGGCCGCCGGGCGCACGGCGATCTCGCAACGGGCAGCCGCCGAGACGCGGGCCGAGCGGGCGATGCCGTGACGCCCGACCCAGCAGGCGGGCTAGCCCGGACGATGCTCGACCGAAGGTGTCGGTCCGCTCGTAGACTCCTCGCGCGTGCGGTCCGTGCCGCGCGACCCGCTGAAGCTCCGCCGTCGCCGAAGGGCCGTCCGACATGACCCCGCAGGAGTTCACCGACATCGCGTTGTGGTTTCCCGAGTCGACCGAGAGCAGGCCCTACGGCCCCGATGCGCTGGTCTACAAGGTCGCGGAGAAGTCGTTCGCGATCCTGGCCGAGGGCCCGACCGACGAACCCGCCCGGATCACGCTGAAGTGCGATCCGGCTCTCGCACTGGAGCTGCGTGCCCAGTTCCCGAGCGTGACGCCCGGCTACCACACGGACAAGCGTCACTGGAACACGATCCTCTTGGACGGCACGGTCTGCGACGACGAACTGGTGGAGATGACCGTCCACTCCTACCGGCGGGTCGTGGCAGGGCTGCGCAAGGCCGACCGGGACCGACTCCGCACCGTTCTCGGCGAGGACGCGCCCCCGCTGCCGAGCACGGAGTGAGGGCGAGGGCTCGACGGCAGGGGCGGGCATGAGGCCGTTCAGCTCGGGCATCGTCGATCGCCGACGGGATCGCCGTTGTCCCGGCCCGGTACGGAGCAGCCCACGCCGGCGTCGGTGCGGGAACACGGCCAGTGTCATGCCGACGAGAACGCTGAGCGCGGCGAGCGAGTAGAGATCCATGACACGACTATCGAACAGATGTTCTAGATCGACAAGATATCGATCGGGTGGAACGCATGCTCGGCATGCCACGCCGACCGCAACGGCGACGACACGCCCGGTCGCCGAATCTCGGGACGAGTCCGGCCGCCACCGCGCCGCGAGGAGGACACCCGCCGACCGATCGGCTCGATGTTCACCGGGGCGAGCCGTCGACCAGGACGAGCGGTCGACCAAGAGGATCCGCGACGAGTGGGAACAGCCGCCCGGCCGGCACCGTCTCGACACGGCGATCCCGAAGCGGATCGATTCCCACGCCGCCTGCGACGCCGCTCCGACGGTCTCGCCGACACCCGCGGCCCGAGGCGACACCTGCGGCCCGAGGCGACACCGACGAACGACCGTCGCCTCCGGAGCCGAGGCGCGGCGGACCCGTGGGGGCGGTCGATTCGGGCTCGGCCCCGCCCGCTCGCCCGCCGCTCGACGCGATCTTCACGACGACACGGCCCGGCTCGGCGGACGGGCCCCGCGCGCTGACGGCGCCGATCCTCACGGCGCGCAGGTCTCGACGGCCGAGGGACGTCCCGCGCGGGCAGGAGAAAGCCGTCTCGGCGCGGGCAGCCGACCCCGGCGAGCGGGGACCCGCCTCCGGGCGAGTCCCCGCTGAACACGACCGCAGGCACCACGCTCGCCACCCGCCCCGCGGGCAGGCCGATCCGACCGCCCGCGGGCAGGCCTCAGTCCTGATCTGCCAGCGGCTCCTGGAACTCGGTGACCCAGGTGGACTCGTCCTCCGAAGTCTCCAGGTACACCTCGCGGGCGTATCCGGTGCCCGTCCTCCCGGCCGCCTCGATCCAGCGAGCGATCTTCTGCACCACGGCATCGGCCTCGGTCATGGAGCCGTGATGCACCATGGTCGCGGCCTCGACGGCGGGCAGGTCTACCACCGCGAGCGCTCCGGGCGCGGCGGACCGCGGTTCTGCCCCGGCCACCGGGCAGCTCGCATGCACCCGCACCCGCTCGCCGAACGGCTCGTAATGGGCGATGCCCGGCCCGGTCGGCCGCAGCCCCTCCGCTTCGATCCGGTGGTACAGCTCGTCGAACAGCGGTCCCACGACCGGTCCGATGTCCGGCGCGGCATAGCTCTCCGCCACCGCGGTCAGTTCGGCCACCCGGACCGCGGGTACCTGCCGCACCACTATCTCGTCGGTGGACATGCGTCCCTCCTCCTCGATCATGGAGAGCCTCGCCTCGATTCCGGCCAGCCGCGCCGTGTCCGCCGCCACCGCCGCCGCCAGCTCCGCACGACGCAGCCGCAGCATGCCGTGCAGCTCGCTCACGTCGATCCTCTCGTCGAGGATCGACGCCACCTGAGCCAGTGTGAACCCCAGATCCTTCAGGGCCACGAGGCGGTTGAGCCTGGCGAGTGCGGCGACGCGGTAGTAGCGATAGCCGCTGAACTCGTCGACGTGGTCGGGCCGAAGCAGCCCGATCGCGTCGTAGTGCCGCAGCATCCGCACCGACACGCGGCCGAGCCTGGCGAAGTCTCCGATACTGAACATGACGACCTCAGGGATAGGGCCTGACACGGTGTGAGAGTCACGCGCGAGTGTCGGGCACCAGGCCGTCGTCGGCCGCGCGGCCCGACGACGCGGAGCGCAGACTCGACGAGATGACGGGCAGACGCAGCGCGGGACTCCTCCTGTTCCGCGCCCCGGGACCGCACGTCGAGGTGCTGCTGGCCCATCCCGGCGGGCCGTTCTGGGCTCGCCGCGACGCGGGCGCCTGGTCGCTGCCCAAGGGCGAGTACTCGCCGGAGGAGGCTCCCGAGGACGCGGCGCGACGCGAGTTCCTGGAGGAGTTGGGACTGCCCGTGCCGGAGGGTCCGCTGCTGCCCCTCGGCGACGTCCGGCAGTCGGGTGGGAAGGTCGTGACCGCCTGGGCGGTGCAGGGCGACCTCGATCCCGATCGAGTGACGCCGGGGACCTTCGAGCTGGAGTGGCCGCCCCGATCGGGCCGAGTACGCCGGTTCCCGGAGATCGACCGCGTCGGGTGGTTCGGCCTGGTGGCCGCCGCGGAACGGATCGTGTCGGGCCAACGGCCGTTCCTGGACCGGCTCGCGGAGCGGCTCCGGCCATGACGCCCGCCGTCGGGGTCCAGGCGCGGTCGGCGGCTCGACGCCGTCCTCGGGCCTCGGGTCCTCGGGGGTCAGGCCGAGAGCTGTTCGACGGCGGCTCACGGCTGGACGGTGGGCGCGGCGGCAGACGGGGCACTCGGCGACGGCGACAGCACCTCTGGGAGGACACCCGCCGTCGAGCCCGTGTGCGTGCGCTTCCCGCCGGCGGGATCGATCGGCGTCCGCACTCGGCCTGAACACGACGTCCGACGCTCGACACCGGTGACCGAACGCTCGTGGCCGAACGCCCGAGCCTCGTCCCTCGAAGCCGGACACCGGAACCAGCCGCCCGGAATTCGACGTCTGAAACTCGACACCGGAACCACAGAGTTGCGGCGGACCCACACCGCGGCCACTCCGATGGGTGAGGCCCGACCCGGACGGTCACGGGCGCCTCGGGCGGGTGCCGGGTACCGCGCCGAGCCGGATCACCGCCGATGTGGCAACGGCGACCGACCGGGGCGACGCACTGTGCCGAGACGACTTCCTCGGCTCGCGGCCGCCTCGGACGGCTTGCGGCACCGCGCATCCGACCGAGCGATCGTCACACCGAGTGCCGACGCGGCAACCTTTAGCCACCCTAACTAGGGCATTCGACCAGCGAGAATGTCATTCTCATTACAAGGAGCGACGGCCGCGCAGGCGGCCGGGCATACTCGCGGCGTGGGCGAACACTTCTATGCCGTGTCGCGGCGACACGTCGATCTGCTGCGGGTGTGCAGCAGTGCCTGTCGCCTGAGGGCCGCGATCTCCGGCGCGGGCCCGCGCTGACCCTGCCCGGTCTCCCCGACCGAGGCGATCCGCCCGCCCTGCCCGAGCCCGAGGACACGCCGGTTCCCCGCCCCGGCTCCGCCGCCGTGCGACGGGCCCGCCTGCCCGTCGCGGCGAGGCTCCCGCACTGATCGACGGCGACCGCGGGCAGCCACCGCCGAGCCCTCTCCCGCACCCGGCCCGACCGACACACCTGGTCGCCGTCCGTCCTGTTCGGACGACCACTCCCCTGCCGGTTCCCCGTGTCCGGCATTCCCACGACACCACCTCCCGCGACAAGGAGCGCCGCCATGCGCCGCAGCGCGCTGTACACCGCCCTGGCCGTCCCACCTTTGCTGCTCGCCGCCGCCTGCGGCGGCGGAGGCGGCGGCGCGGCCTCCACCGGCGAACCCGATCCGGAGGCCGTCGTGGTCATCGGCTCGCAGAACGAGCCGACCAGCCTGGACTCCAACGTCGGCGGCTCCTCCGGGCTCTCGGAGGTGCTGCTGCGCAACGTCTACGAAGGCCTCGTCGCCCTCGACGATCAGGGCGAGATCGTGCCCGCGCTCGCCGAGTCCTGGGACGTCTCCGAGGACGGACTCGACTACACCTTCCAGCTGGCCTCGGACGTGACCTTCCACGACGGCACGGAGTTCAGCGCCGACGACGTCGTGTGGAGCATCGAACGCACCATCGCCCCCGACTCGGTCAACCCGAAGAAGCAGAGCCTGGCGGGCATCAGCTCCGTGACTGCGGACGATCCCGACACCGTGGCGATCACGCTCGAGGAGCGCAGCAACGAGTTCCTGTTCGGCCTGACGACCTCCGCCGGGCTGATCTTCCAGGAGGGCGCCACCGACTTCGCGGACACGGCGGTGGGCACCGGCCCGTTCGTCTTCGACGAGTGGAAGCGCGGCGATAGCATCACGCTGAGCCGCTACGCCGACTACTGGGGTGAGCCCGCCGCGTCGGCCTCCGTGGTGTTCCGCTACTTCGACGACGCCACCGCGATGAGCAACGCGCTGCAAGGCGGCCAGCTGGACCTGATCGCCTCGGTGCCGTCGCCGGAGCTGCTGGCCGCGTTCGAGGGCAACCCGCAGTTCGTGGTCACCGAGGGCGCCTCGAACACCAAGACGCTGCTGGCCTTCAACAACGAGCGGGAACCGCTGACCGACTCGCGGGTCCGCCGCGCGCTGCGGGCCGCGATCGACCACCAGGCCGTGCTGGACGCGGTGTGGGACGGCTACGGGCAGCTGATCGGCAGCGGCATCCCGCCCACCGACCCCTGGTACGAGGACCTGACCGCCAACGTGGCCCATGATCCGGAGCTGGCGAGGGAGCTGCTCGCCGAGGCGGGGCACTCCGACGGGCTCACCCTGAGCCTGGACGTCCCGTCCGAGGACAGGCTGCTCACCGTCGCCCAGCTCGTGCAGGACCAGCTCGCCGAGGTGGGCGTGACCGTGGAGCTCAACGCCATCGAGGGCGCGACCTGGTACGACAAGGTCTTCACGCAGGTCGACTACGACCTGACCATCCAGAACCACGTCAACCCGCACGACGTCTTCTGGTACGCCAATCCCGACTTCTACTGGCGTTACGACGATCCGCAGGTGCGGGAGTGGGTCGCGCAGGCCGACGTCGCGGAGACCGAGGAGGAGCGCGTCGAACTGCTCCGGCAGGTCGGGACGCGGATCTCCGAGGAGGCGGCCAGCGACTGGCTGTTCCTCAACCCGCTGATGCGCGTCGCCCGTCAGGGCGTCACGGGATACCCGGAGACGGCGCTGGCCGACAGCCTGTACCTGCCTGAGATCACCAAGGCGGGCTGATCGTTGACGTCGTCTCCACACCCCGGCGCTCGAAGGACGGTCCGCCGCCGATGATGCGATACGTGCTGCGGCGGGTGCTGCTGCTGGCGGGCTCGCTGCTCGCGGCGAGCGCGTTGACGTTCCTGCTGCTCTCCCTGCTGCCCGGCGATCCGGCGCGCACCATCCTCGGCGTGGAGGCCACCGAGGAGCAGGTGGCCGAGCTGAGCAGCATGCTCGGCACCGACCGGCCCGCCCCGATCCGCTACCTGCACTGGCTGGGCGACCTGTTGACCGGCGACCTCGGTCAGTCCTATGTCGGCGGAGGGCCGGTCGGACCGGAGATCCTCGATCGGATGGCGGTGACGGCGCCGCTGGGGCTGTCGGCCTTCGTCCTGTCGGTCGTGATCGCCGTGCCGCTGGGCGTGTGGGCGGCCCTGCGCCACCGCAGCCCGGTCGGCGTGGTGGTCTCGGCGATCAGCCAGCTCGGCGTGGCGGTGCCGATCTTCTGGATCGGCATCCTGCTGGTGGCGGTGTTCGCCCTGAACCTCGGCTGGGCACCGCCGGGTGGTTTCCCCGTCGCGGGCTGGGCCGAGCCGGGTGAGGCGGTGCGGTCGCTGGTGCTGCCGGTGATCACGCTCGCGGTGGCGCAGGCCGCCGCGCTGCTGCGTTACGTCCGCTCCGCCACGCTCGACGTGATTCATCAGGACTTCCTGCGCACGGCACGGTCGGTCGGGCAGACACGCGCGCAGGCCCTGTGGCGGCACGGGCTGCGCAACGCCTGCGTGCCCGTGCTGTCGGTCCTCGGTGTGCAGCTGGCCGGCTCGCTGCTCGGCGCCGTGATCGTGGAGAGCGTCTTCACCCTGCCGGGACTGGGAAGGATGTTGTTGACCGACGTGGGAAACCGTGACCTGGTCAAGGTGCAGGCCACCGTGTTCCTGATGACGGCGGTGGTGCTGGTGGTCGGCTTCCTGGTCGACGTGGCGCAGCGGGCGCTCGACCCGAGACTGCGAGCGGCCCGATGAGCCCGGCGCTGCGTTCGGCTCCCGGCCCGGCGGAGCCCACCGCACGGGTCGCCGCCGCCCGCGTCCGGGCCCGCACCCGTCGCAGGCGCGGCCCGACCCTGGTCGCCGGCGCCGTGCTGGTCGGCCTCGTCGTCCTCGCCGCGCTGATCTCGCTGGTGTGGACGCCGTTCGACCACGACGCCACCGGGGCGGGCGGGCGGCTGGAGACGCCGAGCGCGACCCATTGGATGGGCACCGATCGGCTCGGACGCGACGTGTTCAGCCAGTTTCTCGTCGGCGCCCGCCTCGCGTTGGGCATCGGAACGGCGTCGGTGCTGATCGCGGCCGTGCTCGGCGTCACCCTGGGCCTGATGGCCGCGCTCGCGCCGAGGAAGGCCGACGACGCCGTGGTGCACGGGATCGACGTGCTCATCGCGTTCCCCACGCTGCTGCTGGCGATGGTGCTGGTGGCCGTGCGAGGGGCGTCCACGACGACCGCCGTACTGGCGATCGGCCTGGCGACCTCGGCCGTGGTCGCCCGGTTGACGCGCATCGCCGCGCGTCGGGTCCTCGTGCAGGACTATGTCCTTGCGGCGACGGCGTCGGGCACCGGCCGCATCGGCATCCTGCTGCGTCACGTGCTGCCCAACATCTATCCGATCCTGCTGGTGCAGCTCTCCTTGGAGTTCGGCCTCGCGGTGGTCGCCGAGGCGGCGCTGTCCTATCTCGGACTCGGCTCGCCGCCGCCCAATCCGTCCTGGGGCCAGATGCTTCGAGACGCGCAGGCGGTGCTGGGTGTCACGCTGTGGCCCGCGGTGTTCCCCGGACTGGCGATCGTGATCACGGTGCTGGGGCTGAACCTGCTCGGCGACGGGCTGCGCGAGTACGCCGATCCGGAGCTGGCCCGATGAGCGGGCGACGTGACGCGACGGCACACGATGTCGGGCCGGCGGACACGACGATCGGCGTTCGTCATTCGGACGGGCAGGAGAACGGGACGATGAGGCTGCTCGAGGTGCGGGGGCTGACGGTGCGGCGGCGCGACGGGACGGAGCTGATCGCGGGCGTCGATCTGGATCTCGCCGCAGGCGAGCGGCTCGGGATCGTCGGCGAGTCCGGCTCCGGCAAGTCGCTGACCGCGCTGGCCGTGGCCGGTCTGCTGCCCGAGGGGATGACCGTCTCCGGTTCGGTTCGGCTGGACGGCGTCGAGCTGCTGGGGCTGCCGGAGCGGGAGATGACGCGGGTGCGGGGAGCCGGGGTGGCGATGGTCTTCCAGGAGCCGCTGACCGCGTTGGACCCGCTGATGCGGGTGGGCAGGCAGATCGCGGGTCCGCTGCGCGGACATCGGGGCCTCGGCAGGAGGGAGGCCGAGGCCGAGGCGGTGGAGCTGTGCCGCCGCGTGCGGCTGCCGGACCCGGCCGAGTCGGCGCGCGCGTATCCGCATCAGCTCTCCGGCGGACAGCGTCAGCGGGTGGCGCTCGCCGTGGCCCTGGCATGTCGTCCTCGGCTGCTCATCGCCGACGAGCCGACCACGGCACTCGACGTCACCGTGCAGGCCGAGATACTGGAGCTGATCACCGAGTCGGTGGCGAGCGAGGGCGCCGGGCTCCTGTTCATCAGTCATGACCTGCCCGTGATCGCCTCGGTCGGCGATCGGATCGCCGTGATGCGTGACGGGGCCGTCGTGGAACAGGGTGAGGTCGAGCCGGTCCTCGCGGCCCCGAGGCACCCTTACACGCGCGAGCTGCTGACTTCGGCGGTGGCGGCGGGCAGGCTGCCGGGAGATCCGGGATGGGAGGCAGGATGATGACCGAATCGTGGGAGCCGTCGGCATCGTCCCAGGCGGGCGTGCTGTGGGAGGCACGCGGACTCACCAGGCGGTTCCGCGTGTCGCGGACCGGCCGGTCGGCGACGGCGTCCACCAGGACCGCGCTGTCCGATGTGGACCTCACGGTCCGCGAAGGCGAGGCGTTGGGCATCGTCGGCGAGTCCGGCGCGGGCAAGTCGACGCTGCTGCGGCTGCTGCTGGCCCTGGACCGGCCCGACGCGGGCGAGCTGCGGTACCGCGGCGCTCCGCTCGGATCGGACCGACGTGGTCTGCGCGCGTTCCGCCGGGATGTGCAGGTGGTGTTCCAGGACCCGCGTGGCTCGCTGAACCCGAGGATGCCGGTGTCGGAGATCGTGGCCGAGCCGCTGCGCAGCCTGCGCATCCCCGGCGACCGTGCCGAGCGGGTGCGTGAGGTGCTCGCCGAGGTGGGCCTCGGCCCGGACGCGGCCGATCGCTACCCGCACGAGTTCTCCGGCGGCCAGCGGCAGCGGATCGCCATCGCCCGGGCGCTGGCGCCGCGCCCCCGGGTGCTGGTCGGCGACGAGCCGGTCAGCGCGCTGGACGTCTCCGTGCGAGCCCAGATCCTCGATCTGCTGGCGGGCCTGGCGGCCGAGCACGCCATGACGCTGGTGCTGGTCTCGCACGATCTGGCCGTGGTAGGGCGACTGTGTCCTCGGGTACTGGTGCTGCATCAGGGCAGGGTGGTGGAGAGCGGCCCGACGGAACGGGTGTACTCGGCGCCGGAACAGGACTACACGCGGCGTCTCCTCGCGGCGATCCCTCGGCTGCCCGCCGGGGTGCTCGGCGGTCTCACCGACACGGGGCAGGGTGCGACGGCGAGTGAGATCACGGGCGACCGGTCCTCCGACGGCGCGGGCTCGACGCCGGCGGAGGACACCGGTTCGGCGTCCTCGGCGGAGGGCACTGAGGCGGAGGGCACTGAGGGGGAGGGCACTGAGGCGGAGGGCACTGAGGCGGAGGGCACTGCTTCGGAAGGCACTGCTTCGGAAGGCACTGCGGCGGGCAGCACCTCGGCGGACGGCACCGACACGGCGGGCACCGCCCGGGCGGCAGCCGAGCACCAGGCACGATCCCGCACCGACACCATCGCGCCGGGCACACCGGCCGACGAGGAACGGAGCACGACATGACGGAGACGATCAGCGACCTGGACGCCAACCGGTCCTGGCAGGACTGGCGCGCGGGACGTCGCCGGTCGCTCACGGGCCCGCGGGGAAACCTCGCGCTCGTGGACACCTACTGGCCCGAGACGGACTCCGTGTTCGATGAGCTGCCGGGCGTCTGGACGGTGCGGGACGATCGCGTCTGGCTCACCGCGACGGCCGACGAGGAGGTGCGCGTCGCCGACGAGCCCGTGGCAGGCGAGACTCCCGTCTCCCATCTCGACGGCGCTCCCTCGCCGTGGCTGGACTTCCCCGGCGGCAGCGCGACGGTGGTCCGTCGCGGCGATCAGCTCGGCATCCGCCGGTTCGATCCGCAGGCAGCGGCGATCGCGGACTTCGAGGACGTCGACGCCTTCGACTTCGCGCCCCGGTGGCAGCTCACCGGCACGTTCACCCGCTTCGCGGCGGCCACCACGGTGGACTACGAGAAGATGCTGGAGGACTCGCCCACTCCGACGAACGTGCCCGGCGAACTGCGGTTCACCGTGGCAGGCCGGGAGTACACCACCACGCCGATGCTCTCCGGCGGTCTGCTGCTGCTCGTGTTCGCCGACGAGACGACCGGGGTGAGCACCTACCAGCCCGGCCGCTTCCTTCGCGTCGCCCTGCCGGACTCGGCGCCGGGCGAGGCCGTGCCGGTGCGATTGGACTTCAACCGGGCATACCTGCCGCCGTGTGCGTTCTCCGCCCACTTCAACTGCCCGCTGCCGCCCCCGGGACACCGGCTGGCGACGGCGGTGACGGCGGGCGAGCAGCGGGTTCGGCTGCGGACGTCGCAGCCCGGCTGAGCGACGGGCGGGGCGTCCCCCTCACGAGTCGGGCTGCCCGGGAGACGTCGACACCGCGATGACGACGTCTCCCCGCCGGTCGTCGCGCACGACGACGGGGTGGTCCCGGCCCGCGACCTCCTCGACGCGCCGGCCGCCCGTCGCCGAGGCACTTGGATGAGGTGCATGCGTGGCGGGGGTGACGGCCGGACCGGGAGATCGCTGCCGGATCGTTCGTCCGGACTCGACGTCCGCGGCCTCAGCAGGCGAGTGCGGTCTCGTCCATTGCGGACGGAAGCGATGTCGGACTCGGCGCGGCCGGGGGTCGGGCCGCCGAACCCGCCGCGCCGCGGCGAGATCCGAGACGGCGGCGCCCGATGCCGAGACACGGTCCGTCCACTGCGGACTACCGGCGTCCTTCACCGTCGACGGAGCGGACCGCGCTCAGGTCGTCGGCGTCGTGTGCTCCGTCGGCCCTCCGGCGCGACGGCCGACGCGGGTCAGCCCGCCCACGGGCCGATGCCGCCGATGCGGGTCGGGGTGATCCGCCCGATCAGCGTGGTGTCGGAGTCTCTGTTGGCGTGGGGATAGTCGGTGCCGTAGTACCGCCGAGCCTGCCGGTCCATCAGGGCGGCGAACTCCTGAGCGATGCCTGGCCCCTCGAACCGCACCGTGCCGCGGACCACCAGATGCTGTCGCAGACCGACCGGCGAGTCCTCCTCGTCCTCGATCACCAGCGTGACCCGCGGATCACGACGCAGGTTGCGCACCTTGCGCCTGCTGCTCTCGACGCCGAACACGAGTTCGTCGCCGTCGCGTGACACCCACATCAGGCTGGCCTGCGGCGACCCGTCGGGGTCGACGGTGATGAAGACGACGTTGAGGGCTCGGTCGAACAGGCGGTGAGTGCTTTCCGGAAGCACGAGGTTCGTCATGCCCGCGAGCGTAGGAACCATCGTGGGAACCGCTGGGTAACCTGCCTGGTGTGGGCGACTTCGACACCTCCGGCGACGTCTTCCTCGCCGACTGCCCGGCGCGGCTGGCCGTGGAGATCATCGCCGACAAGTGGGCGGTGGTCGTGCTCTACGCACTGAGCCGGGGCCCCCGGCGGCACGGCGTGCTGATCGACCTGATCGGCGGGATCTCCAAGAAGGTGCTCACCGAGACGGTGCGCAGGCTCGCCCGGCACGGCCTCGTTGAACGACGGGCGTTTCGCGAGGTGCCGCCGAGGGTCGAGTACGCGCTGACCGATCTCGGTCAGACGTTGATCGAGCCGATTCGGGTGTTGACCCAGTGGTCGGAGGACAACGGCGCGGCGATCCTGGCCGCGCAGGAGAGGTCTGACGCCCGCTCGGATCCCGCCGCCGCGGGGGCTTGACGGGCTCACCACCCGAAGGGAAGCGGGGCCGTCGGACGGCGGGCCTGCCCGCGCCCGGTGCGCGATCCGCTGCCTGCCGTGCAGCCGCCCTGCCCGGCGTGCCGGTACTCAGAGGTAACGTTGTTCGACCGTTCGGCAGTCCGTTCGGGGTCCGCACCGTCACGGGTGGATCAGTCGTGAACAGGAGGCTCGTCATGGCTGCACCGGCCGACCTTCCCGATGAGGCACGGCAGGCCGAGGGCACGCCCGAGCCCGGCGAACGACCCGGTGGGGTGCGCGACGTGAAGTCGGCCGCCCGCACCCTCGAACTGCTCGAACTGCTGGCGGCGCGGCAGAACCGACCGGCGCGGCTTCGCGAGTTGAGCGAGGCGCTGGGCATGCCCCGGAGCAGCTGTTACGCCCTGCTGCGCACGCTGGCGAAGTACGGCTGGGTGCGCACCGACACGTCCGGGACGATGTACGGCATCGGCATCCGCGCGTTGATCGCCGGGACGAGCTATCTGGACACCGATCCGTATCTTCGGATCGCCAAGCCGGTACTCGACCACCTGGGCGAGCAGCTCGACGAGACTTTCCACTTCGGCAGACTCGACGGCACCGACGTCGTGTACCTCGCCACCCGCGAGTCCGGCCAGTATCTGCGCCCGTACAGCCGGGTGGGTCGCAGACTGCCCGCCTATTCGACGTCGCTGGGCAAGGCACTGCTGGCCGAGCGCCCCGACGAGGAGCTGGCCGCACACCTGCCGCCGACGCTGGCCGCACTGACCCCGCACACCCTGACCGACCGGACGGACCTGGTCGACGACCTCGCCCGCACCCGGGAACGCGGATATGCCGTCGACCAGCAGGAGAACAGCGTCGGCCTGCACTGCGTCGCCCTGCCGATGCGCTACGCGAGCCCGCCGCTGGACGCCATCAGCTGCTCCGTCCCGCTGGCTCGACTCACTCCCGCGCGCGAGGCCGACATCGTGGCGGCGATGCGACGGGCCCGCGAGGAGATGGAACGCTCGGCGACGTCGGTGGCCCTGGGCATCGCGGGCGGCATCTGAGGTCGAGGGCCCCGCCGACGTGCCGACCCGGCACCGTGTCCGATCGTCGGCGCGGCGCATCGGCCGGGCGATCGCGCCGACCGATGCGTTGACGGTCCCCGGTGCGGCTCCGTCCGCGTGGAGCCGAACTCGCCGCCGCCCGAGCGCATCCGGCCCGTGACGGCTCTCGGCCGCCCCGCGCGGGCGCACCGTCCGGCGTGGCATGGGGAACGGCACGGCACCGGCGGATGCGGCCGGGCAGACCGTCGTCAGCCGAACTGACCGAGCTGATAGCCGCCTGCGGGCTGCTGGACGATGACGTTCATCCGGTTCACCGCGTTCATGAAGGCGATCAACAGGGTCAGGGCCGCGAGCTGGTCTTCGTCGAAGTACTCGGCGGCCTTGGCCCAGACCTCGTCCGTGACGCCGCGGTGCGCGTCGGCCACGCGGGTGCCCTGCTCCGCCAGGTCGAGGGCGGCACGCTCGGCGTCGGTGAAGACGGTCGCCTCCCGCCAGACCGCGACCAGGTGAAGTCGCTGGGTGGTCTCGCCCGCGTGCGCGGCCTCCTTGGTGTGCATGTCGGTGCAGAAGCCGCAGCCGTTGATCTGACTGATGCGGATCTTCACGAGCTCTTCCGTCGTGGCGGGCAGGGTCGAGTCGGCGACGGCCTGGCCTGCCCCGCGGATGTGCCGCAGGGCCTTGGCCGAGGCCGCGTTGCCGAGGAGATCCAAGCGAGCGTTCATGGTGTGCTCCAGGTGTTCGTCCGTGCTGACACCTCTTTGACACGGCGGCCCGACCGGATATGACACTCGAGGAGGTGACGTGCGTCTCTCGGGTGTGACGTCGCACGACGCGGGCGATGCCTCGAGCTCGCCGGCGCGGCCACGAGATCACGTCCGGTGCCGTGGAACTCCTGTCCACCGAGGCCGACCGTCTCCAAGGCCGTCTCGCCGCCGCCGTCCGGAACATCCAGGCGGCGGAGCAGGCGGCTCGGGATCACCGACGCCACGCGCTGACCCGGCCGATCTCACAGGCTCGCCTCGCGGTGAAGGCCGGATCGGCGATGGGTGCCGTCCAGGTCGCCTTGGAGGAGCTGAACGCCGAGGAGGCAGCGGCCGAGAGCGGTTTCGTCACCGGCAGCCCGCGGCCGCCGAGCCGGAACCGCCTCGGCGGCGTGCTCGCCGCGACGTCCGCCGACGTGCTCATCCGGTCGTGTGTCGATCGGCGGGCCGCTCCCGCGCGGCCGTGGCCCCTCGAATTCCGCGGCAGCGCCCGGCACATCCCGCCACTGAGCAGCGGCGGGCGCCGCGCCCGGCGTCGACGCTCCCGCGCGGCCGTGCTGGTGTACGTCAGTCGCGCGGCACCGGGGTCAGCAGCGTGCCGTCGGTCATGAACCGGTCGAGATTGCGGAAGGCCAGGGCGCCCATCGCCTCGCGGGTCTCGACGGTGCCGCTGGCGATGTGCGGCAGCAGCACCACCGTGTCCAGCGACGTCAGTTCGGCAGGCACGTTCGGCTCGTCGACGAAGACGTCCAGCGCCGCGCCCGCGAGGCGGCCCGACACCAGCGCGTCGACGAGCGCGGGCTCGTCGACGACGCTGCCTCGGGCCACGTTGACCAGGTATCCGGTCGGCCCGAGGGCGGCGATGACCTCCGACGACACCAGGCCCTTCGTGCCCGCTCCGCCCGAGGCCGTGACGATGAGGACGTCGGACTGTTCGGCGAGCGTGACGGCGGAGTCGACGTGTCGGTACGGCAGTTCCGGGACGGGGCGACGCGAGTGGTAGCTCAGCTCGACGTCGAAGCCCGTCAGCCGCCGGGCGACGGCCTGCCCGATCCGGCCGAGTCCCAGGATGCCGATCCGCTTGCCGCTGACCTTGCTGGTGAGCGGGAACGGGCCGTGTGTCCAGTCGCCGCGCCGCAGGAAGCGGTCGGCCGAGGAGAGCCCGCGCATCACGTCGATCGTGGCGCCGACGGCGAGGTCGGCCACGCAGTCGGTGAGCACGTCGGGGGTGTTGGAGACGTCGATGCCCCGTGCCCTGGCCCGGACGACGTCGGTGGTGTCGTAGCCGACTCCGAAGTGGACGATCGCTCCGAGTCGGGGCAGGGCGTCCATCAGGGCGTGGTCGACCCCGACGCGCGCGGTGGTGACGGCCGCGACGACCTCGTCACCGTGCTGGGCGAGGTAGGCGGCGGGGTCGGGCTGTTCGGCGAGCACGACGGTGTGGTGGTGGGCGGCCAGGGCCTCGGTGAGCGAGGGCAGCAACGGGCTGACCTGGAGGACCGTGCGGGGTGCGGAGGTGGTCATCTGCTGCTCCTACGTCCTTGTCGTGCCGTGGCATCGGGCGGGTGGGCGTCCGTCGGCGACCGAGGTCGCCGAGCCGGGGATGGCTCGACGCCCCGCGACGGCCGTGCTCATGCCGGCAGTGTCGGCCCCGGCGCGAGCGAGGGCCGCACGACCCTCGGCGCGGCGTGGACTCCGCCGTGGTCGCCGACGACGATGCCAGGCTGCCTTACCCGACGGGAACCGGCGCGGGCAGCGCCGATCGATGCGAGCACGGCTGGTGCACAGGCGCGGCGTCGTTCTTCCTTCCGGCTGCCGGCCGGAGCACGGTCGGGCTGCCCCTCGCCCCCGCCTTCGGCTGTCTGTCAGGCACCTGCACCGGAGACGAACCGGTCCGGCACCGCCGCACGGGCCTGCGACGGGTCGACGCGGGCCGGTCCCGAGGGAAGACACATCGGGACCGGTCCGGGTTCGCGGACCCGCGTGCCGGGGCGCCGTCGTCGCCGACTCCGCCCCGACGGCGGGTGTCAGATCCGGCCGGGCTCGCCGTCGACGCGGCGCCGGATGCCCAGCGGATTGTCGGCCCGCAGCTCCGAGGGCAGCAGGGCGTCGGGCACGTTCTGGTAGCTGACCGGGCGCAGGAACCGCTCGATCGCCCTGGTGCCGACCGAGGTGGTGGCCGGCGCGGAGGTCGCCGGGAACGGCCCGCCGTGCACGACCGCGTGGCCGACCTCGACGCCGGTCGGCCAGCCGCCGAACAGCACGCGGCCCGCGAGCAGCTCCAGGGTCGGCAACAGCGTGGCCGCCGCCGGGTGATCCGACTCCGCCGCGTGCACGGTGGCGGTCAGCTGGCCCTCCAGTCCGTCGAGGATCTCGCGGAGCTGGTCGAGATCGCGCACCCGGACGACCAGCGAGGTGGCGCCGAAGATCTCGTCACGCAGGGACTCGTCGGCGAGGAAGGTCGCCCCGTCGGTGACGTAGAGGCCCACCCGTCCGCAGGCGTCGATCGACTCGTCGGTTCCGCCCTCGGCCGCTGCGGTGACGCCGGGCCGGGCCGACAGCCGGTCGACGCCCTCCCGGTAGGCACGGGCGATCCCGGCGGTGAGCATCGCCGCGGCGGGCGCCTGCCGGACCGCGGCCGTCGCCGCCGCCAGGAAGGAGTCCGTCGCCGCCGCATCGGCGTCCACGGCGAACACCAGGCCCGGGCTGGTGCAGAGCTGGCCCGCTCCGGTGGTCACCGAGGCGATGTACTCGGCGCCGAGCGCGACGCCCTTCTCGGCCAGCGCGCCCGGCAGCAGCACGACGGGATTGACGCTGGACATCTCCGCGTAGACCGGGATGGGCACCGCTCGTCGGGCGGCGGCCTCGACGAGTGCCAGGCCGCCGGAACGGGAGCCGGTGAAGCCGACCGCCGCGATCCTCGGATCCTGGACCAGGGCGGTGCCGAGTTCGCGGCCCGCGCCGAAGAGCAGTGAGAAGGTGCCCTCGGGCAGGCCGTGCTCCGCCACCGCCGCACGCACCGCGCGGCCGACCAGCTCGGAGGTACCGGGGTGGCTGCTGTGGGCCTTCACCACGACCGGGGCGCCCGCTGCCAGCGCCGAGGCGGTGTCGCCGCCCGCGACGGAGAAGGCCAGCGGGAAGTTGCTCGCGGCGAACACCGCGACCGGGCCGAGCGGGATCTTGCGCTGGCGCAGGTCCGGCTTGGGCAGCGGCGCGCGGGTCGGGTCGGGGGTGTCCAGCCGGGCGCCGAGCCAGTCGCCCGCCCGTACGGTGGCGGCGAACAGGCGCAGCTGGTTGGTGGTACGGGCGAGTTCGCCGCGCACCCGCGCCTCCGGGATGCCGCTCTCGGCGACGACCCGTCCGACGAGCACGTCGCCGAGGGCCTCGATGTTGCCCGCGGCGCTGTCCAGGAAGGCCGCCCGCGCCTCGGGCGTGGTCGCGCGGTAGACCGGGAACGCCTGCTGCGCCAGCCGGGTGGCGCGCTCCACCTCCGGCGTCCCGCCCAGGCCGTAGGCGGGTTCCAGGGCCTGGCCGGTGCGCGGGTCGACGCCCCGCACCTCGCCGTGCTCGCCGTGCACGTCCTGGGCGCCGATCAGCATCGCGCCGGTGAGGGCCGGAATCCGGGCCGCGGGCTTGGTAGCGGTCATGCCTTGATCACCTTCGTCACGAGTGCGGTCAGGTCGTCGAGTTCGGCGGCGGTCAGGTCCGTCAACGGCGGTCGGACCGGGCCCGCGCCGCGGCCGACGGCGGTGAGCCCCGCCTTGACGATGGAGACCGCGTAGCCGGCGCGCCGGTTGCGAATCTCGAGGTAGGGCAGGACGAACTCGTTGAGCTTGCGGTAGACCGTCGCGGCGTCCCGCGCCCGCACCGCGTCGTAGAACTCGACGGCGAACTCCGGCACGAAGTTGAAGATGGCCGAGGAGTAGGTGGTGACGCCCATCTCCAGGTACGGCAGGGCGTAGGTCTCCGCCGTGGGCAGGCCGCCGATGGACAGCAGGCGGTCGCCGAGGCCCGCGTAGATGCGCGTCATCAGATCGACGTCGCCGATGCCGTCCTTGAAGCCGATGAAGTTGGGGCACTCGTCGGCGAGCCTGCGCACCGCGTCGTAGCCGAAGGCCGCGTTCGCGCGGTGGTAGACCACCACGCCCAGCGACGTGGCCTCGCAGACGGCCTTGACGTGGGCGACGAGGCCGTCCTGGGACAGCTCCGTCAGATACGGCGGCAGCAGGAACACGCCGTGCGCGCCCGCGGCCTCGGCGTCGCGGGCCATCGCGACGGCCTGGGCGGTGCCGTAGCCGGCCGGGGCGATCACGGGCCTGCCGTCGGGCGTGGCCGCGACGGCCGCGCGCACGATTCGGGCCACCTCGTCGGGGATGAGGGAGAAGAACTCGCCGGTGCCGCCCGCGGCGAAGACGCCCGAGGCGGCGAAGGTGCCGAGCCAGGCCACGTGCTCGCGGTAGCCGTCCTCGTCGAAGGCGAAGTCAGGTGTCGCGTGCGTGACCGGGAAGGTCAGCAGGCCAGTCCCGAGGACGGACCGCAGATCCTCTGGGGTGAACAGCGTCATGGCTCAGGCTCCAGTGTCGAGGGACTCCCGCCGAGGCTAAGGAGTTCGACCAATACCTGTCTAACACGATTTACGCATCGGTTGATACCTTCGGCGCATCGAGAGGAGGCCGGGTGGCCGCGCCGTTCACGTTGGATCAGCTTCGGGGCTTCGTCGCCGTGGTCGAGGAGGCTCATTTCGGCCGGGCCGCGGCACGACTGCGGATGACCCAGCCGCCGCTGAGCCGACAGGTGCAGAAGTTGGAGCGCTCACTCGGGGTGGAGCTGCTGGTCCGCACCGCGCGGGCCGTGATCCCCACGCAGGCGGGCGAGGCCTTCCTGACCGAGGCGCGTCGCATCCTGAGCCTGGTCGAGGCCGCGCCGCTGGCCGCCCAGCACGCCGCCGAGGGCACCACGGGTGTGCTGCGCATCGGGTTCACCGCCGTCTCCGCCCAGACGGTGCTCGGCAGCTGGATCAAGACGGCCGCCGTGCATCTGCCCGCCGTTCGGCTGTCCCTCACCGAGATGGTGACCAAGGACCAGGTCGAGGCGCTGCTCGCCGGGGAGCTGAGCGTCGGTCTCGCCAGGGGCGTGACGCCGACCGACGTGCTGAGCGTGCGGCGGGTGCACACCGAGAGCCTGATCCTGGCCTGCCCCGGCGATCATCCGCTGACCCGCCTGGGCCGTCCGCCCCGGCTCGCCGACGTCGCCGAGCACGCCGTCATCGCCTACAGCCCCGTCGAGGCACGCTACCTGCACGAACTCATCATCACGGTATTCCGCAACGCGGGTGTGGAGCCCCGTTATGTGCAGCGAGTCGGTCAGGTGCAGAGCCTGTTGGCGCTGGTGGACGCCGGCCTCGGCGTCGCGCTCGTGCCTCGGTCGTCCTCGCGGCTGCGCCTGCCGAATCTGGCGTTCACCGAGATCGCGGGGCTCGCGCCCGACCTGGTGGAGGCGCACTGCGTCTGGCGGACCGATCACGACGATCCGGCGTTGGACGCGCTGCTGCGGCTGACGGCTCCCTGATCTCGCCGAACTCTTGACGCTGTTGGGCGGCAGGCCTACGGTCTGTCTACCCATACAGACCAAGTGCGCGTTTGTAGACACTCTGGCGCCAGATCGGCCCGATCAGCACCCACCACGACTCTCGGAGAGACGATGTTGTCTTCCGTGCACCGCCCCGTCCACTCAGGACGGCTTCGAGCGAGGAGCGGTCTCGCCGCGATGTTGGTCGCGTGTGCCGCCACGACCGCCTGCACCGTGGCCAACAGCGACAGCACGGGCGACGCGGGCGAGGCCGGGGACTCCCTGCGCATCGTCCTCGACCAGGAGCCGCCCACACTCGAGCCCTGCGAGGCGTCGTTGACGTCCACCGGCGTGGTCACGCGATCGAACATCAGCGAGCCGCTCATCGAACGCGATCCGACGACCGGTGAACTGGAACCGCTGCTGGCCACCGCGTGGGAACAGGTCTCCGACACGGAATGGCGGATGGACGTCCGCGACGACGTCTCCTTCCACGACGGCGCCGCCTTCACCGCCGAGGACGCCGCGTTCTCGATCGACCGGGCGGTCAACAACTCCGCGCTCGCGTGCAATGTGGACGGCTACGTCTTCGGCGATCAGGAGCTGGGCTTGGAGGTCGTCGACGACACGACCTTCACCATCACCACCGAGACGCCCGATCCGATCCTCCCCCTACGACTGAGCTTCATCGAGGTCGTCCCGCGCACCACCAGCACCGAGGCCAAGGTGCGGGAGCCGGTCGGCACGGGCCCGTACGCCGTCGCGGCCTGGGACACCGGCGTGTCCATCACCCTGCACCGCCACGAGGACTACTGGGGCGAGGCGCCGTCCTTCTCCCGAGTCCGCTACGTCTGGCGGACGGAGTCCAGCGTCCGCGCCGCGATGATCGCCACCGACGAGGCCGACCTCGCCACCGGGCTCAACCCCGAGGACGCCACGCCGGAGAACTCGCTGCCGTACCCGAACAACGAGACGACGGCGCTGCGGCTCGACGGGCGGGAGGCGCCGCTGGACGACATCCGGGTGCGGCGTGCGATCGACCTGGCCATCGACCGCCACGGCATCGTCGACGCGCTCTTCGACGGCCAGGCCCTGCCCGCCGCGCAGCTGGTCCCGGAAGGCGTGGTCGGCCACAACGCCGATCTCACCGTCGGCGAGGCCGATCCGGACACGGCCCGCGCACTGGTCGAGGAGGCCGCGGCCGACGGAGTCCCGGTCGATCGCGAGATCACGTTGATCGCTCGCAACGGCCAGTTCCCCAAGGTGGCCGAGACGGCCGAGGCCCTCCAGTACCAGCTGTCCCAGGTCGGCCTGTCGGTGCGCATCCAGATGGCCGACACCGCCGCCCATCTGGAGTATCAGCTCCGTCCCTTCCCCGAGGACGTCGGTCCCGTCGCACTGCTGATCATGCACGGCAACCAGGCTGGCGACGCCGGATTCACCACGAGCCAGTACCTGCTCTCCGACGGTCCACAGTCGACCTTCGGCACCCCGGAGCTGGACGAGCGGATCGCCGAGGCGGATCAGGCCGCCGACGACGACCGGCAGGACGCCTTCGCGGGGGTCTTCGCCGAACAGAACGAGTCTCTGGCGCAGTACGCCTACCTCGCGCACATGCAGGGGCTGCTGGGCATCTCCCCTCGGGTCTCCTACGAGCCGAACTCCGCCACCGGTGACGAGCTGCGGCTCGCCGACGTCCGGCCCGAGCGCTGAGAGGACTCACCATGCTGACGTTCCTGCGCAAGCGCATCATCTCCAGCGCCGTCCCGCTGGTGGTCGTCGTCTTCGGCGTCTTCCTCCTCGCCCGGCTCACCGGCGATCCGACCAACCTCTATCTGCCGGTCAGCGCGACGGCCGAACAGCGTGCCGAGTTCGCCGCCGCCAACGGGTTCGACCAGCCGATCCACGTCCAGCTCTGGGACTACCTCGGCCAGGTGCTCCGCTTCGACTTCGGCGTCTCGCTGCGCACGGGGCAGCCTGCGGGCGACATGGTGCTCGCGGCGTTCCCCGCCACGCTCCAGCTCGCCGCCGTCACGATGCTCATCGCGATCGTCGGCGCCGTGCTGCTGGGCAGCCTGGCCGCCTACCGGCCGAACTCCCCCGCCGACCGTTCGGCCAGCTTCCTGTCGATGACCGCCGCCAGCATCCCGGACTTCTGGTTCGCCATCATGGGCGTGCTGATCCTCGGCGTCGGACTGGAGTGGCTGCCCACCTCGGGCGTCGACGGCGGCATCGAGGTGTGGATCCTGCCGATCGCGACGCTGCTCATCCGCCCCTTCGGCGTGCTGGTGCAGGTGGTGCGGGGCGCGATGGTCGCCGCGCTGGCCGCGCCGTACGTGAAGGTGGCCCGCAGCAAGGGCGCCAGTGAACCGAGGGTGGTGTTCGGTCACGCCCTGCGCAACGCGTCGGTGCCCGCACTGACCGTGGCCGGTGATCTCACCATCGGCCTGGTCAACGGGGCCGTGGTCGTCGAGACGATCTTCGGCTGGCCGGGCATCGGCAAACTGATGATCGACTCGATCCTGCAGCGCGACTTCGCCGTCCTCCAGACCGCGGTGCTGCTGACCGCCGTCACGATCTTCGTCCTGAACATCCTGATCGACGTCTGCTACGCCCTGCTCGACAACCGCGTCCGCCAGACCGTCCCCGCCTGAGGAAGGAGCCACTCTCGATGACCGAGTCTCTCGACGACCAGGCCCGGGACGGCGCGGCCGCGCCCCACGCCCGGCGCCGCACCCGATGGTGGACCCTGCTCGGGCGGGACCGCTTCGCCGCCGTCGCCGCCGTGCTGCTCGGCGGGATCGTGCTGGTCTCGGCCACGTCGCCGCTGTTCCTCGGCGATCGAGCCGTGCGCCAGGACCTCGGTGACTCGCTGCGCCCGCCGTCCTTCGACCACGGCTTCTTCGGTCTGCTCGGCACCGACGTCCTCGGCCGCAGCGTGCTGGCCCGCCTGATCGAGGCGGGCAGCACCACCCTCTCCGTCGCCGTCCCCGCGGTCCTGCTCTCACTGCTGATCGGCTCCGCGTGGGGCATGTGGGCCGGTTACAGCGGCGGCTGGCGGGAGAACGTCTCGATGCGCGTCGCCGACGTCATCCTCAGCTTCCCCTCGCTGCTGCTCGCGGTGGTGGTGCTGTACGTGTTCGAACCCAGCGCGGCCAACATCGTGGCCATCCTCGCCGTGGCACGCATCCCCGTCTATCTGCGTACCGCCCGCGCCGAGGCGGCGGAGTTGAAGAGCAGGCTCTTCGTCGACGCCGCGCGCACCTTCGGCACCAGGACCGGGCCGACCCTCCTCCGACACGTCGCACCGATCGCCCTGCCCACCCTGCTCACCGTCGCGACCCTGGACTTCTGCTTCGTGATGCTCACGGAGTCGTCGCTGAGCTTCCTGGGCATCGGCATTCAGCCGCCCGACGTCAGCTGGGGCCTGATGGTCGCCCAGGGCAGACAGTATCTCCAGACGGCCTGGTGGATCGCCGTGCTGCCCGGCATCGCGATCGTGATCACCACCGTCTCCGCCACCATCCTCGCCGCCTGGGTCCGCCTCGCCACCGACCCGGGTCAGCGGTGGCGGCTCACCCTGCCGCGCCGCAGGCGTGGTGCCGGACCCGCCGCCCCGGAGGTCACCGCATGAGCGTCCCGAGCCGTTCCGCGTCTCCCGACCGCCCGCAGCCCAGGACGGGCGCCGCGGCGCTGGAGGTCGATCGACTGTGCGTCGACCTGCGCACCGCCGCGGGCGAGGTCCGCGCCGTCGACGAGGTCAGCTTCGCCGCCCACTCCGGGCGGACGCTGGCCCTGCTCGGCGAGTCCGGCTGCGGGAAGTCCATCACCGCCCAGGCGATCGTCGGCCTCCTCGATCCGGTCGCCGAGGTCAGCGGCGGCTCGGTTCGCGTCGCGGGCACCGACGTCGTCGGGCTCGACCGACGCGGCAGGCGGAGGCTGGCCGGTCCGACGCTGTCGATCGTCTTCCAGGACGCGTTGACCGCGATGAACCCGGTGCAGACCGTCGGCGCCCAGCTCGGCGAGCCGTTCCGCATCCATCAGGGCGCGTCCCGGCGCGAGGCCCGGCAGAAGGCCGTGGAGCTGATGGAGCTCGTCGGCATCCCGGAACCACACGTCCGCGCGCGCTCGTATCCGCACCAGTTCTCCGGCGGCATGCGGCAACGCCTGCTGATCGCGATGGCCGTCGCGTTGAACCCGTCGGTGCTGATCGCCGACGAGCCGACCACCGCGCTCGACGTCACGGTGCAGGCCCAGATCATGCGGCTGCTCAGGGACCTCCAGTCCCAGCAGGACATGGCGGTCGTGCTGATCACGCACGATCTCGCGGTGGTCGCCGAGCACGCCGACGACGTCGCGATCATGTACGCGGGCCGCGTCGTCGAGACCGGGCTGGTGAGCGAGGTCTTCGCCCGTCCGCGCCACCCGTACACCCGCGGCCTGCTCGACTCCGTCCCGGAGCGGGTCGCCAAGGGGGAGCGACTTCCGTCGGTGCCGGGCAGCCCACCGCAGCTCAGCGACGTGCCCACCGGCTGCGTGTTCCAGGCGCGCTGCCCGATGGCCCGGGACCGCTGCGTCGAGGAACGCCCGGTGCTCGCCCCCACCGGCCCCGGCCGCGCCGCCGCGTGCCACTTCTCGGAGGAGCTCGCCAGTGTCTGAGACCGTCACCCTCCCCCGCCGCTGGGCCGCGGACCGAGGCCCGCTGCTCTCGGCGACCGGAGTCACCAAGACCTTCCGCGTCGCCCGCAACAACGCGGGGCACAACCGGCTGACGGCGTTGGACGGCGTCGACCTGCAATTGAACCGAGGCGAGACCCTCGGTCTCGTCGGCGAGTCCGGGTGCGGCAAGTCCACGCTCGCGCGGGTCCTGCTGCTCCTCGAGCGGCCGGACTCCGGCGAGATCCGGTTCGACGGCGTCGATCCCTTCGCGTTGAAGGGTCGGGAGCTGCTGGCGTGGCGTCGCCGGGTGCAGATGGTCTTCCAGGACCCGTACGCCTCGCTCAACGCCCGGATGACGGCCGCCGACATCATCGCCGAGCCGTGGCGCACGCACCGGGACGTGATGCCGACGGCCGCCGCCCGCGCCGCGCGGGTCCGCGAGCTGCTCGACCTCGTCGGGCTGCGGGAGGGCGACGCCGAGCGCTATCCGCAGGAGTTCTCCGGCGGGCAGCGCCAGCGGATCGGCATCGCCAGGGCTCTCGCGCTCGACCCGGAGATCATCGTCTGCGACGAGCCGGTGTCCGCGCTGGACCTGTCGGTGCAGGCCCAGGTGTTGAACCTGCTGACCGATCTGCGACAGCAGCTCGGCGTCTCGTACGTCTTCATCTCCCATGACCTGTCGGTGGTGCGGCACGTCGCCGACCGGGTGTCGGTGATGTATCTCGGGAAGGTCGTCGAACAGGGACCGACCGAGGACGTCTTCGATCGCCCGCTGCATCCGTACACGGCGGCGCTGATGTCCGCCGCGCCCACGCTCGACCGGGCGGAGGGGCGGAGCCGCAGGCGCATCCTGTTGGAGGGCGAGGTGCCCTCGCCGCTGAATCCGCCGTCCGGGTGTCGGTTCCGCACGCGGTGTCCGTATGCGGTGGCGCGCTGTGCGGAGGTGGAGCCCGCGGCGGTCACGGCGGAACCGAAACCGAGCGGCGCGGGGGCGAGCGGCACCGGGTCGAGCGGCCCGGCGGCGGCAGGCACGGCGACGCCGGCCACGGGTTCCACAGCGGCCCCGGCCGCGGCGGGCGCACCTCACGTCGAGCACCTCGGCCTCTGTCACTTTCCCCTGGACGCCTCGGGTGCGCCCATGCACTCGTGAGCGGCTGGGAGCTGGCCCTGCTCGGCGTGGTCGTGCTGGTCGGCGCCTTCCTCCAGGCGTCCATCGGCTTCGGCCTGGGAATGCTGGCCGGGCCGGTGATGGCGCTGGTCGAGCCCGCGCTGGTCCCGGCGGGAGTGATGCTGCTGGCCACCGGGGTCACCGCCGCCACGGTGGTATTAGAGCGCGAGCACCTCGATCTGCGGGGCGCCGGCTGGGCGCTGCTGGGTCGGGTGCCGGGAGTGGTCGCGGGGGCGGCGCTGGTGGCCGTGCTGCCGACGCGGGCGCTGAGCCTGTTCCTGGCCGCCGTCGTGCTGTTCGGCGTCTACTGCACGGTGCGGGGGTTCGCGCCCCGTCCCACCAGGACGGCGGTCGTGGCGGCCGGGGCCGCCTCCGGGTTGATGGGCACCGCGACCTCCATCGGCGGACCCCCGATGGCGCTGGTGTGGCAGAGCAAGGTCGGGCCCGCGCTGCGGGGCACGATGGGGGCGTTCTTCCTGGTCGGCTCGGTGATGAGCCTCCTCGCGCTGACCGTGGCCGGGCAGGTCACCGGTGAGGTCGTCGGTCACACCGCGCTGCTGCTGCCCGCCGCCGCGCTGGGGATGCTGGTGTCCCGCCCGCTGGCCCGGCGACTCGACGTGCGCCGCGTCCGCTACGTCGTGTTGACGGTGTCGGTGGTGGGGGCGGTGATCCTGATCGTCCAGCAGTTCGTCTGATCGCGGGTCGCGTCGTCTGATCGCGCGCCGCCTCGGCGGTGGTCGTGGGCCGCATCGAGCGGCCCGCGACTCGCGCGACCGGGACCCGCCCAGGCTCGGCCGGCGCCGCCTGCCGTCTTCTCCGACCGGGAGGATCCGGCGGCGCCGAGGACCACGGCCGCGTTGGATCCTCGGTATGCGACCCGAGCCGGGACAGGTACTGCACTTCTCCGAGAATCCGTCGATCACGAGGTTCGTTCCTCATGTCGCCGCGACGGCGCGCCAGGCGGAGGCCTACGTCTGGGCGGTGGACGCGGCCTGCGCCCCGGACTACTGGTTTCCCCGCGCGTGTCCTCGTGCGATGGCGTGGAGGCTGCCCACGACCTCGGCCGCGGACCGGGACCGCATCCTCGGTCCGGGCGGCGGCGACCGGGTCCACGTGATCGAGTACCGGCAGGTCGCGGCGTTCCTCAGCGTCGACCTGTACGCCTATCGCTTCGACGCGCAGCCCTTCCGCCCCTTCGGGGAGCCCGCTCCGAGCGCGATGGTCGCGGTCGAGGCCGTGGAGCCGCTGGGCCCGCCGGAGCCGGTCGGGAATCTCCTCGAGCTGCATCGCGCCGCGGGCATCCAGCTTCGGGTGCTCGACGACCTGTGGGGCTTCTGGGACGCGGTCGTGCGAAGCACTCTCGGCTTCAGCGGCATCCGACTGCGCAATGCCGCCCCGCGGCGGGGTGACGCGGACGACTGATCGACCGTGACTCCGCAGGCGCGGCGCGGCTGACCGGCCCCATCGCTGCCCGGTCAGGATGTCCGCCACCGCGCCGAGGGGTTGCGCCGGATTCCCTCGCCTCTTATAGTCAACCTTTCTGTTGAACAACAGATTGGTTGACAATGATGTCCGTCGAGGAGGAGCGGCTGAACCGGGCGTTCACGGCGTTGGGCGATCCCGTGCGCCGGGCGCTGATCGCCCGGCTGTCCCGAGGTGACGCGACGGTGAACGAACTCGCCGAGCCGTTCCCGATCACCAAGCAGGCCGTCTCCCGACACATCCAGGTGTTGGAGGCCGCCGGGCTGATCACCCGAAGCCGCGAGGGTCAACGCCGCCCGTGTCACCTCGATCCGGCCGCGTTGGAGGCGCTGACGAGCTGGATCGACACCTACCGCCTGATCGTCGAGCGACGCCACCGTCTGCTCGACGCCGTACTGGACAGCCTTGAGGAGCAGGAATGACGAGCAGTGAGCCCACGACCATCTCCGCCGAGCCCGGCAGCCCGTTCATCGACGTGGTCCGCGAGTTCCGGGCCACACCCGCCCGGGTCTTCCGGGCCACACCCGCCCGGGTCTTCCGCGCCTCGACGGAGTCCGAGCTGGTCGCCCGGTGGCTCGGCCCTCGTGAACTCGATCTGCGGGTCGAGGAGTACGACGCACGCCCGGCGGGCGCCTACCGCTACGTCCACCGCGACACGACGGGACAGGAGTACGCCTTCCGAGGCGTCTTCCACACGGTCACGGCGAACACCAGGATCGTCAAGACCTTCGAGTTCGACGGAGCACCCGGTCAGGTGAGCCTGGAGACCACCGAGCTGGAGGACCTCGGCGGGCGCACCCGACTGCGCACCCGGTCGGTGTTCCCCTCGGTCCAGGCACGCGACGCCGCGATCGAGGCAGGCATGGAGCACGGCGTCCGCGATTCGATGGATCGGCTCGCCGAGGCCCTGTCGGGCGCGAACACCCCGGGGCAGGCCTCGCCGACCGCCGAGGGTCGGGTCGTCGTGGACATCACCATGTCCCTGGACGGCTACGTCGCCGCGCCCGGGGCGGACCTGGAGCACGGCGCGGGCATCGGGGGCGAGGTCCTGCACGACTGGGTGTTGCGCAAGCAGACCGCGGCGACCGCCGAACTGATCGCGGACATCGTCGCCCGCACCGGCGCGGTGATCATGGGGCGACGCACCTTCGACTTCGTCAACGGTCCCCATGGTTGGCGGGACGACCTCGGTTACGGCGGAAAGCGCGACCAGTCGGCAGCGCCGCCGGTGTTCGTGGTGACCCACTCGGTGCCTGCACAGGTGCGATTGGCCGACCGGTTCACCTTCGTCACGGAGGGACTCGAACAGGCGCTGCTCGCGGCGCGGGCCGTCGCAGGCGCCAAGGACGTCGTGATCATGGGCGGGGGCGCCCTGGCGAACGAGTTCCTGCGCGCTGGGCTCGTCGACGTCCTCTCCCTGCACGTCGCCCCGGTGACGTTCGGCTCCGGCACCCCGTTGTTCCCGGCCTCGGGGGGCGCCGCACTACGACTGGAGCTGCTCGAGTCGACGTCGACGCCCGCGGCCCATCACCTGGTCTACCGCGTGCTGCGGTGACCGCGTCCCGCGCGTCCCGGCGGCGGCGACTCGGGGGCATCGTGCTCGGCGCCGACGCGAGCCCGCACCGCCGCCCCGCGACCGCCGCGACGCGTCGGTCACTAGGCTCGGCATTCTGACGGACCGGCGTCGGGACGGTCGGGACGACGTCGGCTCGTCGGAGTGATACGCCTGGCCCCTGCCGTCCTGAGGTCGGTCGAGACCGTGTGCTTTACCGTTCACATAGTCCGTCCTCAACAGACTGTCGATGTGGCCACCGGGTCCCGGCGCGACATCAGGCCGGCGAGGTCCGCGGCCCGCCGCCGTCGCCGAACCGAGGAAGCCACCAGGTGACCAGCACCGAGATCGACTTCGACAACGCTCACGTCTACGCCGTCCCGATGCGGACCCGCTTCCGCGGCATCACCGTGCGGGAGGGGATGCTCTTCGAAGGCCCTGCCGGGTGGGGCGAGTTCTGCCCGTTCCCGGAATACGACGACCACGAGTCCGCCGCCTGGCTGGCCACCGCGATCGAACAGTGCACCGACGGCTGGCCGGAGCCCGTTCGCGATCGAATACCCGTCAACTGCACGGTGCCCGCCGTCGGTCCCGAACGTGCCAAGGAGATCGTCGCGGCGGCAGGCTGCCAGACGGCGAAGATCAAGATCGCCGATCATCCCGGCTCCTCCCACGAGGATCTGGCTCGGGTACGGGCGGTGCGTGAGGCCCTCGGGCCCGACGGGGCGATCCGGGTGGACGCCAACGCGGTCTGGGACGTCGACACCGCGGTGTCCCAGATCCGGCTGCTCGACGCGGCCGCGGCCGGCCTCGAGTACGTCGAACAGCCCTGCCGGACCATCGAGGAGCTGGCGGCCGTGCGACGCCAGGTGACCGTGCCCATCGCCGCCGACGAGTCGATCCGCCGGGCGGAGGACCCGCTGCGGGTGGCCGTCGCGGGAGCCGCCGACATCGCCGTGCTCAAGTGCACGCCGCTCGGCGGGGTCCGCCGCGCGCTGCGCGTCGCCGAGTCGGCAGGCCTGCCCTGTGTCGTGTCCTCCGCGTTGGAGACCAGCGTCGGGCTCGGCGCGCAGCTCGCCCTGGCAGGAGCGCTGCCCACGCTGGATCTCGCGTGCGGCCTCGGCACGGTGTCCCTGCTCGGCGGGGACGTCGTCGACGAGGCGTCCTCGCTGCGTCCGGTCCACGGCGTCCTGCCCGTGCCGCGCACCCCCGTGGCCCCTGACCCGACGGCACTGGCCGAATACGAGTCGACCGATCCCGAGCGGGTGCGCTGGTGGCGGGATCGCCTTCGCCGCGTCCGCGCCGCCCTGGCCGACCGACAGGCGACGCTGCGGGACTGACGGCGACCCGCCGCCCGCGTGTGGCGGGTCGCGGCTCGCAGGCAGCCGAGCGTGATCCCGATCGACGTCGGGCCCGTCGCGGCCGGGGACCCACGGCGTAGACGAGTCGACGGGGATGACCGGCCGGACGGAGGTTCCCGCCGCTCGTGGTGGTCACGGACGTGGTGGTGGTCGTGGCGGCGGCGGCCGCACGGTGCGTACCGACGGGAGCGCCTTCGACGAGGCTCCCGCATTCCAGGAGCTGCACCGCATGCCGGAGGACGGCGAGGAACCACCGGCCTTCGCGATTCCCCGGAACGACCCCTGCGCCGGCACGAACAGTCCGGCGTGAACCGACCGGCGTCAACGACCCGCGCGGACCACGTTCGTCAACGGCTCCCCGGCCGCCAGCCGCCCGATGTTCGCGGCGATGTCGGCCGCTCGACCACCGAAGGTCTCGGCGGTGTGTCCGGAGTGGTGCGGCGTGAGGACCACGTTGTCCAGGGTGTGAAACGGCCTCGAGTGTCCCCGTGTGCCGACGCCGTCCTTGGGATGCGACCACCACACGTCCAGTGCCGCACCGCCGATCCGCCGCTGCGCCAGTGCCTCGTACAGGGCGTCCTCGTCGACGATCGGACCGCGCGCCACGTTGACCAGCAGCGCGGAGGGCCGCATCACGGCGAGGCGATCGGCGTCGATCAGGCCCGTGGTGGCGGCCGACAGGGGCACGGTGACGACCACGACGTCGGAGGCTTCGAGCAGGGCGTCGAGTTCGTCGTCGCCGTCGACCCGATCGAGCCGCAGATCGGCGGGCAGCGGGGCCCGCGGGTCGCGGCGGACAGCGCGGGCACGCATGCCCAACGCCGTCGTCGCCCGCACCACCTGCCGCCCGATCTCGCCCAGCCCGATCACACCGATGGTGCGGCCCGCGAGGCCGAGCCCCAGCGGTACCGAGGAATCCAGCACGACCGACTCCCATCGACCGGAGCGGAACCGGCGTTCGACCGGCAGCACGCGGCGGGAGAGCATCATCGTCACCATCACCACGTGCTCGGCGATGGAACGGCCGTGATGGAAGGTGTTGCAGACGGTCACGCCGGGCGCGAGCACGTCCAAGGGGATGCGGTCGTAACCCGCACCGGTGACGTGCACCAACCGCAGCCGCTCGGCGTGTTCGGCCATCGCGGGTGTCATCCTGGCGGCCACCAGCACGTCGGCGTCGACGAGTTCCTCGGCGACCTCGGCGTCCGGTCGGCCGGCCATCAGTCGCCAGTCGTGGCCGTCGGTGCCCGCGGCGGTGAGCTCGGCGGTGAAGAACCGAGTCAGCACCGGATCGGTCAGGACGATCTTCATCGCCACAGGGTCCTCTTCTTCTCGGTCGTCTCCGGTGGCAGGCCACCGTCTGGTCGCGCGCCTGCGGCAGGCGCTCCGCTGTGCGGCCCCGCGGTCTTGTCGCCTGAGGTCTTGTCGCCTGCGGTCTTGCGCACCACGGACCTTTCACGGCGGACTGGTGCACGGCGGTTCTGTGCACGGCGGACTGGTGCACGGGGATCTCGTGCGCTGCCGTTCTCCCGCCGCCGTCTCTTCCGTACTGCCGTCTCGTCGCCCTCGTCCGGGCTCGGGCACAGCACAGACCACTCGATCGATATCTTGCCTAAATAGAACACATGTTCGATAGTCGATGTCATGGTCATTCACTCGCTCACCGCGGCCGCGATGGTCACCGCCCCGACGATGCTCACGCTGTCCACCGAGCAGGTCGCATCGGCCGCGCTCGCCGTTGCCGCCATAGTCACCATGGTCGCCATAGTCACCACGGTCGGCGTACTCGCCGGCGCACCTCTCGTCCGGCCGCCCGTGTCCGCCCGGCACACCGGGGAAGCCGACCATGCCTCGGGACACGCTCCGCGCCCGGTCGACCGACGGGGGCCGCGGCACGGCACCGGTCAGCGCCGTCCGGCCGGTGTGAGCCATCGGACGACCGCCCCGCTGATCGCCGAGCCGCTGACGACCGCCCCACAGTCGCCTGAGCCGAACGCGGCCCGATCGAGAAGCCCCGTCCGGACCCGACGGTCCTCGATTCGCGGGATCGGACGCCAAGACGGTCGCACCGTCACCAGCGCGGAGCCGTGGGGTCGAAGTCGGGCTGAGCCCGGCGCATGTAGCCGGTGTCGTCGCGCTCCCGAATCCCGCTGCTCAGGTACTGCTCGTGCAGCCTGGCGAGCGCGTCGCGATCCAGCTCGACGCCGAGGCCGGGCCCCGTGGGCACGGGCACCGCACCCTGCTCGAAGCGCAGCGCGCCGGGCACCACCACGTCCTCGTCGGCGGCCTTCCAAGGCCAGTGCGTATCGCAGGCATAGCTGAGATTGGGCGTGGCCGCCGCCAGATGGGTCATCGCGGCGAGGCTGATGCCCAGGTGCGAGTTCGAGTGCATCGACAGACCCAGTCCGAAGGTGTCACAGATGCCGGCGAGCACGCGCGACCTGCCAAGGCCTCCCCAGAAGTGGTGATCCGAGAGGACCACGCCGACGGCATCCTGTGCCACCGCCGGCTTGACGTGGTCGAAGGCGACGACGCACATGTTCGTCGCCAACGGCATCGAGACCTCCCTGGCCACCTCGGCCATGCCGTCGACACCGGGGGTCGGATCCTCCAGATACTCCAGGACCCCGTCCAACTCCTTGCCGACACGGATGGACGTCCGCACGGTCCAGGCGCCGTTCGGATCGATGCGTAACGGGTGGTCGGGAAAGGCACGACGCAGTGCCCGGATCGCCTCGATCTCCTCGTCGGGCGGGAACACCCCGCCCTTGAGCTTGATGGCGCTGAAGCCGTACTCGTCGATCATTCGACGGGCCTGGGCGACGAGCTGGTCCGGAGCGAGGGCGGCGCCCCAGTGATCTTCCTCGGCACCGGGGTGGCCCGCCCACTTGTAGAACAGGTAGGCGCTGTAGTCGACGCGGTCCCGTACGGCACCCCCGAGCAGATCACTGACCGGACGGCCGATCGCATGCCCCTGAATGTCCAGACAGGCGACCTCGAAAGGAGACAGAACCCGGTCGGCGGTGCTGCTACCGGTCACCATCCCGCTCATGCCGTGGCCCGTCTTGGACGTGTCGGCGGCCAGCGTCACCTGGACGCGACGGGCGATCTCGTTGACGTCCCAGACGTCGACGTCGATGAGCTGTGCGGCCGCCAGCCGAAGTCGGTCCAGGTGTCCCGCGTCGCCGTAGGTCTCACCGAGTCCGACAAGCCCGGAGTCGGTCACGATCTCGATGATGGCTCGCAGCGCGAAGGGTTCGTGTACGCCGACGACGTTGAGCAGCGGCAGATCGCGGAAGGCGACCGGGGTCACCCGGATCTCGCGGATGCGATGCGGCTCGGTGGTCACGCTCTCGGGCACCAGGCTCCTCCGAGGAGTCGACCGACGGCGATCGTCGGCGATCGATGGATACCGGCGCAGTCTAACCAGAAGGTGTCCACATGGGTAGACGTCAGACATAATCGAAGACAACCAGGCTCGGACGGTGCCGAGCGGAAGCCCGCCGCGGATCGCAACACAGCGCGACGGGAGCGCGGGGGAAGCGGCGAGGCCGACACCATGCGAGGCCGGCGCGTGCCGCCGGACCCTTGCCCGCTACCGCAGCAGTCGCCGCCCGGTCCCGACTCGACCCTGTCCGCGAACAGGAAGGAGACGATCAAAAGTTCATACAGCCATCGCGTCGATCTCGACCAGCATCCCGTCACGGGGCAGGGCCGTGAACACCGTCGTCCTCGCGGGCAGCGCTTCCTCGGTGACACGGGCGGAGCCGAACTCGCCGTAAGCCTCGCTCTTCGCGGTGAGCTCGTCTCGGCTGTTCGGACAGCCCGGGGCTGGGGCGCCACCCGCCACCGAGACGCCCCGTCCACCGTCAGGACGGCCTGGATGTCGCCGAGCGCCCTGACGGCCAGTGCCCGACTTCACCGGGCGAGGCGTAGGCGTCGCTGTCCGGATCGACCGGTCTCTGCGCAGGGCTTGGGGGATCGGGCCTTTGCGGGCACGTGGCAAGACGGTGTGGGCGGGTACGGAGCGTGGCCGGTGCGAACGGTGGTCTTGGACTGCGGCATGAACAAGGGTTCCTCTCGACCGGCCCCGGCCCGGCCCCGACGCGGTCACGACACGGCCGGTCACGACACGAGCGGTCTCGACGTGGGCGATCTCGACACGGGCGATCTCGACGTGGGCGATCTCGACGTGGGCGATCCGGCGTCGAGAACGGGTGTCGGCGCGCGGCATCGGGGCCGGTGTCTACCCGGCGGGCGGCCAGGCGTGCGGGACGCTTGGAGATTCGAGGCCGTCGACTAGCCGGCACGGCCGGGGCTCCCGGACGAACGGAGCGGAGCGGCGCGGCGGCCGAGGTGGCCGGCTCGGTCGGACGTGATCACCGATCGGTGCGGCACGTACGTCGCGGTCTGGTCGGTTGTGGCCGCGTGGGCCGAGCGGTCGTGGCCGAGCGGTCGTGCAGCCGTGACCGGATCGCCACCTGATCGCGTGATCGCGTAGTTGCGTGACCGTGTGACCACATGATCGCGTGGGCCGTGCCGTCGTGACCGCGTTGGGCGGGTCCGGCGGGCGTGCGATCGTGGCAGCGCGGACGGTACCCGGTTCGACGGTCAGCGATGGAAGCCGCAGTCGTGGGAGATGGCCGCGGCGGTGGTCAACAGATCGGGCAGCAGTTCCAGGACCTGTTCGTAGCTCAGGAGGATGTCGGGTACGGAGACCGACACGGCCGCCGCGACCTGGCCGCCCGCGTCGTGCACGGGCGCGCCGATGCAGTTGATGAACGACTCGTGCTCCGCCCGGTCGACAGCGTGGCCTTGTTCGGCGACGCGGTCCAGTTCGGCGTGCAACGCAGCGGCGTCGGTGATGGTGCGCTCGGTGAAGCGGACGAAGTCGATCGTGTCGACGACCTGTCGACGCTGGGTCGAGGGCATTCCCGCCAGGATCACCTTGGCCACCGCGGCACAGTTCAAGGGCGCCCGCAGCCCGATACGGGAGTACATCCGCACCGGATGACGCGAGTCGTACTTGTCGACGTAGACCACCTCGCCGCCCTCGAAGGTGGCGAGGTGGACGGTCTGGCCGGTGCGCCGGTTCAGCTCGGCGAGGTGCGGACCGGCGATGCCGCGCACCTGACGCTGTTCCAACGCGAGGCTGGACAGTCCGAAGAGCCGCGATCCCAGGTGATAGCGATGGTGCTCGTCGCGGAAGACGAATCTCTCGTCCTCCATGGTCCGCAGCAGCCGCAGCACCGTGGTCTTGTGCACGTCGAGACGTTCGGCCAGCTCGGTGAGCGTCCGCGCCTGATCGCCGAGTTCGACGAGGATGCGCAATGCCTTGGTCAGGCTCTGGCTCACTTCTTCCGCTCCTCGTGACGTGCTCGTCTGATCCGGCCCTCTCAGCGGAGGAGCCCGTACGCTACCGCCGTCAGGACGGGGTCCGGATGCCGTCCGCGCCGACTCGTACCCGCAGCCATTCCTGATCGGTGCAGGTCAGCAACGTCTCGACCGTCGCGGGGTCCGGGGGCGGCGCGTGGTCGTCTTGTACGGTCAACGCCAGCGCCGCGCAGAGGTGGCCAAGACGCAGGCACCGCTGCGGAGTCATGCCCCGCAGCGTGGCGGCGAGGTAACCCGCGGCGAAACCGTCGCCGGCGCCGACCGGGTCGACGACGTCGACGCGCAGGGCCGCCACCGTGGTGCGCGTGCCGTCTCGGTCCAGTGCCACGGCCTCGTGCGCGTCGTCCTTGACGAGCACCGTTCGGGGTTCGGGCAGGAGGTCTCGTAGGCGTTCGGGATCGGCGGTCCCGAACACGGCCTCGGCCTCGTCGGCGCCGAGTAGGACGATGTCGGCGAGAGCGCAGAGGCGCGCGAGAGTCGAGGGATCGCGGTCGTGCCAGAGAATCGGCCGCCAGTTCAGGTCGAAACTGATCAGTGTGCCCGCCCGAGGCCGCCGCAACAGGGTGAACAGCAGTTCCGCCGCGGAGTCGGAGATTCCGGCGGTGATCCCGGTGACGTGCACCAGGTCCGCCGCGGCGAACAGAGCGTGTCGCCGGTCGCCGTCGAGCAGCTCGGGCGCCATGGCGGAGGCCGCGGAGCCCGTGCGGTAGTAGTGCATTCGTCGGCGGGAGACGTCGCCCGGCCCGGCTGCCCCGGGGCAGCCGCGCTCGCGACGGCCTTCGCCGGCGTCCTCGGTCGCGGGGCGCGGGGTGTCTTCACCGAGGACGCCGTCGGCCGGGTCGACTGTCGCCCTGCCGGTTGTCGCCGTGTCCGTCCCGCGGCGCGGCGAGCCGACGACGTCACCGACCTCGGCACCCGCACCAGCAGCGGCACCGATGCCTGCACCGATTCCCGCCGCACCGTGTCCCTCGACGACGGACCCGTCCCCCGGGCGGTCCGCCTGCCCGCCGCCGTGCTCGACCCCGACGGCCACGGAGCCGGGACCGGTGCGGCCCGTCGACGTGTCCCGCTCCTTGACGTAGAGGCCGGTGGGCCGTAGCGGGTCCAGCTCGACGCCGGAGACGTCCACCCCTCTGGCCGCGATGTCGGTGAGCACGTAACGGCCGAAGCCGTCCGCGCCGAGACGGGAGACCCAACTCGTGGTGACACCCAAACCCGCGAGCGTGCCCGCCACATTGGACTCGGCTCCGCCCGCCGAACGATGGAACACCCGGCTGTGCTCCAGCGGGCCGGCCTCATCGGGGACCAACACGATCATCGACTCGCCCAGGCAGACGGCCCTCGGCTCCGGCGGCGATGTCGACATGCGCAGCTCCTGATCACTTCTGGCGGGTACGGCCCCTGATCGGCGGCGCCGATCTCCCGGGTGTCGCCTCCGCCGAACCGGATCACGTCGACGAGGTCGACCGCGTCGAGCCGTCGACCTCGTCGCGAACGAACACTACTACCCGTCCGCCAGAATACGCAACGATCGTTGCATATTACGCAACGCTGCCGTTGGGGTGCGGAGTCACCGTGTTCCGGCCGAGCCCTCAGCGGTGATTGGTCGGGCCGCCCGCCGATCGGGATCGCTCCGGAGGGCCGCAACCATGTCCTACAGCGGGACCGACCCCGACGTCCCGTCGAGCGCGACGCTCACCGTCGCCCGCCGCGCGGCGGCGCGCGAGGGTACGGCGAGACCCGCTCGACGCGTTCCTCGCCGGGCTCGGGCGTGGAGGTCGCCGAGTCGCACCTCGTCGACCACGCCAGGGAGCCCGACGTCGACACGCCTTCGTCGATGCCGTCGCCGGTGTGCTGACGGTGGCAGATCGACCGACGGGCCGGCGGGCGTCGGCCACGACACGGGCGCGTCCACGATCGCCGGGGACGAGGTTCCGCGCGTCGTCTTCGGTCCCGGTGCCGCCGCGCGGCCGCACACCCCGGTTGATCTCGTGCCACTGTTCCGAACCGAACGCCGTGCGCGGGGCGACCGACGCCCTGCTGCGGGAGTCCATCGCGTGACCGGAGGAGACGACGTGACCACGAACTCCGACTTGCCTGTCCCGACGCCCGAGCTGATCGCGGACGGACCGATCGGCTGGCGGTTCAAGGGGATGCCCGCCGACGCCGCCGCACGGACTCTCGACGAGTTCGGCGGCCGGGGCGGAAACCTGTTCGACGCCGGATTCGCCTGGCCGCAGCTGGTGCTGCGGGAGTCCGCGCTGCGTCACAACGCCGCGCTGATGGCCCGTTACACCGCCGAGCACGGCATGTCGCTGGCACCGCACCTCAAGACGACCACCTCTCCCGAGCTCGCCGAGTACGCGCTGCGCGAGGGCGCGTGGGGGGTCACCGTCGCCAATCCGTATCAGGCGCGGGTGTTCATGGCGGCGGGCCATCGCCGCATCCTGTTGGCCAACGAACTGGTGGACCGCGACTTCGCCCGCCAGGTCGTCGAGTGGCTGGCGGCGGACGAGGCCAGGGACTTCTACTGCTACGTCGACTCGGTGGCGGGTGTGGCGGTGCTGGCCGAGGCGCTGGAGGGCTCCGCCTGCTCGCGGCCGCTGCCGGTGCTGATCGAGGTCGGGCATGCGGGCGGCCGGGCGGGCTGCCGCAGTCTGGACACCGTGGCCGCGGTGCGCGACGCGGTCGCCTCGGCGGGTCGGCTGGCGTTGGCCGGGGTCGCGGGCTACGAGGGTTCGGTGAGTCACTCGCGCGACGAGGCGAGTCTGACGGCCGTCGCCGAGTATCTGCGTTCTCTGCGCCGAGCCATGGAACTGGTGCTGCCGCGAGCCGACGCACGGCTCGCCGAGCACGTGATCTCGGCGGGCGGCAGCTTCTACTTCGACGTGGTGGCGGCGGAACTCGGCGGACTCGCGGGGGAGCGTCCGGTGCGGCTGATCGCCAGGCCGGGTGCGTATCTCACTCACGACAACGGCGTCTACGAGGCGCGGTCGCCGTTGGACGGCGGCGGCACCGCCACCGACTCCGTGGCACGGCTGCGACCGTCCATCGAGGTCTGGGCACCGGTGTTGAGCAGGCCGGAACCCGGCCTGGCGATCCTCGGCGCCGGGCGGCGCGACCTCAATTTCGACCAGGGAATGCCGGTGCCGCTGGAGGTACGGGACCATGCGGGTCGATCGGCGCGCTCCGTCGAGGGCTGGACGGTGACCGCCCTGAACGATCAGCATGCCTTCGTCACCGTGCCCGCCGACGCCCGGCTCGGTCCCTCGGACCTGGTCCGGCTGGGCGTCTCCCACCCGTGCACCGCACACGATCGCTGGCTCACCGCCGTCATCGCGACGGACGACGACACCGTCGTCTCGGTGGCCCGCTGCTACTTCTGATCCCTCGACTCGACAGGACGTGCCGGTGTCCGGCGCGGTGCCGATGTTCGCCGCGGGCGCCTCGGCCGTCGCACCACGCTCGCCCGGTACCTGGTGGATCGCCCCTCGACCGCGACGGTGGCCGTCGTCTCGCCGTCGCTCGGCGGCGCACTCTGTTCGGTTCGCCCGCGGTCGGCGGGTCGCTGCCGTTCACGGCGGCGACATCGCGGCGGCGAGTCCCGGCTGAGCCGTCCGCCTGAGTCAGCGTGGCGTCTGCTCCCCCACCGGAGTCGACGTCACGCTGACCTCGTGTCTTCGTCCAGACCCCACCGGCCTGAACCGTCGAGCACGATGGCGGCAGTCTCAACCGACTGGCGTCACCGGACCCGCGTCATCGTGCCGGGCCGCGCGAGGGCCTGCGGACCTCGCCCAGCGCGTCCGAGCAGCGGCCGAGGAACTCCAGCAGCAGGGCGCTCTCCTCGGCGGTGAAGCGGCCGGACAGGGCTCGCTCGACCTCGACGGCGGCCTCGTCGGCCTTGGCCAGCACGGTGCGGCCCTTGCGGCTCAGTCGCACCTCCTGCACGTGGGTGTGCACCGGGTGGTTCTGCCGGTCCACGAGTCCCTTGCCCTCCAGGGTGGCGATGACCGTCGACATCGTCTGCGGCGTGACCAGGCACCGCCGCGCCAGCGCCGCACCGGACAGTCCGGGCTCCTGGAAGAGGGCGAGCAGGACGGTGTACTGCGGAACGGTCAGACCGTGCGGGTTGAGGACCGCGCTCTTGGCGGCGATCAGCTCCTGATCGACCCGCTTCAGATGATGTCCGATCCGGTCGCTGATCGACAGTGTCATGTCACCAGTGTAGTAGCCGAACACAGGACCGTGATGAGCATTCGAGCTCGGTGAAATGCCAGGGCACGAATACCTGTGTACGGGGCAATGCGACCTTCGTAGCAGCGAACCGGACGAATCCCGACCATCCTCGAAGCAGGTCTCGATCGGGACGCGAGTCCGCCTTGAGGAGTCGTCACATCGACGCGCGAGGCGGCGAGTCGACGGCACGGAGTCGTCCCGACCATGACCGGAGCGTCGCCGAGACGAGGCGCCGTCGCCGCTTTCCTCGGACGCGCGTGAATCCGTGTCGGAGGCTCGTCCCGACATGGACCGATGCGGACCCGCCGTCCGCACCACCGCCGCGCTCACCGGGCCGCGGCCTGCGCAGGCACCCGAGCGGAGTACTCGGGCACGGCCTCGGGATGCCTCTCCAGCCAGTCGCGATACTCCGGATGGCGGCGAGCAAGGGTGAGATGCTGCTGTTGCAGGGCGTCCACCACCGTTTCCACCAGACTTTCCGGCACTCGATCGCGCCGCCACACACAGATTTTATGCTCCACCACCTCGTCTTGCAGCGGCCGAGTGGCGAAGTCGAGATCGGCGGCTAATCCGAATAACGGTCCGCGCAATGCGATGCCGACGCCGGCCGCCAATCCCGATAACATGACGTCGTCGTCTCCGACGAGAATCGGGTCCGGAAGATATCCCGCCGCCAGACAGATGTTCTCCACGATCGATCTCATCGAGCCGGCTTCCGGCAGAATCCACGGCGCATTGCGCAGACCAGCCACGGCCACCGAATCGGCCGCCGACTCCGGCCTGCCATGCCGCGCACACAGCCATAATGGCGTCCTCGTGATCGTCGCCATTCCGAGGCCGCCTTTCGGCTGGAATCGCGACGTCGGATCTTCGATCACCAGGGCCAGATCAGCCCGACCTCGATCGAGCAGGTCGAGCGCGTCGGCGTCGGAATGGCGCAAGATCTCGAGCTGATGCCCGTCGGCCATCAGCCGGGCGACCGTCACCGAGGGGTTCAGTGAAGCGACCAGGCGCAGCGGCTGAGCACCGCGCCCGATCAGTGCTCCGAGGCTGGTCAGTAGACTGCCCATCTCGGAGTGCACCTTCCTGGACGCCTCGACGACGAGCTGTCCGGCCCGGGTGAGCCGGACGCCGCTGGCCGCCCGGTCGAGCAGGCTGGCACCCAACGATCGTTCCAGCCGCGAGATCTGTCGTGACAAAGCGGGCTGCGAGGCCCCCAACCGCTGCGCGGCCCGCCGAAAACTGCCTTCCTCGGCGACTATCTGCAGCAGTTTCAGATGCCGCGTCTCCAGATCCACCAGAACTCCTTCCGCCAGTAGTTGCCACGGTAACGTCACAATACTCGCGGCGACTGACTTCCCGGCGCGTTTTCCGCCACCGCACTGTTGGCACCGACCGCCGGACCGGCCGATTGACACGGCAATCGTCGGCGTCGATAATCCCGCGTCCCGCCTTCCCGACGACCTGGAATGGACGACGGCAACGATCACGCCGGGGTGTTCTCCGTTGTTACCGCCGCGTAGCCTCCGCACAACGCGGTATCACTACCGCAGGTAACCAGACTTTCCACGACGGCGTCCGGCGACCGCGACCCCGACTCCGCCGTTCACCGCGAGGTCCGTCCCACGAGCCGGGCGCCCTCGACATGCCGTCGCCGCTCGATGACGGGTTGACCACTCCTCAGAACTGACATAGGTTCTGATTCGAATCAAGGTTCTTATAGTAGTCAGGATGCTGCGATGGCAGACGATCGTCGAGCGCGCCCGCCGGGCACAGGGGCGGCCACCGCCGCCCCACCGATCCCCATGCTGTGGCTGCTGACCGTCATCTGCGGCGTGACGGTCGGCAACCTCTACTACCTGCAACCCCTGCTCGACACCATCGGCCGTGAGTTCGACGCCGGAGTGAGCGAGGCCGGGTCCTCGCTCTCGGCCATGCACGTCGGCTATGCGCTCGGCCTGCTTCTGCTGCTTCCGCTGGCCGACGTGCTGCGCCGACGCAGGCTCGTCGTGGTGCTGACCGTCCTCACCGCGGCGGGACTGGTGGCCATGACGCTGGCCCCGGGGCTCGCGGTGCTCACCGTCGCGGCGACGGCCGTCGGCGTGACCACGGTGTTGGTCCAGGTCCTGGTGGCCTACGTCGCCGTGCTCAGCGGGGAGCGGCGCGGCCGGGTCGTCGGCACCCTGATGACCGGGATGCTCACGGGAGTGCTGCTCTCCAGGACGGTCTCCGGACTGCTGGCCGACCTCGCGGGCTGGCGCATGGTCTTCGCGGTCGCGGCCGTGCTGATGCTGCTCAGCGGCCTCGCCCTGCATCGCGCGCTGCCGGACCGCCCCGCCGACTCCACCGTCGGCTACCTCCGGCTGCTCGGTTCGCTGCGGAAGCTCGTCGCCACCGAGCCGGTGCTCCGCCGCCGCTCGCTCTACGGCGCGCTGTGTTACGGCGCCTTCAACGCGATCTGGACCTCGGCGGCGTTCCTCACCGCGGGCCCGCCGTATCACTGGAGCGAGACCGGCATCGGCCTGCTCGGACTCGCGGGGCTGGGCGGCGTGCTGGCGGCGGCGCGGGTCGGACGGCTCGCGGACCGGGGCCTCCAGGCGCCCGCGACGATCAGTCTGCTGGTGCTGACACTGGCCTCGTTCGGCCTGGTCTATGCGGGCGGCGGCCACGTGGTGCCGCTGCTGCTCGGCATCGTGCTGATGGACTTCGGCATCCAGGGCGTTCACCTGCTCAACCAGAGCGAGGTCTACCGGCTCGCCGCACAGGCCCCCGCACGCCTCACCACCGTGTACATGACCAGCTATTTCGTCGGCGGCTCCGCGGGCACCGCGCTCGGCGCGCTCGCCTTCCAGCACGGGGGCTGGCTCGGGGCGTGTGCGGTGGCCGCCGCCATGATCGCCGTCGCCGTGACGGTCTGGGTGGTCGACCGGTTCCGCTCATCGGGTGCCGGGAAGAAGGCCGCCCGCCCCGGTCCGACTCGCGGCGACGCGACCGATCCGGCGGCCGCCGCGCGCCCCCCGATCGGCTCCTCCGCCCCGTCGACGACCGGCGCCACCGCGACCGGCGCCACAGCGACGGGCCCCACCGCGACCCGCCGCACCGCGGTCGACCCCACCGCGGTCAGCCCCACCGCGGTCGATCCCACCGCGGCGACGACCCCGGCGGCGCCGCCACGCCGCGCACCGGGCGCCGGCGCCGTCGGCTCGCACTGAGTCGAGACCTACCCGATCTGGAGGCGACGTGTCCACAGTTCCCACCGCTCGCGGGTCCGTGCCCGTGGCGGAGCTGGGCCCCACGCTGATGCACGAACACGTCTTCGTGCTCAGCTCCGAACTTCAGCAGAACTATCGGCTCGACTGGGATGAGGAGGAGCGGGTCGCCGACGCCGTCGCGCGGCTGCGGGCCGCCTACGAGCGCGGTGTGCGCACGCTGGTCGACGTGACGGCCATCGGGCAGGGACGCTACATCCCGCGGATCGCCAGGATCGCGGCCCAGAGCCCGGTGAACATCCTGGTCGCCACCGGGGTCTACGCCTACCGTGAGATTCCGCCGTACTTCTTCTATCAGGGCCCCGGCACCCTCTTCGGCGGCCCGGACCCGATGACGGAGATGTTCATCCGGGACATCACCGAGGGCATCGGCGACACCGGCGTCCGGGCCGCGGTGATCAAGGCCGCGCACGAGGACGCGGAGCTGTCGCCCGCCACCGAGGAGATCCTGCGCGCCGCGGCGCAGGCACAGCGCGCCACCGGGGTGCCCATCACGACCCACACGAACTCGGTGGTCGGCAACGGCGGTCAGGTCCTGGACCTGCTGGTCGCCGAGGGCGTCGACCCCTCCCGAGTGATCATCGGGCATTCCGGGGACACCGAGGACGTCGACTACCTGCTGCGGCTGGTCGACGGCGGCTGCTATCTGGGCATGGACCGCTTCGGCATGGACCCGATCGCCTCCCTGGAGCAGCGGATCGCCGTGGTCGCCGAGCTGGCCCGGCGCGGCCATGCCGATCGGATGGTGCTCTCCCATGACACCTGCTGCTTCATCGACTATCTCGCACCGGAGAGACGGCCCGAGCTGTTCCCCCGATGGGAGTACACCCACATCCACGACGACGTCATCCCCGCCTTACGTCGGCTGGGGGTCACCGACTCCGACGTCCACACGATGCTCGTCGAGAATCCGCGCCGCATCTTCGCGGGCGGGTCGCCTTCCGTACCGACCCCCGCGCCCGGCCTGGTGACCGCGGTCCCCGACACACCGTGACGGCGGTACTCACCCTCGACGCCCAGTCCGCCGCGGCACGCGGCACCGAAGTGAGAGGACAATCGTGAACGCTGACAGCAGCACGCCGACCGTTCCCGTCGCCGGATCGCCCGCCCACCGTCGCGCGCTGGGGCGCAGCGGCCTAGAGGTCACCGCCCTCGGCCTGGGCTGCATGGGAATGAGCTGGGTCTACGACGAGAGCTCGCGAGACGACGCGGAGTCGGTGCGCGTCATCCAGGCGGCCGTCGACAACGGCGTCACGCTGATCGACACCGCCGACCTCTACGGGCCGTTCACCAACGAGGTCCTGGTGGGCAAGGCTCTGCGGGGCAGGCGCGACGAGGTCACGCTGGCCACCAAGTGCGGGCTGGTGCCCGACATGACGCTGTACCCGAGGACCGTCAAGGTCACGCCGAACGGGACTCCGGAGCACATCCGGGCCTCGATCGACGGCAGCCTCAGCAGGCTCGGGGTGGATCACGTCGACCTGTACCAGCTGCACCGCGTCGATCCCGAGGTGCCGATCGAGGAGAGCTGGGGTGCCATGGCGGAGCTCCAGGCCGAGGGCAAGGCGGTCCACATCGGACTGTCGGAGGCGGGGGTCGCCGATCTCGAGCGGGCGGCGGCCGTCGCGCCGATCGCCACCCTCCAGTCGGAGCTGTCGCTGTGGTCGCGGGACACCCTGGCCGAGGTGCTGCCCTGGTGCACGGCTCACGGCGTCGGCTTCATCGCGTTCTCCCCGCTGGGTCGGGGCTTCCTCGCGGGGGCGGTGCGGGAGACGAGCACGCTGTCGGACACCGACTTCCGCGCGGCCATGCCCCGGTTCCAGGACGGCGCACTACAGCAGAACCTCCGCATCCTGGCGGGTGTCGAGGCGGTGGCGAAGCGGCACGACGCCGCGCCCTCGCAGGTGGCGCTGGCCTGGGTGCTGGCCCAGGACCCGGGCCTCGTCGCGATCCCCGGCTGCACCGTGGTGGGGCACCTCACCGAGAACCTCGGCGCGCTGGGCATCGAACTCACCCCCGGCGACCTGGCCGAGCTGGACGGGCTGCCCGCGCCGGTCGGCACCCGCTTCTGATCCGGCCCGCCGGGCGGCGGATGCCGCTCGTCCGGCCCGACGCCCGCGCCGGGGTTCGACGGGCCGCCGCGGCGCGCGTGCCGTCGCCGCGTATCGGCGACGGCACGGCGGCGGGCGCTCGGCGCGTTTCCTCGGGGACGAGTCCCGATCGCACCGAATGGTGCGCACGACACCGCCCGAGCAGGCCTTGTAGTCCGCTCCATCCACGACACCCGGCTGCCGCCGGACAGGGAGGACGCCCGATGCTTCGAACGACGGTGCAGGACGCCACCGGATCGCCGGTGGTGCTGGTGGACTCGGTGAGTTCCCTGAGCGTGGACGATCGGGGGGCGGTGGCGGTCACCGGCTCGCACGGGGGCAGCAGCTCGGCGGAATGGGGAACCCGGTTCCTGCCCGGCCTGATCTTCTTCAACGACGCGGGCATGGGCAAGGACCGCGCGGGGGCGGCGGCCCTTGACCTGCTCGACGCGGCCGAGACCGCCTGCGCGGTCGTCGACAACGACACGGCGCGGATCGGCGACGCCGACGACACGTGGCACCACGGCGTGGTGTCCTCGGTGAACCGCGCGGCGGCGGCACGCGGAGTCGCCGCAGGCCAGACCGTGCGCGACGCGACGGCCGCGTGGCACACCAGCGGGGTGATCGCGGGCCGCTGACCCCGCATCGCCTCCGATCGCGCCGGTCGCCCTCCCCTCCCCCAGTCGGGCGACCGGCGCACTACGCTGCTCCGGCGAGGGAGGACTCCCGCACCGCCCGCCTCGGCGGAGGAACACCGACTCGACGCGACGCAGGCAGGGAGCGACAACCGGTGAGCCGTAACGGAACCGCCCGCACCAGCACGGGCGGGTTCATCCAGCACATCGAGATCGACCCGGCGTCGGACACCGGCCGCTACCCCTTCACCCTCCCCGTCGTCCGGCACCTCACCCGCCGCCGTGAACTGGCTCTGCATCCGAGCGTGACGTTCCTGGTCGGCGACAACGGGACGGGGAAGTCCACCCTCGTCGAGGCGGTCGCCGTCGCGGCCGGGTTCAATGCCGAGGGCGGCACCCAGTCGTTCCGCTTCGCCACCCGGGCGAGCGAATCGTCACTGGGCGATCACCTGAATCTGCGCTGGGGAACCAGAAAGCCGCGCACCGGGTTCTTCCTGCGCGCCGAGAGCTTCTACAACGTCGCCTCGGAGATCGAGCGTCTCGGGGTCGGGAACGCCTACGGCGGGGTGCCGCTGCACGAGCGTTCGCACGGCGAGTCGTTCCTCGACGTGGTGACCCACCGCTTCGGACCCGACGGCCTCTACGTCTTAGACGAGCCGGAGGCCGCGCTGTCGGTGCGCGGCACGCTGGCGCTGATCACGCGCATCAGCGACCTGACCAGGCAGGGCTGTCAGTTCCTCATCGCGACGCACTCACCGATCCTGCCGGCCGTGCCCGGTGCGCGGATCCTCCAGATCGACTCGGACGGCGAGATCGACGAGGTGGGCTACGACGAGGCCGAGCCGGTGACCCTGACCCGAGCCTTTCTCGCACAGCCTGCGGGATTCCTGCGGCATCTGTTCGAAGAATGAGGGCGGGCGCGTAGCGCCAAGGGAGTTCGACATCTCTCATGGGGAGAACAACCCTCCGGAGCTGACAACCGTCCCTCGCCCGCTCCGCGACGAGAGACGTTCGCTCGCATCCTCGCCCGGATCGTCGCCGACGAGGCACCACGACTGTTCGCGGTCGTCCAGGAGTACGGCGAGCGGGCCGACGCCCGCATCGCGGCCTGGGGGTTCGCCTTTCCCGACCATGCCGAACTGGTCTCCGCCGACCGCTCCTGCCGCATGACCCTGGGGCGGCCAGAGAACGCCCTGCTGGGTTTCCGCCACTCGGACCACCACATCGACGCGCGCATCGTCTGGCACGACCCCGCCATGGCCACCGCTCTCGACGAGATCGACGAGGGCGACGAGCCCGCCGTCGTCTGAGGCACGGAACAGGACGGCGCGAGGACGGGAATCCGGCGGCGGGGACCCGCGCAGGCGGAGAAGGCGGAGCAGAACGCACGGTCCCTCGGGGATCGCGGCCGGCGCCGTGGCGCGCGCTCGGCGTGCCGACGGCGCCCGGCCCCGTCATCCGACGGCCACCTCAGCGTTCCGCTGCCGAGGTGACCACCGGGTTGAGCGCACGTCGCTTCGCCGAAGTCGACGTCGCCATTCCCGACGCGCCATTCCCGACGCGCCATTCCCGACTCGCCATTCCCGACTCGCCATTCCCGACCGCACCTCACCCAGCCGCCGCCACCCGCCCCGACTCGCCGAGCAGCGCCGCCGCCCACCGGCACGCCGCGTCCAGCTCCGACGCCCTGCCGCGCGCCGCGACCACGCCGTCCGGGCGCAGCAGCACGAAGGCCGTCCTGGCACAGCCGGGCAGTCGCGACCACACGCCACGCGCGGGCAGCACCCGCACCGACGGCGCCGGGCTCGGGCACGACACGCCCTCGGTCAGCAGCGTCCAGCGGAGGTCTCGCTCCTCGTCGTGCGGCGACGACAGGATCGGCCCGGCCGCGGTGCCGACCCGCAGCGCGCCGCGGTCCTCGCCCGCCGACGGGCGCAGCAGCGCCGTGGACTCCTCGGGCCGGTAACGCCACCGCCTGCCCGCCATGATCGGCAGATAGCCGCGCTCGATCAGGCCGATCCGGTCCGCCGCGCGGAACAGCAGGTCGCGCCCGGCCACCACCGCCGGGTTGCGGGCCATCCAGGCCTGCGTCTGGATGTCGGTGTCGCGCACGACCTGCGCCGCCACCGCGTGCCGCTCCGGCCCGTAGCTGGCGAGCAGCGTCGGCGGCGCGTCGCCTCGGATCACCGAGGCGAGCTTCCACGCCAGGTTGTGGCCGTCCTGAAGTCCGGTGTTGAGGCCCTGTCCCCCCGCCGGGCTGTGCACGTGAGCGGCGTCGCCCACCAGGAACACCCGGCCGAGCTGGAAGCGGTCGGCCTGCCTTCGATGCACCCGGAATCCGCTGAGCCATTGCGGATCGACGAGCCGGATGCCGCCGGGGCCGCGTTCGTCGACGAGTCGTTGGATCAGCGGCAGGTCCACCTCTCCGGTCTGCTGCTCCGGCGGCGCACTGGCGAAGAAGCGGAACAGCCCGTCGGGCAGTGCGACCACCACCAGGACCCCCGAGGGCGACTGGAAGTAGTGCGCCTCGTCCGGCGCCAGGTCACCGGCCACCCGCGCGTCACCGAGGACGAAACGGCTGGCATAGGTGGAGCCGGTGAAGGCGAGCCCGAGCTGCGCGCGCACCGCGCTGCCCGCCCCGTCCGCGCCGACGAGCCAGTCGGCCGTGCAGCGCTCCACCGTGCCGTCGGCGTGCTCCAGGACGGCGGTGACGCCGTCGGTGGCGGTCGGGTCGCCGGAGAAGTCCAGCCGATCCAGCGCCAGCAGCCGCACGCCGTACTCGATCCGCCCGCCCAGCCCGGCCAGCGTCTCCCGAAGGATGTCCTCGGTGTAGCGCTGGGGCAGCGCCCTGGCGGCCAGCTCCGGCGGGAACCGGACGTCGGCGAGCTGCCGCCGGGAGGAGTAGTAGCGGAACGAGTTGATCCGGACGCTGTACTTCTCCACCGCCGGGCCCGCGCCGAGACCCTCGAAGACGTCGACGGTGCGCGGCCACAGCAACAGGGCCTTCGAATAGGCGACGGGGGCGGGCGCCGCGTCGACGAGCCGCACGCGGACGCCCCGGCGGAGCAGCTCGCAGGCCGTGAGCAGGCCGCTGGGGCCCGCGCCGATCAGCAACACCTCGGGACGTTCCTGGTCGTCCATCGTGGATCTCCTTCCCGCCGACCGGGCCGGCGACGTGTGCCTTGCCTTCGTCCGTGTGTCGTGACGTCGGTGGTGTCGTGACGTCGGTGGTCTGCGCGGTTCGCGCCTCGGGGCGCCCGTCGTCCCCCGTGCCCGGCGCCGAAGACCTCCGCCGCCCGGGTCCTCGTTTTCCTGCCGAGTGGAAGGCGGACCGGGCCGGGGCGTCACGCCGCGGAGAGCCCCGATCCCGGGGACGCCCCGGCTTCGCGGCGTCCTGGCTGCGACGGCGTCCCGGAATGCCCTCACGCCGCCGACGGGACGGGCATCTTTCGGGACGGCGGGCAGGACGACCTGGGCGGTACGTCGCCGCTCCCCGACCGGTCGGTCGTGACGAGGAGAGGCGGCGTCGGGCGTCCGGCACGGCGGGATGCACGCCGGACGCCGGAGACCGGCGGGCACCGGCCGACGTTCATCGGGCTTCGGGTCGTCGGACGGCAGGCGGCAGCCGACGAGGCCCGACGAGGCCGATGAGCACCCGCCTTGCCGCCCGGCGGCTGAACCGCCGCCCGCGCGGGACGTGCGAGCCGCGCGGCCCGACCGGTCGGTCGAAGGCGGGCCGCCGCACCGACCGGCGGCCGGACCGCGTCGGGAACCGGCACCGACCATCCCCGGCGCCGCCCGCGCCGTCGGTCACCACCGCAGCAGCGCGAATCCCATCGCCATGCCGCCGCCGAAGCCCGCCAGCAGTACCAGGTCGCCCTCGGCGATCTCGGGCGCCGCCTCGGCGAGGGTGATCGGGATGGACGCCGCACCGGTGTTGCCATAACGCTGGACGCTCTGATGGACGACCGCCGACGGCAGGCCCAGCCGGGGGAACAGCTCGTCGATCATCCGGCCGTTGGCCTGGTGCGTCACCAGATGACGCACCTCGGCGGGCGCGACCCCGGCGTCGGCGAGGAAGTCCGCCAGAGCCGAGGGCACCCGCTCGGCCACGAAGGAGCGGACGCCCCGTCCATCCATGGTGAACCAGTGCTGACCCGCGCGTACTGAGTCCACCGACGCGGGAATCCGGCTTCCGCCCGCAGGCACCCGGATGAGCTGGCTCTCCGTTCCGGAGCTGAGCAGTCGGACCGACCGCACTCCCCGGTCGCCGGTCACCGAGCCGAGGACGGCGGCGCCCGCGCCGTCGCCGAAGAGCACGGCGGTCTTGCGGTCGGCGGGATCCAGGATGCGGGAGTAGACGTCGACGCCGATGACGAGCACGAGACCACCGGCGGCCGCGAGCATGTCGCGCCCGACGCCGAGGGCGAAGACGAACCCGCTGCACACCGCGTTGAGATCGAAGGCGGCGGCGGAGACGGCGCCGAGCCGCTCCTGAACCAGGCAGGCGGTGGGCGGCTGCGGATGATCCGGGGTCGACGTGGCCAGCACGATCGCGGTGAGGTCCTCGGCCCGCACCCCCGCCTGGGCCAGTGCCGTGCGCGCGGCATCGGTAGCCAGATCGGAGGCGGCCTCGTGCGGAGCGGCGCGGCGACGGTGTCTGATCCCGGTCTTGCGCTCGATCCACCCCGCGTCCACCCCGGCGGGGTGGGCGACCTCCTCATTGGTGACGAGCCGTTCCGGCAGGTAGGCGCCCCAGCCCAGCGTTCCGATCCCCGTCGTGAGGGCGTCGGGCAGGCTGGGCGCGGGCAGGGTCATGGTCATCGGTGGTCCTCCAGCTCATCGAGTTCGTCGAAGGCGAGCGGATCGAGCCCGTAGTCGTGGGGAACGAAAGGGTGCCGCCGCTCGGGGAGGACGGCGGGGACGGCGGCGGGCGGACGCGGCACCGCGCGGGACGCGGCCTGCGCCGCTCCGTCGGCATCCGGCGCGGACGGCACCGCGGCGGGTTTCCGACCGATGCGTGTTCGCCGACGCACGCCGCCGGGCCGGGACGGGCCCAGCGACCAGGCGGCCACGGCGCATCCGCAGGCGCAGAGCGGGCCTGTGGTCATCGCCGGGCGGGTCGCAGTCGTGCCCAACCCGCCTGGTCGGCATGCTCGGCGAGCTTCGCGTCCGGATGCACCGCGACCGGGTGTCCGACCAGGTTCAGCAGCGGCACATCGCTGATGTGGTCGGCGTAGCCGAAGCTCAACGGCAGCGAGATCCCCTCGGCCGCCGCCAGTTCCCGGAGCGCGGCCGGTTTGCCCGCGCCGATCAGGCTGCGCACGATCTCCCCGGTGTGCCTGCCGTCCGAGTCGAGCACGGGTTCGGTGCACAGCACGTGGTCGATGCCCAGCGCCGCCCGCAGCGGCTCCAGACAGGCGCCGAAGGACCCGGACACCGCGACGATGACGTGGCCCGCCAGCCGGTGCCGGATCAGCCCGGCGACGACGGCGGTGTTCACGAACCCGTCGCCCGCGCGGCGCCGGGCGAACCACCGGCGGCCCAGTTCGGCGAGCCGGGCGGCCCGCTCCCCGGTGTAGACGCGGTAATAGCGTCGATTGAGCAGTTCACGCGGTTCACGATCCTCGGCCAGCGCGGTCTGGAACTCCGCGAGCCGCCGAGCCTGATCGGAATCCGGCGGGATCTCGGTCTCCGCGAGGTAGAACCGCAGGAAGTCCACCATGCTCTTGACCGACAGCAGCGTCTCGTCGACGTCGTAGACGGCCGCGATCCGCCCGGTCACGCGGTCACCCCCGCGGGCTCGGCCGCCGCCGACCGAGCGCGCAGGAACTCGTGCACGGCACGGCGCGCGCGTCTGGTCTCGGCCGCCTCGATGCGGCTCTGGTCGTAGCCGCCGAAACGCACGGTGGCGTCGGCGGCGCAGACCTCGTTCTGCAGGACCCGCATCCGCATCCGATAGCCCGCCCGCGACACGTCGGAGAGGTCCTCTTCGAGGATCTCGCAGTGGATGGAGGCGGGCAGGGGGAAGAGGAACGACAGGAAGGTGACGTCGATCGAGTCCCACACCACGTAGAAGTCCCGGTCGGCGTTGTGCCTGCCGTAGGCGGTCTCGAAGACGGCGATGAACATCTGCCGCATCGCCTCGATGATGACGAGTCCCTGCACATGCTGGCCGGTCTGGTGATCGCCGAACAGTTCGTTGTCGGCGTGCAGCCACAATCCGGCGGTGTAGGCCTCGGGGCCGGTGCGGGTCAGATCGGCGAGCAGGACGTTGGGCTCGCGCTGCTTGTGGACGACGTCCCGGCCCAGCCGGGGCGAGACCGGCGGCACGATCTCGGTGTCCTCGGCCTGTCGCTTGTTCAGCTCCTCCCGCAGGTAGTCGAGCTCGAACTGCGACACGCCCTGCACGGCGAGGACCCGTTCGGGGACGGGTCCGCCGCGCCGCAGCGACGCCACGAACTGGCTGACGGTCTGTACTTCCTCGATCTGCGTGAGCGCGACGAATCGGTCACCGACGACGCAGGCCTCGCGGCGCGCGGCGGTCGCCGGATCATCGGTGATCGCGGAATCTCGGGCAGGGTCGTATGCGGAATCGGCCATCTCTTCCACTCCTTGACACGTCACATCGCCGATCCACCGTGTGGAGTGCATCGGTGACGAATCGTCTCGTCCACGCACGGAACGAAGCCCGGGGAACCGCGCCGGACCGGCGTGGTCCGTCGGGGAGCCTCGGCGCCGTACGGACGTCAGCGGTCCATCAGCGGCCGTCGACGACGCGAGAAGACCGCATGCCTCGACAGCCGCACCCCAGTCGGATCGACGCGCTCCGCGCGGCCGGGTGTCCGGCCGCCACCACGCGGTGGCCCGCCGATCCGTGAACAGTTCGGGAGCGGTCCGCGTTCCTCGATGAGGAACGACCGTCACCCGACCGGCGTCATTGCCCGGTACCTCTGATCATGCCGGGGATCGGGCGGGCGCGGCAGTGCCAGATGACCTCGCTCGTGATGCGTTCGCGGCATAGCCCACTCGACCGAAGACACTGCTCCGAACGGCGGACGTCGTATCGGCGGGTCGAGCGGCGCGCTGGCCGAGGCGGCGGGTGTGGGTCATGTGACGCGGCGGCGGCCACCCCGGGACGGCGACGAGACCGGGCACCGGGCACCGGGCACCGGGCACCGGGCAACAGCGGACGGCGACGAGACCGACCGTCGTCGAACAGCTGCGCCACCACCGCCGAACAGCTGCGCCACCACCGCCGAACGGCGGCGACACCGGCCGCCCACACGCGCCGACGAGCGCCGGCGGAGAAGACGAGCAGCGCCCGCCGACGGACGGCGGGCGCCGAGAAGAGGGCTCCGTGCGTGATCAGTCGGCGACCGCGGCGCTCCAGACCTCCCACGGCTGCGCCGAGGCCCACTCGCCGATCGACGACAGCCGGATGCCCAGCAGCCGTTCGACCTGCGTGTGGTCGGCGACGTGCGAGTCCGGATCGTCGGAGGAAGCCGCCCATCGGTAGAGGCCCGCGACGCCCTCGGCCGCGGGTCCGCCGATCACGCGGCGCAGGTCTGCCTCGAAGTCGGCCGGGTCGGCGGCCTGATAGGACACCTCGCGGCCCAGTCCGGCGCCGACGGCCGCGGCCAGTTCGTCGCCGGTCACCGCGGGTCCTCCGAGCGGCAGTACCAGTCCGTCGAGGCCGGGGCGGTGCAGCGCGGCGACCGTGGCCGCGCCGAGGTCGGCGTGCGACAGCCAGGACACCCGACGATCGGCGGCCAGGGGATAGACCAGCGTGCCGCGGTCGAACAGTCGCGGTCCGGCGAAGGGGCTGAACAGGTTGTCCAGGTACACGGGCGGGCGCAGGACGACAAGTGGCAGGCCGCTGTCTCGCAGGGCCGTCTCGGCGGCCCGTCGCGTCTCGTAGGCGGGGTAGGGGGTGACGGCGTCGGGGATCGCGGTGTTGGCGTTGTACACCAGCCGTTCGATCCCGGCCTCGCGCGCCGCGTCGATGACGGTGCGGACGTAGCCTGCCACCAGCTCCGGTTGGTAGACCAGCGGCAGCACCAGCGAGACATGGGTGATGCCCTCGAACGCCCGGTGGACCGCGGCGGCGTCGGCGAGGTCCGCGAGGACGACGGGCAGCCGCGGGGCGCCGGGAGCGGGACGCGCGCCCGTCCTGGTCAGCCCCCGGACCTGGTGCCCGTCGGCGAGCAGTCGCCGTGCCACGGCGGCCCCTTGGAAGCCGTGCGCCCCGATGACGAGGTGGCGGCGGTCGTCAGACATGCGGTGATGGCCTTTCGTGGTAAATGGATGACGTCGCCGGTGCTCCGGCGGTTCGGATGCCGGGGTGAGCGGACACGCTGTCAGGACGTGGGCGCGGGCCCCGGCGTGGACTCGTCCCCGTGCGGTGCGCCGGTCCGAAGGGTGAGCGCGTAGCAGGCCGCGAGCACGGCCAGCACGGCGGCGACGAGGAACGCGACGGCGAAGCCGTTCGTCAGGGCGGCCGGGTCGGCCGGACCGCCCACGGCGAGGGTCCGCGCGGTGGCCACTCCGGAGAGCACCGCGAGGCCGAGGACCGCGCCGAACTGCTGACTGGTGTTGATCAGACCCGAGGCCAGTCCGATCTCCGCTGGCCGGGCCTGAGCGGTCGCCGCCACGGAGCTGGTGACCGTGACCAACGGCAGCGCGACGCCCAGCAGCAGGCTGGGCGGCAGCACGTCGGCGGCGAACGAGCCGTCGACGGAGAGCAGCGCGAGCCAGCCGAGGCCCGCCGCGGTCAGCAGCCACCCCGCGATGAGCACGGCGCGGACGCCGTACCGCCCGATCAGCCTTCCGGTGCCTGCCGCGACGAGGACGACCGTCAACGACAGAGGCAGCAGCCCCAGCCCGCCGAGGACGGCCGAATAGCCGAGCACGGTCTGGAGGTACACGCTGACCAGGAAGAACATCGGGAAGTAGGCGAACTGCGCGAGGCAGGCGAGCAGGTTGGCGGTGATCACCGCCCGCCTGCGCAGGAGTGTCGGCGGCACCAGCGGGGTCTCGGCGCGCCGTTCCGCGATCACGAAGACGATCAACAGCGCGACGGCCGCGGCGGCGGGCGCCAGCGTGCTCGGCGCGGTCCAGCCGTGCACTCCGGTGTTGACCAGCGCATAGGCGGTCGATCCCAGTGCCGCGGTGCTGGACAGCGCGGCGGTGACGCCGAACCGGGCACCCCGCCCCGGCGCACGGTCCACGCGCGGCATCCGTACGGCGGCCGCCGCCAGCACGGCGCCCGCGAGCACGCTCAGCACGAAGGTCGAGCGCCAGCCCAGCCAGCTGGTGAGGACCCCGCCGAGCACGGTCCCTGCGGCGCCGCCGACGCCGGCCATGGCGGCGAACAGACCGAGGGCCCGATGACGCGCCGGCCCGTCGGGGAACAGGCTCAACAGAAGCGCGAACGCCGCCGAGGCGGCGAGTGCGGCGCCCACGCCCTGCGCGGCACGCGCCGCGATCAGCCAGCCCGCGTCGCCCGCGAGGGCTCCCGCCGCGGAGCCGATCACCAGGACGACCAGGCCGGTGACGAACAGTCCGCGTCGGGAGACCAGGTCGGCGGCGCGACCGCTGAGCAGCAGCAGTCCGCCGAAGGTCACCAGGTAGGCGTTCGCGATCCAGGGCAGGTCGGCCGCCCCGATGTCGAGTTCGTCACCGATCGACGGGACCGCGACGTTGATGATCGAGGTATCCAGGAGCAGCAGGAACTGCGTGCAGGCCAACAGGATCAGGGCCCGCCGGGCGGCGCGCTGATCGGCCCCGGTGCCGGTCTGCCCGGGATCAACGATGGGAACGTTCATGATGTGCCCGACCGCCGCCCGCCGAGTACGCGGCGCCGGCCGGAGTCCTCCCTGGAACCGTGGTGGGTCGACGTCCCCACGGTGCCGTCCCGGGCGGCGGCGGTCATTCGACGATCGACCGGAATCAGTGTCCGATCGTCCGGGCGGCCGTCCCCGCCGCGACGCGGGAGCGCAGCCGGTACTCGCCGGGCGTGGTGCCGAAGTGCCGCCGGAACGCACGGTGGAATCCGACGGCGCTCTGGTATCCGACCCGCCCCGGCACGGCGCTCTGCGGCACATCGGTGTCGACCAGCAGCCGGGCCGCCGCTCGCATCCGGCAGGCGGTCAGGTGGGTGGCCGGTCCTTCGCCGACGAGTTCCCGAAAGAGCCCGGCGAAGGTGGATCGGGACAGATTCGCCTCGGCCGCCAGCGATCGCAGCGTCCACGGCTCGGCGTACCTGGTGTGCATGGCGGTCAGCGCACGGCTGACGGCCGGGTTCGCCAGCGCGGCGAGCATCTCGGGGCGCTCGGTCATCGCGGTCAGCAGCGGCCGCAGGGCCAGGACGAAGACCATCTCGAAGACGCGCAGGGTGACCGCCGCCGCACCAGGGCCGTCGCCCGCGCCGAGATCGCGCCGGGCGTCGAGCGTGTCGACGGCGGCGCGCAGCAGCGGTTCGGCTTCGAGCTGCGCGCGGCGCAGGACCGTCATCCTCGGCAGCGCGTGATACAGGGGCGAGGATCCGCCCGCGTCGTGGTGCAGGCCCGCGCAGAGGATGCGGCTGCGGGACCCGTCGCCGCCGAACTCGATGCTGTCGGTGGTGCCCGGGAGTCGGTCGGCCAGCAGGGTGCGCAGTGCGACGCCCGGCCGGTCCGGCCGGTCGGCGAAGCGATGAGCCGTGCCGGTCGGGAACACGGCCAGGTCCCCCGCGGTCAGCAGGGTGGGCTCGATGCCGTCGGCGCTGATCCAGCAGGATCCCTCCGCGACGTAGTGCAGCACCGCGCAGTGCGGTTCGGCGTCGCCTTCGATGGACCACGGCTCCGTCAGCGACCATCGACTGGAGAAGACGCCGGTCAGGCGGATGGGTTGGAGCAGCGTGCTCAGGAGGTCCGTCTGTTGACTTCCGGCCGGTGCGGACACGGTCGCCTTCCTCATGCTCGGCGGCGGTCGTTCAGGATCGACGATAGTCGCAGGCGGTGGACGCCCCGGCAGTTCGTCCGCACGATCGCCGCGCCTGCGAGGCGCTCCTCGCCCCGTCTCCTCCGCACCTGTGTGCGGCCGACTCCGCCGGCCGGTGGAGCTCCTTCGTGTAGGCGGCCTTCGTCCCGGTGCCCGCCCCGGACGACGACGTCGACGCTCGCTCAGCGCAGCGCCGTCCAGACTCCCAGCGCTATCAGCACCACCGCCGCGGTCCGGTTCAGCGAGACGAGCACCCGAGGGGAGCGGAACACACGGCCGCCGCCGCCGAGGATCAGCGTCCAGGCGAGGAGCCAGCAGGCCGTCAGCAGGACATGGGTGGTGGCCAGGACGGCGAGCTGCGCGGCGACGGACCCCGTCGGGTCGAGGAACTGCGGGGCCAGGGTGAGCGGGATCAGAGCCGCCTTGGGGTTGAGCACGTTGGCGAGCACGGCCGTGAGGTAGGCCGAGCGCGTCGGCGTCTCCCTCGCCGTGCCCGGGGCGGGCTGCCGGGTACGTCCGGCCTGCCGCCAGCTCCAGAGGCCCAGGCCGGTCAGGTAGAACGCGCCGAGCAGCGTGATCAGGTCGAAGAGGCGGTCGGAGTTCATGACGATCGCCGACAGCCCGAGCAGGGCGCAGCAGGCATGCAGGTAGATGCCGGTCGCCGTCCCCAGGATCACCGCCCACCCTGCCCTGCGGCCCGCGGTGGTGACCTGGCGCGTGAGCAGCGCGAGGCTCGCGCCGGGTGTCACGACCAACGGCAGCAGGGCCAGGGCGAAGCCGCCGACGAGGTGCGGCGTCATCGCCGTCGCCCGGCGGAGACGCCCGACGGCGTGGCCTCGCGCGGAGGGCACGGCCGCCGAGCGTGGAATCCGGCGTCGGTCACGGGACGACGCGGAAGTGCGTGGTCAGCCGCGCGTTCTCGTCGAGGATGTGGAAGGCCAGCGCGGGCGGGGCCGTCCGGTCGGCCGGATCGTCGCCCTCCCAGGGCATGCGCAGCGTCCAGGTCACCGCGGGGGCGAGCAGCACGGGTCTGTCGACGAAGGTCGACACCGCGGCGGTGTGCGCGTGTCCCCCGAGGACACCGACGATCTCCGGGTGTCGGATGAGGAGGCGGGCGAGCGCGCCGCGCTCGCGCAGCGGGTATCGGTCGGGCAGCGGGTGATGCAGGTCGACCGGCGGGTGGTGGAGGGCCAGGAGCACGGGAGTGGTCCGTCCGAGGTCCGCGAGGGTCGTGTCGAGCCAGTCGAGTGTCTCGGGCGTGAGCACTCCCTCGCCGCTGCCGGGGATGGTCGAGTCGAGCAGCACGATCGCGCTGTGCCCGATTCGATGCACCTGGTTGATCGGTCCGACCGTCTCGGTCGCGGCATGCGCCTGTTCGCGGCCCGTGTCGCCGCAGGTCGCGCGGCCCGCCCGGCCGTCGAGCAGGAAGCGGCGGAACGCGGACCGCTCGTCATGGTTGCCCGGGCAGAGCAGCACCGGCACGGCGGCGTGGAGCAGCTCGGCCGCCCGCGCGTACTCCGCCTCCGTGCCGCGCTCGGTCACGTCGCCGGTGACCAGCACCGCGTCGACCGGTCGAGGCAGGCTGCGGAGGTGGTCCATCACGCGCCGCACTCGTCGCGCGGCGCGGTCGGTCTCGTCGACGTGCAGGTCGCTGAGGTGGGCCAGTAACACCATGGCGGGTCGTCCTTCGCTCGTGGCCGGTGGGAGCACGCCGACGCGACGCCCACCGACCGCCCTTCTAACGCTTAATTTCGAATTTGACGTTAGGGACCGTAGACTAGGCGGTAGGACGTCGGCAAGACCACGCCGGATCGACGCAGCCACGTCACGCCGCGGTCGGGCCCGCCGAGACGCGGACGTCGACGGAGCCGGATGATGAGGCGTCGACCATGCGAGGAGGGAGCGGAACGGTGCCGAACGGACGGCTCGCACTACGGCTCGCCGCCACCATTCGCCACGACGGCGCGGGAGGGGTGGCCGACGACCTTGCCGATCCCGCGGGCCTGGCAGCCTGGCTCGTCGAACACCGGGACCTGCTGCCCGACGGCGTCGACGCGGCGAGCGTCCCCACCGACGAGCAGGCACGAGCGGCGGTCGTCGCCCTGCGTGCCGCGACGAGATCGCTGCTCGCCCGCTGCGTCCCCGCGCCCTCCCGCGCCGACGCCCACCGGCTGCTTCCGGTGGCCGAGGCGGTCGAGCGAGTCAACGCCGCGGCGGCACTCGCGCCCGTCGCACCGGTCCTGGCCTGGCCCGACGACGGGCCGCCCGCGGTGAGGTCTCGCTCGATCGAACCCGACGCCGTGAGCGGGCTGACGGCGGCGCTCGCGCGATCCGCGATCGACTTCCTCACCGGGCCCGACCGGGAGAGGCTGCGTGCCTGCACGGCGCCGCGCTGCGTCCGCTACTTCCTCCAGTCCCACGGACGGCAGGAGTTCTGCAAGCCCTCGTGCAGTAATCGCGCACGCGCGGCCCGGCACTACCAGCGCAGGCACGCCACCGACACGACGTCCTGACGGCGGCCGGGCAGCCGACCCTCCCCGGCCGCGCCGGGACGTCGCCTCAGCGCCGGTCGCCCCGCCGGAATCGCGCGCGCAGTGCCGTGTCGACCTCGTCGAACTCCCGCCCCGACGTCTCGGGGACGCGCCGCGCGACGAACCAGAGACCGAGGGCGCAGACCACGGCGAAGATCCAGAACGCCTGCCCCTGCCCGATCGCGTCCACCAGCGGCAGGAAGGTCAGCCCCACGATGAAGTTCGACAGCCAGTTGACCATCGTCGACGCGCTCGACCCCACCGCCCGTACCGACGGCGGGAAGATCTCGCCGATCAACACCCAGAAGACCGGCCCCATGCCGCAGGCGAACGCGGCGATGTAGAGCACCATGAACACCAGCGACAGCACCGGGCTCAGGCCCAGGGCGAAACTCAGCCCGAGCAGGATGAGCGAGACGAACATGACCGCCAGGGACACCAGCAGCAGCACGCGACGTCCGGTCCGATCGATCAACCGCAGTGCGACCAGGGTCATCACGAAGTTGATCAAGCCGATGAACACCGAGTAGAAGATGGAGTTCGACGCGGTCAGGCCGGTCTGCTCGATGATCGTCGGCGCGTAGTAGATGATCGTGTTGATGCCGCCGAACTGCTGGACGGCGGCCAGCGTCAGACCGACGAGCAGCGCGGGCCGCACCGAGGCGTCCAACAGGAGCCGCCAGCCCTGTCGGCCGTGCGTGCTCTCCGGATGCTCCTCGGCCTGGTCGTGGTGTTCGACGCGATCGATCAGCCGGTCCGCGCTCTCCTCGTCGGCGATCGAGATGATCAGCTTTCTGGCCTTGTCCGCCCGGCCGTGCCGGATCAGCCACTGCGGCGACTCGGGCAGCAGCAGTGCGCCCAGCATCAGCGCCACCGCCGGGACCAGTCCGGTGCCGAACATCGCCCGCCAGTTCTCCGTGGAGGAGAAGGCGAGATCGACCAGGTAGGACGTCAGGATGCCCGTGGTGATCATGACCTGGTTGAGACTGAGGATGCGCCCCCTGATCTCGGCGGGCGAGACCTCGGAGAGGTAGACCGGCACGGTCGCCGACGCCGCGCCGACGGCGACGCCGAGCACGAGCCTGGCGATCAGCAGCATCTCGTAGTCGACGGCGAGGGTCGCGATCAGGGTTCCGACCACGAAGATGAGCCCTTCGAGGCCGAGCGTCAACCGACGCCCCAGGCGGTCGGCGGTGCGCCCGGCACCCAACGCGCCCACGATCGCCCCGATGAGCAGGATGCTGACCACGCTGCCCTGCTCGAAGGAGCTCAGATCGAACTCCGGTCGGATGAACAACAACGCACCGGAGACGACTCCGGTGTCATACCCGAAGAGGAATCCGCCGATGGCGATCATGAATCCCCATCGCCAGACCTTACGGTGCCCTTCGGGAGAGATCCCCGACAGCGGCCCCTCGGTGCCCGGTTCACGGGAGAAACCCTGTGCCATTCAACGTCTCCTGAAAGTCGATCCGGCGCGGTCCGACCCCGACGACCCCGCCGCCGCGGCACTGAGCAGCGGTCCGTCGCTCATCGTCACCGAGCGCGCTGCGGGCGGCAACAGAAGGGAGCCCGCGTGACAGCGGGGTACGACGAAGATCGGCGGCCGTGGAGTGCCCATTCGAGAAGGCGCCGCAGGCCGCATTCATCAGATAGGTGGACACGTCCATCGATCCGCACGAAAAAGCGACACGAAATGGTCAAAGACGTGACTCGAGTCGACCGACGATCGAATCATTCGGGTGGGTCATCGCCTGGAAGTGCAATGCTTCGCCAACGCCCGTGGAACCTGCGGTCGTCCTGCTCGCTCAGCTCGTGCCCTCGCTCGGCGTAGCTCGCCCTCCGATCACGCCCGGTTCCCCGGCGGCAGGCGCTCGAACGCATCCCACGCCGTGTCCCCGGCGGGGCACGGCGTCCGCCGCCGGCGCGGCGTCGCCGGCAACACGGCGTCCCCCGGCGACGGACGGACGCCGACCGGGGCGAAGGCCGCGCGGGCGGACGGGCTGACCGATGGAGCGATCCGACGGACAGGGCTCGCCGAGACCGGCGGCGACCGCCTCGGTCCGGCGGCGGTCGCCCGCCGATCGTCGCGTATCGGGCGGCCCGTCCGGCCCCCCGTGTCAACCGGCGAGGATCAGCTCAGGCTGCGGCCGGAGTGGTCGAGGCGGTAGCGGCGAGCCAGCCAGGCGAACGCCCGCTCGACCTCCGTCGTCGTCAGCGCCCGACCGATGACGACGACCTCGGCGACGTCGACGTCGTGGCAGTGGGCGCTTCCGCCCGTCGAGCTGTTCGCCAGCGTGAACCCCGGCAGTCCGGTGATCGTGCCGCCCACGAACGCCTCCGGCGGCAGTCCGTAGACGTGGTGTCGCGAGGCGGTGCCGTCGTGGACCTGCGCCATGAGCTGCCAGCCGGGTGACCCGCCGGTCCAGACCGGCGCCGCGGCGGGCGGGCTCGTGCCGCCCGCCCCCGTGGTCTGGTGGCCGTCGGCGTCCTGGCCGGTGATGTGACCGAGCCACACATACCGGCCGGCCCGGCCGCTGTAGACGTTGCCCAGGAAGTCCGTCGGCTGCCGCACGACCGTGAGCACGGTGATCGGCAGCGGCTGGTCGGCCGTCCAGTCCTCGGTGCGCAGCCATCGGCCGGGCGTCCGAGCGCACTCGACATAGGGCTGTCGGCCCGGCCCGTTCGTGCGCAGCAGGGGCCGCGAGGCCGCCGACTCCTGCACCAGGGCGGCTCGTTCACGGCCCGCATGCGGCGCCCAGCGGGTGATCGGCGTTCCCGCGCCGCCCGTCACAGTGCTCGCCCGCCAGGCCGAGATCACGTCGGGCAGGGTCGCCGGGTCGACACCGGGCATGGGCTCCTCCGGAAGGACAGGGGCCGAGGCAGCGGTGATCGACGCGCTGAGCGCCGTGCTGACCAGCTCGGCCAGCCAGCGATGTCCGGCGGGACCGATGTGGACGCGGTCGGGCATCAGCAGTCCCAGCCCGTCGGCGTCGAGTCCGATCGGCCAGTGCGGCGAGACGTCGAGGAAGTCGACGTCGTCGACCAGCTCGGCGATCTGCCGCAGCTGATCGCGATACGCCGACCACGGATACAGCGGGTTCTGAGTGTCGGATCGACGCGCCGCCTGGACCAGCAGGATCGACGGCCTGCGGGGACAGGCCGTCCGCAGCCGGGCGGCGAGGTCGACGACCTGGGCCCGGTAGTCGGCGGGCGGCACGCCGACGGAATAGTCGTTGCTGCCGACGACGATCACGATCAGCGCGGGATCGAGCCGTCCGATCCGGTGGCACATCTGGCCCAGCTCCGGCGACCGGGCGTAGGACGACGCGCGGGTGCCGCCCCGGCCCGCGTTGTAGGACTCGATGCCGCGATCGTGGGTGCCGCGATGCGCGTAGGCGCCGTTGACGATGACCGCGCCCCGCGTGTTGATCCGGACGGCGTGGTCGCCGCGCGGCAGGGGCGGCGAGACCCAGCTGCCGTCGGCCCGTCGGGACGAGCCCGCGACGTCCGGGCGGACCGGGTAGGCGCTGTCGTCGATCCACACCGTGAACTCGGTGGCGCCGACGCCCTGCATGAAGTGCACCGTGATCCGATCGCAGTCCGGCAGCATCCGGCGGATCTCGTCGCCCGCGACCAGCTTCACCGACCGCATCGCGAGGTCGGCGAAGACGACCTCGGGATGGCCGAGCATCGCCCATCCGCCGATGCCGGTGACCGGATAGTGCGTGCCCGCCTCGCCGAGGGCCCGGCCGACCAGGGCCGCCGCCGTGCCCTCCTGGGTCCGGGCGCCCTCTCCACCCGCGGTGGAGGAGCCGATCCAGACGATGCGCACCGGTTCGTCGGCGGCGAGCATCCGTCTGCGCCGCCATTCCCACAGGCCCGGTCGCAGCACGCCGCCCGCGATGTCGAGTTCCTGCTCGGCAGGGGTGCTCATGCCGCACCGCCGTCTCCGCCGCGCCCGTCGCGCGCCTGCTCCGCGGCAGGATCGGGAGCGGCCGGTGTCGCCGAGCCCGCCGAAGGCGCGGGACTCGCCGGTGTCGCCGAGCCCGCCGAGGGCGCGGCGTAGGACGGGGTGCTGCTCGAACCGAAGAGCAGCCGCACCAGCCAGCGCGGCAGTCGGGACTCCAGCCAGCGGGCGACGGCGTACCAGCCCGCGATGGTGAGGCCGACGAGTAACGGGCCCAGGTCGGCTGCGACCTCGGCGACGCCGTCGGGCAGGCCGAGGCCGACGAGCCAGGCGAGGAGCGATCCCCACCACACCGGGATCACGGTCCGGATCAGCGACACGATTCGATCGGACATCGGCACTCCCCTCGACGGCGCTGCGCGAGATCAAGTCTTCTCGCGCGGTCGATCGACCGACAAGGTCATGCACCTGTTTGCGCGGCGTCGCAAGCCGATGAGACGAACCGGGTGGACGCCCGGAGCATCCGCCGTACTCCGATCGCGTGCCCGAGGTCCGGCACTCGCCGCCGGACGCGCTGCCGTGCCTGCTCAGCCGTCCGCGACGGCCCGGCTCCGCGCCTCGATCCCGTCCAGGATCAGTTCGAGACCGGACTCGAACCACGACCTGCCCGCGCCGACCCGCTGGAGGGTCGCGAGTTCGCGCAGCCGGGGATGGTCCGTCAGGTCCACGCTCGTCAGCCGCTCCTGCCATCGGGAGCCGGGGTCGGCGTCGGCACGCCCCGCATCGGCCCGCTCGCTCAGTTCGGACCGCGCGCTGCCCTGGAGGAACTTGTTGACGGTCATGATGGCGCGCGCGGACTCCTCAAGGGAGAGTCCCAGCGGCTCCAGCGCCGCCAGCGCCCATTCCATCGCCCGGAGCCCGGCCGGGCCGAACGGCGGCGTCGCGGTCATGTCGGCGAACAGCAGCCAGGGATGGGCCTCGTACATGTCCCAGTCGTGGCGGGCCAGCAGGTGCATCCGACTCCGCCAGTCGAGCCCGTCGGCGTCCGGGTAGGCGTACGCGCTGGTCACGGCGTCGGTCATGGCCACGGTCAGGTCGTCCTTGCCGGAGACGTGGCGATACAGCGACATCGTGCCGGAGCCGAGGTGATCGGCGATGCGCCGCATCGACACCGCGTCCAGGCCCTCGGCATCGGCGATCTCGATGGCCGCCGCGACGATCCGTCCTCTGCTGAGCCCCTGCCGGTCTCGCGCCGTCCTGCCCATCGTGCGTGCACCGCCCTCCTCATTGCGGGCCATCCTAACGCCGGCGTACGGTGTACCCATCCGATGAGTACGGTGTACGCACGAGGAGCCCGATGCACCAGAACACCCCGACGACCGCCCCCAGACGCAGGCTGGGGCTCGCCGTCCTGATCCTGCCCGTCCTGCTGACCTCGATGGACATCTCGATCCTGTACATGGCGATCCCCGCCATCGCCGAGGATCTGGCACCCACCTCCGGCGAGCTGCTGTGGATCCTGGACGTCTACGGCTTCCTGCTCGCCGGCCTGCTGATCCTGATGGGCGGCATCGGCGATCGGATGGGCCGCAGGCGACTGCTGCTGATCGGCGCCGCCGCCTTCGCCGCCGCGTCACTGCTGGCCGCCTTCGCCACGACGCCTGCCCTGCTGATCCTGGGACGCGCGCTGATGGGAGTGGGCGGCGCCACCCTGATGCCCTCCACGCTCTCGCTGATCCGGAACATGTTCGAGGACCCTCGCGAACGCACCCGCGCGATCGCCGTCTGGACCACCGCGCTGGCCGGGGGTGTGGCGGCGGGGCCCATCGTCGGCGGCGCCCTGCTGGAGTTCTTCCCCTGGGGGTCGGTCTTCCTCATCAACGTGCCGGTGATCCTGGTGCTGCTCACCGTGGCGCCGCTGGTGATCCCGGAGTATCGACACGCGCGCCCCGAGCCGATGGACCTGCCCAGCGTCGTGCTCTCCTTCGCCGCGATCCTGCCCGTCGTCTGGGCGGTCAAGTCGGCCGCCGAGGCGCTCGCGATCACGACGGGCAGCGTCGTCGCCGCCGCCGTCGGCATCCTGGCGGCGGTGGTGTTCCTGCGTCGTCAGCGCGGGATCGCGAGCCCGCTCATGGACGTCTCCCTCTTCCGCGACCGCCGGTTCAGCGGCGCCGTGGTCGCGGGCATGCTGGCGATGCTGTCACTGGCCGGGCTCACGATGTTCCTCAGTCAGCATCTCCAGCTCGTGCTGGGCTTCACCCCGCTGACCTCGGCGCTGTGGCTGCTGCCGATCGCCGTCGCCATCACGGCGGGCGCGGCGACCACCTCCGTGCTGGCGAGCCGGATCGGTCCCGGCCCGATCTTCGGCGTCGGCGCCCTGCTGGCCGCCGCCGGGATGGTCGTGGTCGCTCTGCTCCCCGACGAGGGCAGCCTGCCGCAGCTCATCGTCGGCGCCGTCCTGGCCGCGGGCGGCATCAGCCCCATCACGACGCTGGCCACCGACGTCGTCGTGGCCTCGGTCAGTCCCGAGCGATCCGGCGCGGCCTCCGCCCTCGCCGAGACGGCCAACGAGCTGGGCGCCGCCGTCGGCATCGCCGTGCTCGGCTCCGTCGGCGCGCTGGTCTATCGGGCGGGCGTCCAGGACGGACTGCCCGAGGGGCTGCCCTCGGAGGCCGCGTCGGTCGTCGAATCCGGCCTCGGCGCCGCCGTCGGCGTGATCGAGCAGCTGCCCTCGGAGGTCGGACCGCCGCTGCTCGAACTGGCCCGGCAGGCCTTCACCGACGGCATGGCCGCGGCCACGACGACGTCGGCTGCCGTTCTCGGCGTGCTCGCCGTCCTCGTGTCCATGCTGCTCCGAGGTCAGCCGCCCGCGGGCGCCGCGCCCTCGGCGGACTCCGACGACACAGCGGACTCCGACGACACAGCGGACTCCGCCGGCGCAGGGGACTCCGACGACACAGCGGCGGGCGACCGGGGCCGGGCGGCCCGCGGCTGACACCGCCGCGGCGGGAGCGACGGCTGGGCAGCCGGCCGGATGGCGCCGCGGCCGGAGGACGGGCGCAGGCGGCACGGCAGCACCGCCGACGGGCGCGCCCGTCTCCTACACCGTCGAACAGCGCAGCCCGGGCCGCCCGGCCGCGCCGGCCACGGTCATCGACGCGGGATCGGCGCCTCGACGTCGGCGGCCGGGCCCGCCGCGGTCGGCGACTCGGGCTCGGTCGCCGTGTCGCCGCTCGCGGCGGGAACACGGCGCAGCGCGACGACGACGAAGACCGCCATCAGCGCGAGCAGCACGGCACCGCTGAGGCCCGCCGCGTTGATGCCCTCGGTGTAGGCGCCGAAGGCGAGGTCGCGCAGCACGGTGGCGGCGGCGTCGTCCCTGGCGGCGGCCTCGGCGACGGCTCCGGCGACGGTCTCCCCGGCCGCGGGCGTCATCTCGACGGCCGCGCCGTCCATCGTGGCCCGATAGACGGCGGTGGACACGGTGCCGAAGGCCGCGATGCCCAGGGCCGCGCCGAGTTCGTTGCTCGTCTCGGAGATGCCCGCGGCGGCTCCGGCGCGTTCCGGCGGCGCGGTGCTCAGGACCAGCGAGTTCGCCAGCGTTCCCACCATGCCGAGCCCGGCGGTGAGGACGGTGTAGCCGCCGATGAACACCGCCAGGCTCGTCCCCGGTTCCACGACGCCGACCACCCCGAAGCCGCAGGCCGCGACGAGGAGACCGCAGGCGAGCAGGATCGCGGGCCGGACACGAGAAGCGAGGACGGTCGCCAGGGTCGCGCCCGCCAGGGTGCCGACGAAGGTGGGCAGTGTCCAGAGTGCCGCCCGCAACGGGCTCAGGCCGTGGACGGTCTGCAGGAATGTGAAGGCGAGCAGTCCCAGGCCGGCCGCGGCGAGGGAGACGAGGGCGTTGGAGCCCGCGGCGGCGCTGAATCGCGCGCTGCGGAACAGATTCAGGTCGATCAACGGGTGGGCCGCCCGCCGCTGCCGCCGGACGAAGAACGCGAAGAAGACCAGGCCCAGGGCCAGCGCCGAGCCCGCGAGCGGGTCCATCCCGTACTCGACGAACTGCTTGACCGCGAAGACCAGGCTGACGATCGCGATCAGCGAGGTGAGGGCACCGGGGATGTCGAAGCCCGTCGCGTCGGGATCGCGTGACTCCGGGATGAGGAAGGGCCCGGTCAGCAGGAGCACGAGCATCACCGGGATGTTGATCAGGAAGACCGAGCCCCACCAGAAGTACTCCAGCAGGAATCCCCCGACGATCGGCCCCGCGACGGCACCGCCCGTGAAGGCCACCGTCCAGGCGCCGACCGCGGCCTGCCGCTGCCGTGGGTCGTGGAACATGCTCCTGATCAGCGACAGGGTCGAGGGGGCCAGGGTCGCGGCGCCGATGCCGAGCAGCGCGCGGGCGACGATGAGCTGTTCCGGCGTGGCGGAGAACACGATCCCGGCGGAGGCGGCGCCGAAGAGCAGCGAACCGATGAGCAGGAGCCGCTTGCGGCCGATGCGGTCGCCGAGGCTGCCCATCGTGATGAGCAGGCCGGCCATGACGAAGCCGTAGACGTCCATCATCCAGAGCCACTGGGTGGCCGTGGGATTGAGCGCCTCGGTGATCGCGGGAGAGGCGACGAAGAGGATCGAGATGTCCATCGAGGTCAGCAGCGCGGGAAGCAGCAGGAAGGGCAGCGTCCACCAGGTCCGGGCGGACGCACGGGGTGGAGTCGTCGTCGAAGCGGGCATAGTTTGATCGTACGTGCGTTCAAATTTGTGTCAATACGTACGTCCGTTCAAACGGGTTAGGATGGCGGCATGAGCCAGCGAGACGATCTCTTGGCGGGCGCGAAGAAGTGCCTCGCCGAGAAGGGCTACAGCGCCACCACGGCACGGGACATCGCGGCGGCCTCCGGCGCCCACCTCGGGTCGATCGGCTACCACTTCGGTTCCAAGGACGCGCTGATGAACGCCGCCGTGCTGTCGGCCAGCAGCGAATGGGGCGACCGGGTGGAGGCGGCGGTCCGGGCCGCGGACGCCGAGGAGCCCGCGCACCGCTTCGCCACCCTCATGGCGCAGGTGTTCGCCGCGATCCCCGGCGAGCGCGACCTGCTCGTGGCGAGCGTGCAGGCCTTCGCCCAGGCCGACTTCGACGAATCCCTGCGTGCCGCCCTCGCCGAGGGCTTTCGCGAGGGACGGGCCGCCTTCGCTTCGATGACGCTCGGGAAGGCGGCGGACGAGATCGACGACCGCCTCGGCGCCGGACTGGGCTCCGTCGTCTACTCGCTGGTCACCGGCTACATCGTGCAGAGCCTGATCGACCCGGACTCGATGCCGCCGGTCGAGGACGTCGTCGCGGGCATCCGCGCGCTGCTGCCGGAGCCCGCAGGCGGGGACGCAGGCGGGACGGACGAGCCCTGATGCCTTGACCATGGAACGATCGCATGACGTCGGCTACGTCATCTCGTGGCAGGCGGAAGTCATACCCCTGGGCGTCTGAGCCGGGCCCGATCAGGACGAGAAGTCGCTGCACGGGGAGTCGCGGCTCGGGTTCAGAGCGCTGGGAATCCCTGCGGTTCTCCTCTGCAGGGGGCGAGCCAGGACAGTCGGCGTTCGCAGCCCACGTCTACCGCGCTGACGGGTGAGCGAACCTGGTAGACGACGTAGGTCTCCGCGGTCATCGGCCCCTCGACGCCTCTCTCGACGTGTGCGGCACCGGGGTCGTCAGGCGTGGGGAGTGCGCAGCGGTCCGGCTGCTCGGCCGGTGGTTCGCCGTGTGGATCCGTCCACCACAACGCGGTCGCATACTCGCTGGACGCGCTGGCACCGTAGTCCGGTGTGAGCACGTCGAAGAGGATCCTGAAGCAGGCGGGCGTGCCCGCGAAGCGCCCGCCGAGAATCTCCGCGACGTCTGCCGCGCCACCGGCATCGGGCGGCAGCGCGTAGATCTCGTAGGCCACCAGCGAGCAGCCCTGCCGATAGAACATCACCACACCCTGCTCGCCGTCACCATCGCTATAACGCGGAGACAGCCGGCAGGACACCTGAGTCCACGAGCGGGCCGGGGAGCCCAGGCTCGCGATCGGGGAACGGAACTCGTCCTGCATGGAAAGCAGTTCCGCACGCCCAGTGGAGACTTCATCGACAAGTTGGCGAGCGTTGTCGAAGTGGATGAGCCGGAAGACCGGGCCGGGAACGAACACGATGAGTGCCAGCACCACCAGGACGCTGAGCACGCCGATGGTCCGGCGGCGAAGCGGGGACCACGACTCCGCTGCCGCTGATTCCCGCGCATCGCTCATGCTCGTCAAGATATCGAGACGGAGGCGCCCGGCCCTCGTGGTTCAGACGATCCGCATTCCGCATGGGGATCGCCGTCCATACCGCGGCGACGGCGCCCGTGCACGGGGTCCGGTGCGGCGGATGCTCCCGGCCGGCGTCGCCGAGACCGTTTGCGGGAGGTGATCCTCGCTCGCTTGTTCTCGGACTCGCCTCGCGCTCTCGGTCCGTGCCTCGTGCCGAGACCGCCGTGCTGCCTTCCGCCGGAGCGTCGCGCGGATCCTCGTCAGCTTCTTCGGCACCGGAACCGGCGTCACGATGACGTCGCCTTCGCCATCGCGCGGCGCGGTGACGAGCATCCACCGGTGCTCCGTGGTGTCGCCGGCGATCGTGGAGACCGGGAGGCGGACGAGGAAGTAGCCGCCCGCGGCCTGCGGGCCGAACAGCGTGGCCGAAGAGAGGGGACCCGACCCCGAGGGCGGCATCCGCGCCGGTGAGAGCCACTGCTCGAACGCGTCGTGGATCCTCGCCGCATGATGGTCGTCCAGTCGGTGGTCGAGGGCGATGTACGTCGCCCAGCCGGCTTCGCCGTCGTCGTGGTCGACGGACGCCCGGTGGATCGAGTGCGCGACGCCGTGCTCGTAGATCCACGCGTTCTCGGAGTGCAGGTCCCGGAGGACGCTCAGTCGTAGGAGGAGGACGCCGACGGCGATGAGCAGCCAGACGCTGACGCCGATCCACGCGAGCCACGGCACCCAGGTCGGCCAGGAGTCGTGGCTCTCCCCGTCGATCGTGATGTTCCAGCTCGTCCCCGTGGGGTCCGTGATCGTCTGGTGGATCAGGAAGGCCGTCCCAGCAAGCAGAACACCGGCGCGTGGACGAGCTCGGTGCGGCGGAGGTCCTCGCTGCCCGCCCACCTCGCGACCTCCTCGACCGACTCTGGTCGCGGCACGTCGCGGGGCCGGTCGAGACGGGTCGGCGTCGATGCGAGAACACCTGCCCAGATCTCGGACAGCTGCGCGGGCTCCGGGCTCGTCGAGGCGCGGTTCTCCACGTCGACCCCTTCCTGTCGGGTCGGGATCGCCACGGTGCGGTTGACGATGACGACGAAGGTGTGGGCATCCCTTCTGTCCCACCGATCGTTTCATGGAACCGCTCAGGTTCATAGACCGACGATCAAAGGCACGACATGCCTCCATGAGGGAGTCGAGAATGGGACGGGAGAACCACGTCGAGTGGGAGGGGACGGTTCCTTTGCCGCCGGAGGGGCACGGACGACCGGGAGCACGCTGATCGAGGTCGCCGTCTTTATCGGAGGAGACCGCCACCGCACCCTAGGAAAGACCTCCCCCTTTCGATGCGGACTTCACGGCGTGAAAGGGACAGGCCCACACGGTCATGGTCGTCACGGCGAGCTGAAGGAGACCGGCGGATCAGCCGCGCGACCCAGAGCACCCCGGCGAGATCCACTGAGATCAACCCCCACGAATCGACGGCGTTCGGATCCGGCGCTCAGCGAGCGTGCATTACTCGGCTGTCGTCTACTGAAGGTCGCACTCGTGGGCGGGCGTTCCGTGTGCGGTCCTGGTCGTACCCATACGGAGCAGTAGCGTTGAGTGCGAAGAACGCATCCATCGGAGGCTGTGTGCGAGAAGAAGTGAACATGGGTGAGTCCGCGTCACCACAGGTGGCCGTCACAGGCGATCCTGAGGTCGACCACCTGAATTCGACCAACGCTCTTTCCCTGGTCCTCGGCATGATGCTCGATCAACAGTACGGCGTCGAGCATGCCTTCCGAGGCGGCTGGAAGGTGTTGAACCGCTTCGGAACGCTTGATCCGGCCGCGATCGCGGCGGCCGACCCGGACGAGTTCGCAGCCCTGTGTAGCGAGACTCCTGCCATCCACCGGTTCCCGGTCTCTATGGCCGGCCGCCTGCAGGAGCTGGCGGCGCACGTGGCGGCACACTACGACGGTGACGTCGCACGTCTGTGGAACGAGGCGGACTCGGGCAAGGAACTGCTGAAACGGGTCCAGGCGTTGCCCGGCTTCGGGAAGCAGAAGAGCCGGATCTTCGTCGCGCTGCTCGCGAAGCAGCTCGGGGTTCGCCCTGCGGGGTGGGAGGCCGTCGCCGGGGATTACGCACTGGACGGGTACCGGTCGGTTGCCGACATCGTCGACCCTGACAGCTTCCAGAAGGTGCGCGACTACAAGCGGCAGAAGAAGGCCGCGGCCAAGCCGTCCGAGGCCTGATCGGCATGGTGCGCTCGGCGTGCAGGGCGACGTCCGGCCCGCCGTCCGGCGTGAGGCGGCGGGCGCCTACGGCGAGGAAGGCTTCCGCCGCGGCCTCGCCGACGTCGACGCCGTGTCCCTCGGCGAGGCGTGGGCCGCCGAACGGGCCGCCCAGCAGGCGGCGAAGGGCGGTTCGTGACCGCCGGGCCGCTCGCAGGCGGACAGGACGTGCGTGCGGCCCGCCCGCCCTGGACATGCCGCTCCTCGATGCCCGTGTCGAGGTGCCCGGCGGCGCCCCGCGCACTCACGATCCCCGAGGCAGGCGCAGCCCGTGAGGAGTGCCGCTCGGCCGGGCCGGCCCCGCTTCGGCGTGGACGTGCCTGCTTCCCGCAGGGTCCGCAGGCGCGGGGCCGGAACGACGACGGCGATCCGAGCCCGCGCGGACAGCGGCGCGCACCACGCACTCCGCAGCCCGGTCAGGCCCGCAGCCCGATCAGGCCGGGCCCGACCGTGCGCCGGGGCAGCCCGCACCGCACGCCTCGGGCAACGCGGGCTGCCCGATCGGGCCGACGTCACCGCCCGACAGGGCAGTCCTTCTCCTCCAGCAGCTCCCCGGCCAGCGCCGCGTCGGTGACCAGCGTCGTGATCAGGCCGCCCCGCAGCGCCGAGCGGACCGCGGCGGCCTTGCCCGCGCCGTAGGCGAGCGCGACGACGTCCGGCGTCCGATGGAGCTGCTCGTAGGTCACGCCGACCGCCCTGGACTGCAACCCGTCGTCGATCGGGCGGCCGTGGACGTCCAACAGGATTCCGCAGATCTCGGCGACCGCGCCGCGATCGGCGAAGACCGTCCGTTCGGCGGGTTCCAGGACGTCGTAGACGGTGGAGGTGCCGGGAGCCCAGCCGCCCACCGAGACGACCGCCGAGGTCAGCTCGCCGCACCGGTCCATCGCCTTGGCGACGTCGGAGTGACTGCGCAGCGCGGCGGCGCTGGAGGCGTCGGGCATCACCAGCGGCGCGTAGAAGGTCACCGCCGTCCCACCGCCCGCCTGCGCCGCGCGACGGGTGAGCTCCAGCGAGTGATCCTCCACGTCGGGCTGGGGCACGGCGCCGCAGAGCTGAACGACGGTGCAGCGCGGCAGGACGGTCAAGCGCGCGCTCATCCGTTGCAGCGACCGGCCCCACGCCACGCCGAGCACGTCGCCCTCCTCGACGACCTCGCCGAGCAGTCGGGCCGCCAGCGCGCCGACGTGTTCCCGTAGTTCCTGATCGGTCTGTCCCGAGACGTCCGAGACGACGGCGGTCCGCAGCCCGAACGCGGTGCGCAGCCGGTCCGACAGCTCCACGTCCACCCCGGCGGGTCTGCCGATCTCGATGCGGACCAGGCCGGCGGCCCTGGCCGAGTCCAGCAGGCGGGCCACCTTGAAGCGGCTGATGCCGAACTCCTCGGCGATCTGCACCTTCGAACGCGACTCCAGGTAGAAGCGCCGCGCCACCGAGGTCGTGAGCAGCAGTTCCACGGGACCGATGTCACCAGGCTCGACGGTCACAGGACGCTCGGTCATCGGCGTCATCCTACGCAGCCTCTCTCTTCGCTCCGGTCCATCGACCCTCCCGTCGGTCAACTGTTGACATGCGCATACGCCAGGGTATTCACTCCCCTAACAAACGAGCAGATCCATGCTCAAATGAGCGATACGAGGAAGTGGTCATGCGGGCAGCGATCATCGACGAGCCGGGCAAGCTGAGGGTGGGCGAGGCTCCCGATCCCACTCCGGGCGCCGCGGACGTGGTGATCAAGGTCGGAGCCTGCGGCATCTGCGGAACCGACCTGCACATCGCCGACGGCGAGTTCCCGCCCGCGCCGTTCCCGCTGGTACCGGGGCACGAGTTCGCGGGCGAGGTGGTGGAGATCGGCTCCGACGTCCGCACCGGCATCGCCGTCGGCGACCGGGTGGCCGTCGACCCCTCCCTCTTCTGCGGCTACTGCACGCCCTGCCGAACCGGCCGCGGCAACCTCTGCGCGAACTGGGGCGCCACCGGCGACACCGTCAACGGCGCCTTCGCCGAGTACGTGGCCGTGCCCGCCGTCAACGCCTACCGGCTGCCCGACTCGCTGAGCATGGGCCAGGGCGCGCTGGTGGAGCCGCTCTCCTGCGCGGTGCACGGCCTCGACGTCTTCGGCGCCCAGATCGGCGAGCGGATCCTCGTCGTCGGCGCCGGGACGATGGGCCTGCTGCTCACCCAGCTGCTGGCGGGCAGCGGCGCGCGGGTGTCGGTGGTGGACCGCAACGCGGCGCGGCTGCCGCTGGCCACGACGTTCGGCGCCGAGCACGTCGCCACGAGCGTCGCCGAGCTGGACGCCGCTCCCTTCGACGCCTCGGTGGACGTGACCGGCGCGCCGAAGGCCATCGAGGATGCCTTCGACGCGCTGCGGCGCGGCGGCAGACTCCAGATCTTCGGCGTGGCCGCCGACACCGCGCGGATCAGCCTGTCCCCCTTCCGCATCTACAACGACGAGATCAGGATCGTGGGCTCGATGGCCGTCCTGGACAGCTTCGAACCCGCCCTGCGACTGCTGGAGTCCGGGCGAGTCAGCAGCGAGGGGCTCATCAGCCACACCCTGCCCCTTGAGGAGTTTCCCGAGGCCGTGGGGATGGTTCGCGCGGGCACGGGAGTCAAGATCCAGATCGCTCCCTGATCCGGGGGCGACGTAGCCAGGCATCCGCGAGAGACCTTCCGCGAAGGAGGACATCGGTGTCCACCGCCGGTTCACCGCGATATCCCCGCCGCCGAGCCAGAACAGCGGCCCTGCTCACCGCGACGACCCTGCTGGCGGGCTGCGCAGGCGCAGGCGACCTGGCGGGCGGCGACGGCCGCACCAGGCTCACCGTCGCCATCGTGTCCAACCCGCAGATGCAGGACGCCATCGCGCTCTCTCCCCGCTTCGAGGAGGAGTTCCCCGACGTCGACCTGGAGTTCGTCAGTCTCGCCGAGAACGAGGCACGGGCCAAGATCACCGCGTCGGTGGCCACCGGCGGCGGCGAGTACGACGTCGTGATGGTCAGCAACTACGAGACGAAGATGTGGGCGGAGAACGGCTGGCTGACCAACCTTCAGCCCTCCATCGACGCCTCCCCCGAGTACGACCACGACGACTTCATCCCCACGGTGCGCGAGTCGCTGTCTTATCAGGACGACATGTACTCGGTGCCCTTCTACGGCGAGTCCTCATTCCTGGCCTACCGTGCCGACCTCTTCGAGGAGGCCGGGCTGGAGATGCCCGCCCGACCGACGTGGCACGAGATCGCCGAGTTCGCCGAGATCCTCAAGGCCCCGGAGGAGGGGCGGGTCGGGATCTGTCTGCGCGGCCTGGCGGGCTGGGGCGAGAACCTGGCCCCGCTCAACTCGGTGATCAACACCTTCGGCGGCCGGTGGTACGACGAGGAGTGGAACGCGCAGCTCACCTCCCCCGAGGTGCGCGAGGCCGTCCAGTTCTACGTCGACCTCGTGCGCGAGCACGGCCAGCCGGGCGCGGCGACGAGCGGCTACTCGGACTGCATCACGCGCTACAGCCAGGGTCAGGCCGCGATGTGGTACGACGCCTCGGCCATGGTGGCCTCGGTGGAGAACCCCGCCGACAGCCTCATCGTCGGCGAGAGCGGCTACGCCCCGGCGCCCGTGGTGGACACCGACACCTCGGGCTGGCTGTTCACCTGGGCGCTGGCGATCCCCGAGACCTCCGAGCACAAGGACCTCGCCTGGGAGTTCGTGTCCTGGATGACCGACAAGGACTACCAGCGGATGGTCGGCGAGGAGTTCGGCTGGCCTCGGGTCCCGCCGGGTGCCCGCGAGTCGACGTATGAGATCCCGGAGTACGCGGCCGAGGCCGAGGCCTACGCGGAGCCGACGCTCAACGCGCTGGCCAGCGCCGACGAACTCGATCCCAGTGTGTCGCCCGTGCCGTACGAGGGCGTGCAGTTCCTGCGGATTCCGGAGTTCCAGGATCTCGGGACCCGCGTCGGTCAGCAGATCTCGGCGGCCATCGCGGGATCGGTGACCGTGGACGAGGCGCTGGAGCAGGCGCAGCGCTATGCCGAGACCGTCGGCCAGACCTACCAGAAGTGAGGGCCGTCCCGAGATGACCACTCTCGACGCCACGACGGCGACCGGACCGAGACCACCGACCTCGAAGCAGCGCCGCGCCGCCACCCGGAAGCAGGGGTGGGCCCGGCGGGCACCGCTGCTGCCTGCGTTGATCTTCGCGATCATCGTCACCCAGCTGCCCTTCCTGTTGACGATCTTCTATTCGCTCCAGTCCTGGAACCTGGTCCGACCGGGCTCGCAGGAGTTCGTCGGGCTGGCGAACTACGTCGCGGTGTTCACCGACAGCACCTTCCGCACCGCGGCGTTGAACACCGTGCTGATCACGGCAGGCTGCGTCGTCATCGCGATGCTGCTGGGCATCGGCCTCGCGATGCTGCTGGACCGGCCGTTCCGGGGCCGCGGCGTGGTGCGGACCCTGCTGATCACGCCGTTTCTGATCATGCCGGTGGCCGGGGCGCTGCTGTGGGAGACGACGATCTTCCACCCGCTGTTCGGGCTGCTCAACTTCGTCCTGAGCCCCTTCGGCGTGGACAGCGTCGCCTGGGTGAGCCAGTTCCCGATGGCCTCGATCATCGTGGCGCTGGTCTGGCAGTGGACGCCGTTCATGATGCTGCTCGTGCTGGCGGGTCTGCAGAGCCAGGCCAAGGACCAGCTGGAGGCCTCGGCGACCGACGGCGCGACCGCCTGGCAGACGTTCCGGCTGATCACCATCCCGCACCTGCGCCGCTACATCGAGCTGGGTCTGCTGCTCGGCTCGATCTACGTGGTCAACACCTTCGACACGATCTACATGATGACCCAGGGCGGCCCTGGCACCGACACCACGAACCTGCCGTTCTATCTGTACCAGCGGGCGTTCCTCGGCTTCGACGTCGGCCAGGCCGCCGCGCTCGGCGTCGTCGTGGTGGCCGGAACGATCATCGTCGCGACCGTGGCGCTGCGGATGATCTTCCGCACCTTCGGCAGGGAGGAAGCATGACCGTCACAGCCGGTGAGTCCCCACAGCGCGCCGGATCGGCGGCCCGCTCGGCGTCCTCCTCCGACGGCCCGCCCCGGCACACCGGCCGCGCGGTACGCGGGGTGCTGCTGACCACGCTGGCCTGGGTGTTAGGTCTGGCGTTCTTCTTCCCGGTGCTGTGGATGGTGCTCACCGGGTTCAAGACCGAGGCCGAGGCCTTCCAGTCGCCGCCGACGCTGTTCTTCGTGCCGACCCTGGAGCAGTACGCGGGCGTCTTCGAGCGGGGCGTCGGCCCGTACCTGGTGAACTCGCTCTGGGCGACGACGGCGTCGACGCTGCTGGTGATCGTGCTGGCCGTCCCGGCGGCCTACGCCCTGTCGATCCGGCCGGTGCGCAAGACCAGCGACGTGCTGTTCTTCTTCATCTCCACCAAGATGCTGCCCGCGGCGGCGGTGATCGTGCCCCTGTACGTCACCACGCAGACCTTCGGCATCGCGGACAACATCTGGACGTTGACCGTCCTCTACACGGCGATGAACCTGCCGATCGCGGTGTGGATGATGCGGTCCTTCCTGATGGAGGTGCCGGTCGAGATCCTGGAGGCCGCGCACGTGGACGGGGCGACGCTGCCGCAGACGCTGCGGCGGGTGCTGCTCCCCGTGGTCGCGCCCGGCATCGCCGCGACGGCGTTGATCTGCGTGATCTTCTCCTGGAACGAGTTCTTCTTCGCGGTGAACCTGACGGCGGCCAAGGCGGCGACCGTGCCGGTGTTCCTGGTGGGCTTCATGACCAGTGAGGGCCTGTACTGGGCGCAGCTCTCCGCGGCGGCCACGCTGGCCTCGCTGCCGGTGGTGCTCGCGGGCTGGATCGCACAGAAGCAGCTGGTCCGGGGTCTGTCGATGGGCGCGGTCAAGTAGGTCGACGCCTTCGACGACAGATCGGAGAGGCCCGGCGCGGTGGGCGGCGCCGGGCCTCTCGCCTGCCCGGGGCGGTGCTGGTCGGGCCGATTCGGACGGCCGGGGCCGTCGATCGCCCTCGACCTCGCGGGCACGCCCTCGGGTTCGCCGCCGTCCGCGGGCACGATCCGCCGCCGCCCACGAGGAGGAGTCCACGTCGGCTTCTCGACGAGAGCCCGCAGGCGGTGACACGACGTCCGCGCGCCGGGCCGTGCGGCGCGGGCGGCTTGTCCGGAACGGCACCGGTGAGCGGGGCGTGCTGTCGCCGCTCGGCCGCAGGCGCGGTGGGATCGCCACCGGATTCCTCGATGCCTGCTGACACTGCCCGGACACGGCTTCGACCGGTTTCACATCCTGCCGAGAATCCAGGATGGTGAGCAGCGATGACGGTCCCCGACGCACCGCGCTGCGCCGCCGCGGCCGCCCCGGCTCTTCCCGCCTGGCTCGCGGCTCGTCGCTGGATCCCCGGCGGCGAACCGCCCGCGCTGCGGATCAGCGCGGCGACCGCGATCCCTTCGCCGACGCCGCGACGCGGCCTGGTCCACCTGGTCGTGACCACCGGATCGGGCGGGGCGGAGGCCGACTTCCCGGTCCTGCTCGACGTCACCAGGACGCCCCGCGATCCGAGCACGACCGCGCCGCCGCCGGCCGAGGTGGACGGCTGGTCGATCCGACCCGCGGTCGACGATCCGGCCGCGACGGCCGGTCTGCTGAACCTGATCGCGGACGGCGTCGACCTCGGCGGCCTTCGTGGCGAGGCGGAGCCGACCGTCGTCCTCCCCCCGCGATCTGCCGGGAACGGCGATCTCCGGTGAGCAGAGGCAACACCTCGCTGGTCTTCGGGGACCGCGTGATCCTGAAGCTGTTCCGCAGGCTGCGACCCGGCGTGAATCCGGATCTGGACGGTCCACCGTGCCCTCGGCCGGGTCGGCTGCGCGCACATCGCCGCCCCGCTCGGCTCGATCGAGGGCCGTGTCCGGGGGCGCGCGGCGACGATCGGCCTGCTTCAGGAGTACCTTCCGGGGTCCGTCGACGGCTGGACCCTGGTCACCGGCCGGGCCGAGAACGCGAGCGGCGGCAGGCGGAATCCGGACGACCGGCGACGGCGGCGCCACGTCGAGGACTTCGTGGCCGAGGCGCACGTCGTCGGTCGAGCGGTGGCCGCCGTCCACGCCGACCTCCGGCGGGCCTTCGGCTCACGCCTGGTGAGCGGCACGGACGCCGACGCGGTCTTCGACTCGCTGCACCACCGGTGGGACACCGTGCTCGCCGAGACGCCGGAGCTGCGGGAACACGCGGCCGACGTCCGCGCCGTGTTCGAGCGGGCCCGCGCGGAGAATCCGACGCTGCGGGTGCAGCGCACCCACGGAGACCTCCATCTGGGCCAGCCGCTGCGCACGGCGCGGGGCTGGGTGGTCATCGATTTGGAGGGCGAGCCGATGGCGCCGTTCGAGGAGCGAGAGCGGCTCCGGCCCACGCACCGCGACGTCGCGGGGATGCTCCGGTCGTTCGACTACGCCGCCGGACATCGCCTGCTCGCCGTCGAGCGGGAGTCGGGCGACGACGAGCCGTCGACGAGCGGGGCCGGGCCCGTCGCCGATGCGGCCGGTCGGGAGCTCGCCGTCGCGGCGGCCCGGCAGGACGCCTTCTGCGCGGGATACGCCCGAGTGCTGGACGGTCCACGCGGGCGACCCGCCCTGCTGCGGGCGCTGCGACTGGAGAAGGCCGTGTACGAGGTCGCCTACGAACTGGCGAATCGGCCGTCCTGTCTCGGATCCCCCTCGCGGCTCTGCGCCGCCTCGTCCGGGGCTGAGCCCCTCCCGACGCCGTCCGTGTGCTGACCTCATCGGAAAGACGGAGTCGTGCTGCCCGCCGAGGGTGGGCGACGCCGGATGCGCGATCTGGTCCCGCCGACGACGCCGTCGGCGGGTCTTCGACGACGTCAGCGCCTTCGGGCGCGGTAGGCCCGGCCGGCCGCGCCACCCGTCGGGCGTGGCCGCCACGATGCCGAGCTTCGACGACGAAGACGTCGCAGCCGCTCCAGGAGCCGCACCAGCACGGGACGTCGGTCGACGAGGCCGAGTGCGATCAGCGGCCGTGACCGGTGTCGCGGCTGCCAGGCCACCGGGATCGCCAGCCGGGGTGCGAGCACCAGCCACCAGCGGGCGGCGGGCCGGGCGGGCGCCCAGGCAGGCCGATGCCAGACCAGCCGCGCGCCGGACGCGCCGCCCCGCTCGATGCACGCCCGCCCGGCGCTGCGGGCGGGGACCGTGTCCGCGCCGAGCAGGCACCGTGCGAGCAGCCGATCGCCTTCGAGGTCGAACAGGTCTCTGGAACGGTGGATGCAGGTGGTGGCGTCGAAGGGCCGCCTGCCGCCGCCGACCCGACACGGCAGCACGTACTCCCCGTCGTCCCCCGCCACCAGGTAGAAGTCGGCGGGCCTCGTGCCGGACCAGCGTGGCGGCCTGCTGGTCGCCCTGACGGTGGGTGCGAGGACGTCGTACAACTCCCGGCGGGCCAGCGCCGGATCGGCGGAGCCGCCGCAGTACTGCTGAAAGCGCTCGACCGCGTGCGGCAGGAGTTCGACCTCGTCCAGCAGCCGCCTGCCGCGCAGGGACGACGGCGTCACGGCCGCCGCGCGCCTGCCGGGGAAGAGCACGCAGTAGGTCGCGATCCACTGCGGGGCGCCGTCGCGGTCCTCGGCCAGCGGTAGCAGCACCTCGTCTTCGATGACCACGAAGTAGCCGGACCGGCTTCGGCGCCCCGCCACCGAGGCGGGCAGTCGGTCGGTGACGGTTCCCCTGACGCGGATCTGCTCGTGCAGCCAGGCTCTGGCCTCGGTCGGATCGGCGAACCCCATGGCCTCCGCGCAGCTGTGCGCGCAGCGGTCGGTCACCACCACCGGCCAGTCGCCCCGGTTCACTCGCATCACCTCACCGTTCTCGGCTGCCGGGCGACGAACGCGGTGCCGAACCGGCGACGAACCTGCTTCGCGAGGATGGCTGCCATCCGCGAGAGATCACCTTGACGGCGCAGGCGCGGGCGGGCAAGAGGCCATCTCGGGGATCATGAGCGTCGGCGGGCGGCGGGCGGCGGGCGGGGCACGGGGCGCGGAAGGCAGGCGGCGCCGAGCCGTCGCCGTCGAGATCCCCTCCGCCCCTGGCGACTGGCGTCCGGGGAACTCGGGCCAGACGACTCGGACCCAGTCACTCAACCCCTGGCCGCTCGAAGCTCGGCGATCCGAGCCCCGGCAGACCGGTCCGGTGATCATGCCGATGCGCGCCCCTCGAGCGTCCGCGGCGGTTCCGAGGGCGGCCGGTGTCCATCCGGTCCGAGCCTGGTGTCCATCCGGTCCGAGCCCGCCGTGATGGCGGTCGAGACGGGAGCCCGCGTGCATACGCTGTCGGCCGACGGCTCGCGTCACCATCCCTTTTCGGCATGATCGGCGGCAGACGACCTCCACCACGGAGACCAGGATCCGGCTCGGCGACTCCGACCTTCGGGTGTTCCCGCTCAATCTGGGTGGCAACGTCTTCGACTGGACCGCCGACGAGCAGCAGTCCTTCGCCGTGCTCGACGCCTGCGCCGCCGCGGGCGGCGACTTCGTGGACACCGCCGACGCCTATTCGGTCTGGGCGCCCGGCAACCCCGGCGGAGTGTCCGAGGAGATCATCGGCCGGTGGAGGGCGGCCAGAGGCAACCGCGACGAGATCGTGCCGGCGACGAAGGTCGGCTGGCACCCCGAGGCGAAGGGGCCGGCGGCGGGGACGCTCCGCGCCGCTGCCGAGGCGTCGCCGCGCAGGCTCGCCACCGATCACCTGGATCCGTTCTCCACCCACTTCGACGACCCGTCCGTGCCGGTCGAGGAGTTCCTCGGCGAGTTGGACGCGCTCGCCCGGGAGGGCAAGGTGCGCCACATCGCCGCCTCCGACATCACCGCGGAGCGGTTGGAGGAGGCACTGCCGGCCTCCGACCGTGCCGGTCTGGCTCGTTACGTGGCGATCCAGCCGCATGACAACCTCGTCTCCCGTGACACCTATGAGGGACCGCCGGCGGAGACCGCGGCCCGGCACGGCCTCGTCGCACTGCCCTGCTTCTCCCCGGCCGCGGGCTTCCTGACTGGCGAGTACCGTCCCGGCGTCGAGGTGGACAGTCCTCGCAGCGACGGCGCGATGCGGCACCTGGACTCGAACCGGGGACGGTCCGTGCCGGCCGCGCTGGACAAGGTGGCCGAGCAGCGCGGGACCTCGGTGACGGCAGTGGCGTTGGCGTGGCTGCGCGCGCAGCCCACGGTGGTCGCCCCGGTCGTCAGCGCCCGCAACCCCCAGCAGCTGTCGACGCTGCTCGCCTCGGTGCCGCTGGCCTTGGACGAGGACGAGGTCGCCGTGCTCACCGCGGCGAGCGCCTGAGTCGATCGGGGCGCCGGGCACGGCGTCGCGGGCGGATCGCGCGGCCTGCCGTCGTCCTCGGCCGGACGCGGGCGGGTCGTGCTTTCGGTCCGCGCCGGAGAGGACACGCTCATGACCGGCGATGCCGCGGTCCCGACGTTCGACTCCGACGGGCTCGGCGGGCTGCGACGGTTCCCCCTCGCCCTCGGCGGCGCGGCGTTCGGGCGCGGCGCGACCGAGGCGGAGTCCTTCGCCCTGCTCGACGCCTTCGTCGGTGCGGTCGGCACCATGCTCGACACCCGCTCTCACTACGGCGCGGCGGTCGGGGGCTCGGATTCGATCATCGGCCGTCGGCTCCATGCCCGCGGCCGGCGTGCCGACGTCGTGCTCACGGCGAAGGTCGGCGACCTTCCCGGCGGCGGCGCGGCCTCCGCCGCGCCCCTGCGCGCCTCGGTGGAGGCCGAGTTGGGCGGCTGCGCACCGATCACGTGGACCTGCTCTGCCTCGAAGACTTCGGGAACCCCGTGCATCCGCCGAATCCGGAGCACTCCGAGGGCCGGGCGGACCTCGAGAACCGGCGTGTCCCGCTGGAGGAACTGCTGGGCGCGGACGACGGACTCGTCCGTGCAGGCAAGGCGGGCCGGTTCGCGGTCGCCTTCATGGCGGCCGACCGGGCGGCCTCGGCGATGAGGATCTCCGCTCGCGACGGCCTGGCCGCCTGCGTCGCGGTCCAGCCGTACGGGTACAGCCTTGTTCGGCGTCGGGTCGACGAGGTGGCCCTCGCCGAGGTGGTCGCCCGCCATGGGCTCGCCGTGCTGCCCTTCGATCCGATCCGGTCTCTCGGCTTCTGGACCGCCGATCGACGCTTCGACGGAGTGAGTCCGAACGCACTGGTCGCGCGGGCCTGCCGACTCGCGACGGGTGGGGAGGGGAGGCGGTCGAGGCGTCGGCCGCCGTCGCGCGGGAACGCGGCGCGGACCTCGCCGCGGTGGCCCTGGCCTGGGTGCGTGCGTGGCCCGGCGTCGTCGCGCCGGTGGTGAACGCCCGCACCCGCGAGCGGCGTGGCGCGCTCCTGACCTCGGTCGACGTGACGCTGAGCAGCGACGAGACCGACCGCCTCGCCGCTGTCGGCGGCTGACCGGACCGGCGCGCGACCGAGTGTTCCGGGAACAGGCACCCGCGACGCGGCGGGCCCCACGTCTCTCTCGATCGACCGCCGATCGATGTCCGCAGGCACCCGCGCGCCGGGCGGGCTGGTTGTCATTCGGCCGTGTTCGTCTCGCACGCACTCGTTCGTCGGAGTGGGTACGGAACCGTCCCTCGGCACCGCGCGGCGAGAGGTGCGGGACTCACCGGGATCGGCGGTGGAGGAATTCTTCGTCCCGGTCGCTCCCGGAACGTCCGACCCCGGTTCGCCGTGGGCACGGACCAGTCGTCGACCGCTCTGACCGGCGGCGACGAGCCGGGACCGGAACCGAGGAGCCGCGCTGACGCCCGACGCCGAAACGGCATCGACAGTCCGCGAGGGAGGGCTTTCTCGTCCTCATCGGCCATCGGTATAGCGCGGGCCGTCGACACGAGTCCTGTTCGGCCGGACAAAAGCCACCACTTCACACGGTTACTGGTGTTCACCCTTGCGGCGTAATGCAGAATGGGCAGCCGGGCGAGGCTGTCACAGGAGAGTGACCACGCTCCCCCAGGGTCCGTAGCCGTCCAACGAAGCGCAGCCGGAGTTGATCAATGACGCGAATTCCGACGCGGCTGGGCAGAGGCCGAACGATCCGGTCCCGAGTTCTGACGATCGCGCTCATTCCCAGCATCGCACTGCTCGTCCTGGGATTCGGCGCCGCCGGCTATCTGCTGCTGCAAGGCGACTCCGAGCGCCAGTGGTCGAACCTCGTCGAAGAGGCGATCGAACCGGAACTGCGCTTCATCACGACGTTGGAGGAGGAGCGCAGGCTGAGCCTGTTGCGGCTCGCGGGCGACGACGACTTCAGCGGCCTCGAACGACAGCGCCGGCAGGTCGACGACGTTCTCAATGAACGCCCCGAGCTCGAGGCACGACTCATCCGCGCGAATCCGGAGGCCATCGGCGCTGCGAGCGAGCGGTACAACGAGTCGTTGGAGCAGCTGCCCAGCATCCGGCAGGGCGTCGACGACGGGACGATCCCGCAGCGGGAGGCCTACGCCTTCTACAACCAGCTGATCGACGTCAGCGGGCTCGTGCTCGACGGCATCGCGCAGACCGCGCGGGACCCCGAGGCGGCCAGCGCGAAGGCGACCGCGGCCGATCTGTTCGACCTGCTGGAGGGCATGTCGCGGTCCAACGCCCTCGGCGTCGGCGGGGTCGCCTCCGGCGGTATGTCGGTCCTGGACAGCCAGGAGTACCGCAGACAGGTCGACGCCTATCACGTCGGCGTCGACCAGGTGCTGCCCACGCTGACCCCCGAAGGCCAGGCCGCGCACGCCGAGCTGCTCGCGAGCGAGGCGTGGCATCGGCTCACCTCCGTCGAGAACGCCATCATCGATCGAGGCGCCTTCGCGGCGGACCCGCGGGACGCCGGACTGCCGCTGAACGTCGACGCCTGGCAGGAGTCGGCCCGGGTGGTGTCCGAGTCGCTGTTGGACATCTGGATCGGACAGCATCAGCACGCGCAGGAGCTCGCCGCCGCGAGCAGTGAGCGCACCTTCGCGAACTCGCTCATCGCGGGCGTGCTGGTGCTCGCCGCCGCGATCGGCGCCATGCTGGTGGCCGCGCGGATGTCCAACCGGTTGATCAACAGGCTGCACCGACTGCGCGACGAGACCCTGAAGTCCGCCGAGGTCCGGCTGCCCGCGGTGATGGAACGGGTGCGCAAGGGCGAGGACATCTCCCCGGAGACCGATCTCCCGGCGACCGACCCCAGTTCGGACGAGATCGGCGAGGTCGCCGAGGCCTTCGACTCCGCTCAGCGCGCCGCCGTCGCGGCGGCCGTCCAGGAGGCCAGGACCCGGACCGGGATGAACGCGGTGTTCCTCAACATCGCCCACCGCAGCCAGGTCGTGGTGCGCCGCCAGCTGGAGGTGCTGGACGAGGCCGAGAGCAAGCAGGAGGACCCGCGTCACCTGGAACTGCTGTTCAAGCTCGACCACCTGGCGACTCGTGCCCGCCGCAACGCCGAGAACCTGGTGATCCTCGGCGGCGAGCGGCCGGGACGCCGCTGGCGCAACCCGGTGCCGCTCGATGAGATCGTCCGCAGTGCCGTGTCGGAGACCGAGGGCTACGCACGGGTGCACGCGCTCCGGCTGCCCGACGTGTCGATGCAGGGCGCCGTGGTGGCCGACCTCATCCACCTGCTCGCCGAGCTGGTGGACAACGCCACGTCGTTCTCGCCGCCGGACTCGCGGGTCGAGGTGCGCGGCAACCTCGTCGGCAAGGGCGTGGTGGTCGAGGTCGAGGATCAGGGCCTCGGCATTCCCGAGGAGGAACGCGAGCGGATCAACGCGACGCTGCACGATCCGCCGGACTTCGAGGTCATGACGCTGTCGGAACGGATGCGGCTCGGCCTGTTCGTGGTGGCCCAGCTGGCGCATCGCCACGGCGTCACCGTGACCCTCGCGGAGTCCGCGTACGGCGGGGTCCACGCGATCGTCCTGTTGCCGTCGACGCTGATGGCGGCGCGGCCGGCGGAGGACGACGGGGACGAGCGCGGCGAGCTGCCCCGGCGTCGAGTGCTGCCGGGCGGCGTGCCTCGGCAACGGCCCGATCGGCGGCCGAGGTACGAGCCGGACGACACCGAGACCATCGTGTCCACCGCGGCCGTCGTGTCGGACCCGGACCGCGCGGGCTCGGACCGGCCGGAGGCGGGCGGGGCGACCGAGGACGATCCCGCCGCGCGAACGCGATCGTCGGACCGGGTCGCGCCAGGACGTCGCGCGGCCGACGGGCCGCCGACCGGCCTATCCGCCGCGCCCGCCGCGCACGACGGATCGACGGGTACAAAGGAGACCGGGTCCCCACAGGCCTCGCCAGACCGGCCTGTGCCAGCAGTGTCCTCGGCCGAGCAGGGCGAGGCCCCGACATCGGCCGTGCACTGGCCCGAGGAGGACATGTCGTCCGAGAAGCCGAATCCGCCGAGCCACTCACCCGATCCGCGACGTGCGGATCCCCTGCCGGTACGCGGACCCGCGCCTGCGACGTCCCAGTCGCCGACGCCTCCGTCGCCGACGGACCGCCGAGCCCCGCTGCCGCGCAGGCGGAAGCAGCGCAACCTCGCGCCGCAGCTGAGCGGCGAGATCCGAGCCCCCGGTGCGGCCACGCCGACCGACGTGCGCCCCGCGCGGTCCCCCGAGGAGGCACGGGCCGCGATGTCGGCGTTCGTCCGAGGCAGCAAAGAGGGCCGCGACAACCAGACCAACCCCGATCTGTGAACGGGCCGATGAAGAAAGCGGACGAGGACACGATGGTCAAACCCGAGACGAACGATCTGGACTGGCTGCTGGACGACCTGGTCAAGCGGCTGGTGGGCGCCGAGCAGGCGGTGGTGCTGTCCGCCGACGGACTGCTCATCGGACGCTCGCAGAACCTGTCGCGCGAGGACGGCGAGCATCTCTCGGCGATGGCGTCGGCCTTCCAGAGCCTGGCACGCGGGGTGGGCAGCCACTTCGACAAGGGGCAGGTCCGGCAGACCGTCGTCGAGCTCGACCGCGCCTACCTGGTCGTGACCGCCGCGGGCGACGGCGCCTGCCTTGCCCTGCTCGCCGCCGACACCGCGGACATGGGCATGGTGGCCTACGAGATGAACGTGATGGTGCAGCAGGTCGGCACGAATCTCACGGCGAGTCCACGCCGCGACGCCCTGGAGGATCTACAGCCTGACCCGACGCCGTGATCATGGACGGGAGCGAGTCCTGGTTCGACGAGGAGGCCGGTCCGTTGGTCCGGCCCTTCGCGATGACCCGCGGCCGTGCGCCGAGCGGTCGCCACGAGCTGAATATGATCACCTTGGTGGTCGCGATCAAGCCGGACTCCGATGCCGTCACCCTCGATCGGGAGTCCGCCGAGATCGTGCGGATGTGCCAACGACGTCCGCTGTCGATCGCCGAGATCGCCGCCAGGCTCGACGTGCTCCTGGCGGTGGCGAAGGTGTTGATCGGCGATCTGATCGACCATGACTTCCTGATCTTCCAGGACCCTCCGCCCCCGGTGGAGACCCCCGACATGGACCTACTCCAGGCGGTACTGAATGGCCTCCGTGACCTCTGACAGACCTCCATCCTCGACCATCGGCGTGACCTCGGCGAAACTCCTGATCGCCGGCGGCTTCGGGGTCGGCAAGACGACGATGGTCGGCTCGGTCAGCGAGATCTCACCGCTGCGTACCGAGGAGAACCTCACCGAGATGAGCGTCGGCACCGACGACCTGTCCGGTGTGGAGGGCAAGTCCACCACCACCGTGGCTCTCGACTTCGGTCGCATCACCATCAACCCGTCACTGATCCTCTACCTGTTCGGCACCCCGGGCCAGGATCGGTTCTGGTTCATGTGGAAGGAGCTGGCCATGGGCGCCCTGGGCGCCGTGGTGCTCGCCGACACGCGACGGCTGGACACCTGCTTCCCGGCGGTGGACTTCTTCGAGCGCAACCGCATTCCCTTCATCATCGGCGTCAACTGCTTCGACGACGCCGACGTCTACACCGACGAGGAGGTTCGGGACGCGTTGGACCTCGATCCCGGCATCCCCGTCCAGCTGTGCGACGCCCGCGAGCGCGAATCCGGCAAGCAGGTGCTCACCACGCTCATGGAGCACGTCGTGGACACCGCCAGGCGGTCCATCGCCGTCCGCTGAGGCGGGGGCGCCTGCCGCCGCGGCATGCGGGCCGCCGATTCGATCCGCTGACGACGACCGTGCGGCTCCTCGATCTCGCGGCCCCGAACGGGGTCGAGGAGTCGGCCATCGGACACGGCACGCCTGGCCCGATGGGCCGCCGATCAGCGCCGACGGGGTCGCCGCCTGCGCGAAGCCGGGGTGACGCAGTGCCGTCGACCACACTCGCCACCACGCCGGCGACCGAGGAGCGTCCGACCGAGACGGCGTCGGGAGCAGGCCGCGGCGAGGAATGTGACGAGTTGGCCGCCGGGGCCGTCGTCAGCGGGTCGAATCGGTCGGCGACGTGGCCCGCGGCGGCGCTCGACGCTGTGACTCACCGACATCGTCGGCGCGACAGGGGTCCAGCCGCGCCGCGACGCCGGTGGTCTGACAGGCACAGAGGACGAACCGGAGCGCGTCCGACCGCCCCGGGCCGAGCACGGCGGCCGTCCCAGGGCCCGGCGCTCTCGGGCGGCCGACCACGGCGAGCGGCGTCGGCGTGAACACGCCGGCGGCCTCGATCGCGTGCCGTCGGGGGGGATCAGGCGTCGGTTCCGTACTCGGCCACCAGCTCGGCCTCCCGTTCCGGGCTGAGGCCGAGGAGGAGCGGCACCTCGGCGTTCCGCCCCCGAAGCCAGGTCAGCGTGTCCCGGGCCGTCTCGCCGATCGGGCGGTGTCGCAGCCCTGCCTCGGCCGCCGCCGAGGAGTCGATCCCGAAGAAGCCGCGCATGGTCGCCTCGGCGGGCGGCAGCCACAGCGGCAGGTCGAACCAGGGGCGCACCTCCTCGGCGGCCAGCTGCTCCTCGGTCAACTGGACGGGCCGTAGCGGAGTGTCGACCGCCTCCGCGACGGCGTCGAGGAGGTCGGCGAACCGCACGGGTGCCGCGGCGGCGTTGAAGACGCCACGCACCCGGGTGGCGCCGAGCACGACCAGCCATCGGGCGAGGTCACGGGCGTCGATGTACTGGACGGGCGTGTCCAGGACCGGCGGCACGAGGTGCGGTCCGGGCGTGCTCAGTCGCGACACCCAGTACGTGAACCGGTCGCTGGGATCGTGCGGGCCGGCGATGATCGCCGGACGGACGATCGTGTGGCTCTCGAACAGCGCGGCGACTCGCCGCTCACACAGTGCTTTGAGCGCCCCGTAGGAGTCGCCGTCGACTTCGGCGGGAACCGGCCCCTCGATCGTCGCGAGCGGGGCGTCCTCGGTGATGCCCGGCTCGGGGAAGCCGTCGTAGACCGAGATCGTGGAGATGAAGACGTAGTGGCCGCAGTGGCCCGCGAGGTGCTCGGCGCTGCGGGTGATCTGCTCGGGGTGCGACGCCGTCAGGTCGTAGACCACGTCCCACTCGTGCCCCGCGAGCGCGGTGACGTCGGAGTCCCGGTCACCACGCAGTCGGGCCGATGACGCGAACAGATCCGGATTGGTGACGCCGCGATTGAACAGCGTCACCTCCCAGCCGTCGTCGATCAGTTCCGTCACCAGGTGAATTCCCAGGAATTCCGTTCCGCCCAGGACCAAAGCCTTCGATCGCCCGCCCATAAGACGATCGTGGCGGCTCCCCTCCTCATCCGCACGAGCACCGCAGACAGTGAGACGCTGGTCACCATCCCGTCGTGACGATGGCCCGTCGGCGCGGTCCGCGGTGGAGGGAGCGGGCGGCGACCACGCCGACAGGTCCGCGCACCCGTCACCAGATCGTCCGGCAGGAGACGTCATCCACGATGCCGTCCCCGTCGAGATCACGACAGACCACCGCGCCCCGCTCGAGACTGTGGGTCGGACCGCTGGTCATCGCGACGAGTCCGATGATCAACGTCCAGATCGTGAGCAGCACGACGAGGAACCGGTGCACGCACCACCATCGTCGGCACGGGTCCCGGTGCGGACAATACGGATGTCCGTTGACGTCGTGAGCCATGAGATCGCTGCTTCGCGGAATCGACGGATCATGGCGGCCCGACGCGGGCGGGTGATTCTCGCGGCGCGACGCTGCGCACCACCACCGGGTCACCTGGGAATCGCGTCAACACTAGCAGCAGGAGACCGAGCCGGACGGTCTCCGCGTCAGCACGTGACAGAACAGCTCGATCGGGGGAACCGGTCCGGCGGGCCGTCCCCGCCCGACGTCATGCCCGTCTACAAAGGACTGCAGCCGGCGGCCCGTCGCCGGGCGGCTCGTGGATCGTCGCAGGTCACCAGGTCCGACCGGGCGGCAGGCATGACGCCGTGGCCACGGCTGTCGACGGCCCGCCGCCACGGCGCCTCGACGACGCGCGTCGGCCGGGATCCGCGCGACGACGTCGTCGAGTCCACATCGGATCGACAGGCGGGAGCGATCGCGACGCGGAATCGTCGACGGCACGAAATTCACCGCACCGGCACGATCTCCACGGTTTCCGCCGCCGACGACGGGAATCGATCACGCGAGTCGGGTCGGATTCCCCGCCGTGCGCCCGGTCGCCCGTCATACGCCCGACCGCGATCGTCGTTCGCGTCGGAACCGCGTGCCCACGGCCCGAGATCGTGTGTGCCCCACGGCGGCGGACCGGCCGCCGCCGAACAGGTGGAGACGTCGTCGAGCGTCGTCCGACGGCCGCTCCCGAAGCAGCGGCCGGGCCTTGGGCCTGCGAGCACCGTCGCGGCCGCGTACCGAGCTCGCGATGCGTCCCCGCGGCCGCCGGGCCGACCGCCCGGCTGCGCGGTCGGCCGTCGCAGGCGGCACCAGATCACCAGGTGACGGGGAGGGCGGTGAGGCCGCCCGCGAGGATGTCGCGATCGATGCGCAGCTCTTCGACGGGAACGGCCAGCCGCAGCGTGGGGAACCGCGGGATCAGCAGGCCGAGGACGGCCTGTAGTTCGAGGCGTGCCAGCGCCGTGCCGATGCAGTAGTGGATGCCGTGCCCGAAGGCGAGGTGGGAGGCGGCCTGGCGAGTGACGTCCAGCCGGTCGGGGTCGACGAAGACCGTGTCGTCATGGTTGGCGGCGCCGGTGTCGAGCAGGACGAGTTCCCCGGCTCGGATCGTGATGTCCGCGATGTCGACGTCGGTGTGGGCGTAGCGGGCGATTCCGTCGCCGCCCTTGTCCATTCCCCGCAGGATCTCCTCCACCGCCGCCGGGATGAGGGCGGGTTCGGCCAGCAGCAGTCCCCATTGCGCGGGGTGGGACAGCAGGGTGAGGACGCCGAGGCCGATGGCCATCACGGTGGCCTCGCCGCCGAACAGCAGGGTCATGGACAACACCGCGACGGCCTCGTCGTCGAGTTCGACGCCGTCGACCGGCTCGGCGGCGCAGAGTCGGGAGATGACGTCGTCGGCAGGCTCACGACGCTTGCGGGCGACCAGCTCCCGGCCGTAGTCGACGAGCCGTGCGAAGCCCTGCTCGGAGTGGTCGCGGTCCTTCACATAGCCGGCGGCGTGAGTCCAGGCCTGGAACCGTTCGCGGTCGGCGACCGGCACGCCGAGCACCTCGGCGATCACTCTGCCGGGCAGCGGCTGCGCCAAGGCCGTGTTGAGGTCCGCCGGTCGCCGCCGTGTGGCCAGCTCATCGAGCAGTTCGGCGGCGATCTCCTCCACTCGCGGCCGCCAGGACCGGACGCGACCGGGTGCCAGCTGTGGGCGCAGCAGCGTGCGCATCCGGAGATGGTCGGCCTTCTCGGTCTCGTGGCTGCCGCGAAGCCTGCCCAGCATGGCGGCCTCACCGGTGCGCGCGGCGTTGTCCGGGTCCGGATGCGACCTGCCCAGGCGGGGATCCTCCAGCAGCTGCCGTACCTCCCGATAGCCGGTGACCCGCCACGCGGCGCTCCCCGAGGCGGTGCGCACCCGGTGGACGGGGCTCAGGCGTTGCAGCTGCCGGAGTATCGGGTCCACGTGGAGCGGCCGAGCGTCTTCGATGGACAACTGGACAGGGGCCGTCACGGAAGCTCCTTCATACACGCGGGTCTCAGGCGAGAAGATGTCACTATCCGAACAGGAAGCTACACGAACGGTAATCATTTCCACGAGGGAATTCACCCGTCCGGTCAGAATCGGCGCACACCTGACCTGCGGGGGCCGAAGGCGTGGCGCGCGGCGAGACGCCGCCGCGCGCCGAGGGCCGTCCGCGGTGACACGGCGAGGCGGAATCACGGCGTCGTCGCATCCGTCCAGGTCCGTCACGGCGGTGGCGCGGACTCGGACTCCCCGGAGCATGTGGTCGGCCTCCTGGACCGGGTGAGTCTCACCGTCACCGTACTCGGCAGTGCAGCCTCCGTGGCAAACCACCGACGAAAGGCCCGGAAGAAGACCGATGGCGCGACGAAGGCAACGACAGTCGCCACCACAGTCGTCGGCTCTCCTCAGAGTCGGCCCTCGAACTCTCGAATCCACACGACCCTGCGGAGAGCCTTACGCTCGCAATCGCCTTCGCATCGAACCTGTGGGCGCGCAATAGCGGAGCAGGATCATGCCGTCTCGGGCGACGCGGCAAGGCGGTCGCGAATCGAACCCGAACCGTAATCCTCTGCAACAGAGGAGTCGTCTTCGGCAGGGCTGGCGACAAGGGTGGACGTACTACCCGACGGCTCGCCGATCAGCCCTGACAAGATGGCCACACCATAATCGGCCTGCTGGAACTCGGGTCCGAAACCAGCGTCCGGGACACGTGGAACAGGACTCAGATCTCCGATGCTCTCAGTCATACTCTCGCGCGCAGGTTCCAGCACCTCATCCAAGGACGTCCGGATCAAGTCGGCATCGCTGAAGAATGAATCGATTATCTTATCGGGATCACCGCCAGACACCGACCCCAAAGCGCTGCTGAGCTCCCCCGTGAGAGCCACGCCGACGGCAGAGGCAGCCACACCGGCGATAGTGAAGTTCTTGGGAGCCATCAGGATCGCGGTCAGGGCACCCCCGATACCATTACCAGCGATCCGACCGGCATAGTTCACATCGGTCTGCGACCGCGTCTCTCGATATTCTTCCGCAGCTTCATAAAACGACTCCGCCAGAAGAGACAGATCCTCCCGAGCGACGTGAATGGCGTCCTGTACGGCTACGATTCCAGACATGATGTGCCCAATGCCGATCAGGCCCTGCTCATAGCTCTTCTGCAACTTGTCGATATGCCTACGGGCAGCAATACCCGCCACACCTCGCCAATCCTCGGAAATTCTCAAGGCTTCCCGGAATTCGATCTCCGCATCCTCGTAATCCCGGTAGACACCGAGCAGATGACTGCGAAATTCTCCCATTCCATCGACATCGGGACCCGAAAAAGCCCGGAATATCCGCAGTGCCTTCAGTCCATCATCTCGCACTTGCGCATCGATGCCGGCAGCCAGCTCTCCCTCCAGGTGCTCGAATCTTCCTACCCGGTGAAGCAGATCGATAGCATTGAGAGCCGCATTCGCCGGCCCGCGCAGTTCGCGACGAATTCCGTCGAAGTCCCCATCGGTGAAGATTCCTTCGGTCACACTCTCCCCCTGGATAACAGCCAGATCAGACAGTACCTGCCGCCCCAGCCTCGTCGACTCGTTCGTAGGTGTTGGCGACCGCATTCAGGGCCGCAGCCGTCTCCTCCGCACACTCCACCAGCTCGTGCAAATACCCTCGAACATCAGCGACGCACCGCTGATAAGCCCAGGCGAACGAATCATATCCAAGCGAACTTCCGAATACATGACCGGCGTCGCTAGCACCATAACCGTCCCCCAGCCCGAGATCGTCCAATCCAGGAAGGGGCACCCCGGCAGAGACGTCGACCTCCCCGACCTCCTTGGCCGCCGCCGACGACTTTTCCGCGAATTCTTCGATACACCTACCCGCGTAAGCCACGTCTTCGGGGACCACGTCAAATCCCGACATCGAACCCTTCCTTTTCTCCTTTACATCCTGGCCACGAGACCACTGTACGACGATCAGACGGCCGCAGGCGGGGAGATTCGTCGACCACGGCAGGTCACCTCTAGAGTTCATCCACATGCCCGTTCGACACAGGGCCGTTCAGCGGGTTCGATTAACCTTGACAGGCTAATCTGCAATCCACCTGCATAAGCGGGTACATGCCAGGGGGTGCGTACTGGCGGCTGAGAACGATCGGGCGCCACGTGACCGCCTTACGGAGTTGTCCACCGAGTCGGTCATCGTGGAGACGCGGGCGGTCGACACCGGTGAGGGCCGAATCGTGCGGCGTCGGCGGGCAGACTCGCATAGGCGACGTCGAAGATCGTCTGCACCGACACCGACTCCACCGACAGCCGACTCAGTCTGCTGTCGTGCGCGTCGAGTTCGTCGACCACGCGGCTGACCGGGAGCCGGGGGCGGGCGGCCAACCGCGCACCGGCCACCGACAACGCCACGGGCAGGCCCCCGCACTGCCGGGCGAGCTTCGCCGTGGCCTCTCGTTCCGCCGAAGCGCGTTCCTCGCCGACGAAGCGTGTCAGCAGCTCCACGGCGCCGGTGTCGTCCAACGGCGACAGATCGACGAAACGAGCACCGTCCATGCCGAGCCCGATGAGCCGCACCCTGCTCGTCACCACCACCACGGACCGGTCGGAGGACGGCAGCAGCGGTCGGACCTGGGCCGCGGTGGCGGCGTCGTCCAGCAGCACGGCGACGGCCTTGTCGGCGCTCATCGTGCGGAACAGGCTCGCACGCTCCGACAGATCGTCCGGAATCCGTTCGTCGGCGACGCCCAGCGCCCGGAGGAAGCCCGCGAGCACTCGGGCCGGTGGGACCGGCTCGCCGCCGCCGGACCCGCCGAGGTCGGCGTAGAGCTGCCCGTCCGGTGTCTCGTCGGCGAGCTGTCGCAGCCAGTGGGCGGCCAGCGTCGTCTTCCCGACTCCACCCAGGCCGGAGACGACGGTCATGAATCGACCGGCGCTGTCGGATCGCATTCCGTCGAGTAGTCGAAGTTCCTCGACCCGGCCCGTGAAGCGACTCGATCCGAACGGCATCTGCCGGGGAATCGTGATCTGATCCGGCCTTTCAGCGGTGTGCAGATGAAATCCACCGTGTATCGGACCTGCCTGCACCGCACTGCCGAAGACCGTGCCGGCGAGGGCATTCACCACGCCGATGCTCTGCTGCTCGGAATCCTCCTCCATGATCCCCCCACCGCTACCCGCGGACACGCCGGAAGCCGTCCGCCCACCATGCCGCACCCACCGACACGCTGACGATCGATCATAGTGGTGAAATCCACGATGTCCTCGATACACGCGGGCCGAGGCCGAATTCGTCGGCTGTCCCGGAAATCGAATACCCATTCGATGGTGATTCGACAATGCCAAGCACGGCGGATCGTGGTCGGTCACGCACCAGCCGGTGCCGCCGTCACGTGTAGCCCGGCGGCACCGGCGGTGGCCTCACCTCATCCCGCCTCCCGCGCGGGCCCCAGGCTGATCAGGCCGCACCCGTAGGCCTTGGCCCGCCCGATCCCGCCGAGGACCGCCGCACGCAAGGCCTCGACGTCGGTGGGCACGAGATGCCCGTCGAAGCGGACGGGCTCGATGGTGATCTTGTTCCCGTCTGTTCGGCCGTGCAGGCTCGGCCGAGGCGCGGGCGCGACGTCCGCCTGACCGTCGCGGCCCACCGGCAACACGAAGCCGTGCTGCTCGCCCTTCCGCGCCAGCCACTCCACCTGCTTGGCGGGCAGCCGCTGCGGCACGGGCTTGCCGCGCCCCCTGTTCCCCGACACGGAGTCCGGTGGATGAATCGCCCGAGTGGGATTGCCGACCAGTCGGAAACCGATCTTGCGACCAGGAGCGATCAGCCGTAGGAACGGATCGAGCGAACGGACGTCCGGCGGGGCGGCCAGGTAATCGGCGGGCAGCGCCGCCCACTTCGGTTCCAGCCTGCTCTGCACGAGCAGGACGAAGCCGCGCTCGTGCTCGTCGAGTCGCCACAGCGCCCCGCAGTGCTGGCGGGCGGTCCGCTGGACATCGAGGTCGGGGAAGGCCGACATCACGGTGCGGTGCATCTGATGGACGTCGGCGTAGTCCAGGCGGAAGTTCCGCGAGGTCACGTCGACGGTGAGTCGACTCAGGAACACGGGCGGTCTCCCGGCGAGATCATGGCTGGCGTGAGCGGGATGTGAAGCGTCGTGAAGGATCGGCTGGCGAAACGGCGATCGCCCCGGGCGAAGGACAGTGGATGGTCGGAGCGGATCTCGGCGTTCTTGTCGGTGGCGTCGCAGTCGATCACGGCTCGAAGCGGGGGCGGCGGATCCGGATCGCCTGCACCGTGAAGGCGAGCGCTGATCCGGGCGCGGTTGACGCCGGTCTCCAGCCACGGGTGCTCGTGGAGGACCGCAGCCGGCGATCGCTCCGACAGGCCCCAGCCGGACGGAGCCTCCGCCGAACCTTCGCCCAGCAGCGGCCGGGACGGGACGAAGGCCTTACGGCCGAAGAACAGCGGCCACGCCGGAGACCGAAGCGCCGCCTCGGCCCGCAGCAACAGCGCCTCCTGTTCGGGCCCCTCCCCCGCCAGAACCACCAGGAACAGTGCATCGGACAGGTGATAGCGGTGGCTGACCACCGTGCGATGCCCGCCGCCCTCGGTGTTCGGAACGTTCTGTGCGGTGTGAAAGTCGACTTCCAGTAGTCCTTCCCGATCGACGCGAACGCCGAGCCTCAACTCCGCCAGTGCGGCGATCGACGCTCGGTCGTCCCGGTCGATCCCCATCGCGGACGCAACGACGCCGACCACCCCGGACTTCGTCGGTTCCCGGGCGGTGTCCCGCTTGATATACGCGGATCTCGTGCCCCAGGACTGCATCGGCGCGTCGAAGCACACCGCAAGCGAGAGCGTCACGGCGCCGGAACCAAGGTCTCGGGCTGCTCCCGAGGCGAGACGCCCGCCGTGGTCAGCACCCGGCTCGCGAAGTCGTCGAGGCTCGGTGCGACGTCGTCGACGGCGACGTGCGGCAGGTCGCCGGAGACCGTGGCCGCGGTGACCGAACGAATCGCGGTGTCGCCGTAGAAGCGGCGCAGCGAGCCGAAATGGTGCAGCATCCGCTCAGTGGAGTCGGTCATCAGATCGAGGCTGTCCACCGGCTTGAGGAAGGCGTTGGCCAGGTTCCACGTCCCGCTGTCCCGCACCACGCCGAGGAACGCGTGCGGCATGGTCAGCGCGGCCATCGAGTTCTGCTTGCCGCTGGGCCGAGCCTGCACGAAGGCATACAGCCAGGCCCGGGCGGTGCGGGCCAGCAGATCACCGTCGCCCCCCAGGTTCGTGCCGAGCTGGCCCAGGTCGACGTTGGCGTACCGGTAGTAGCAGGCCGAGTTGAAATCGACCGTGCCGATCATGTCGGCGCCGGAGGCGTCCCCGGGCTTCTCGTCGTCGACGGCCGTGTAGTAGTCGAACTCCGAGGCCACCGCGTGGGTGGAGATGGCGTGTGCGACCTGGGAGGCGGCATCGACGTTGAAACCCTTGTTGTCGGCGATCATCCGCCCGAAGAGGGCGACGTCGGCGACCCGACGCGCGTCCAGGACCCTGGCCGCCGCTTCGAGCTGTTCCTTCGACGGCTTGATCTTCGCGGCCTTGGCGGCGGGCTTCGCGGGGGGCTGTGTGCCGTCCTTGGCGGCCGACTTCTTCTGCTCGGCCTTGGCCGCGGCGGCGGCCTTCTCCTCGACCTTGGCGATCAACTCCGCTTGTTTGTCGATGCAGTACTGCGCCAGGAACTCCGAGGCCTGCCGCCCGACGAAGAGCAGGTATTCGGTGAGCTGGGTGCTGCGGTCGATGCCGAAGCCCAGCGTCGCCAGGCCTTCCGCCACGATCAGCCTGGTGTGTTCCTCGGGGCCGAGGTTCTTCTCCGTCAACCGGGCCGCCGCCTGGTGCAGGAGGCGCTTGGTCCGAACACCGGTCTCCTCCTCGGCCAGCCCGTTCTGGGTGAAGTACTGCCGGGCGGAACGTTTCAGACTCTGGCTGGAGATCCGGCCCCGAACGGCTCCGCCGAAGGTGGCCGTCTTGGGCTGGCCCATGTCGTCGCGGTTGAGGTTGCTCACCGGAAACGACTGGAGCAGGTGCAGTTCGATGATCATTCAGTTCTCCGTGTCGATGGTGGAGCCTGCGGAATCGGCGGGGCTGTCGGCGGGCTCGCCTGCTGGATCGACGTCACCGTCCGGTTCCGGATCGGCTGGCTGGAGTCGGGGCCGGTGGTAGTCCCGCGCCCAGGCGAGGCGGACCCGCCGCTTCGTCGCCTCCTCGGTGCGCTCGCCGAGGAGAACGATCACGTCGTCGAGCAGCAGCCCGTAGTCGAGGGCGATCTTCTTGCTGCGCAGCAACTGGACCATGTGACGCAGGTAGTGCGGGAGGTTTCGCCGGTCGACCCCGAGCAGCTGCTCGAACCGGCGGTCGATGGTGTTCTCCCCATCCCCTTTGAGGTCGCGCATGGCGATCCCCAGCGTGCGGCTGCTGTCGCGCCCCCGCGCCTGCCGCGGCTGCGGATGGATGCCGAACAGGCCGCCGACCAGGAGCCAGGCCTCCTGCTCCCCTTCCGCGGGCAGCGCGTCGAAGACCAGTCGGTAGGCGTGCGACGCCTGATGTGTGCCGGACAGGCTCCGGCGCAGCGAGGCCAGCGCCCGACGCGCCTCCGACACCAGATAAGGGTTCTCGGAGTTCAGCTTCGAGTGCAGCAGGTACAGCGAGTCGGTGAATACATCGCGATTCCTGGCACGCCGGGTGGCCTGCGTCTCCGTCGTCACGTGGGCTCTCCCTCGTCGGGGCGGTGATCAGTGCGCTGCTCGCGCCGATCATCGGAATAGAGGAACGCGCCGACCTCTCGTCGGTAGAGCACGAGCCGCGTCCCCAACTCGGCGCGGAAGCGGCCGTCGTGTTTTCCTGCCAGGGAAAGCTCTCGGGCACCCCGTCGGGCCGCGCCGTACACCCAGCGGTCGGCCGCGGCGTTGGCGACGCGGGCCACCGCGCGACGCCATGCTTCGACGGCGGCATGCTCCTGGGAACCGTTCCGGTCGGACCGCATCGCCGCACCCAGGTCGAGGATGAAGGTGTGAAACGGCGCGGTCAGCTGCGGCCAGTAGGACACCTCCAACGCGGGCGGGGATTTCACGGCGAAGTCCTCGCGGTATCCCTTGTCCAGCCGCCGAAGCAGGAATCCCACGTCGTCGGCGAGGCGGCAGGAATGGCCGACCACCGCACCGAGCCGTTCCCGCTCCGATTCCGTGCGCAGCAGGGCGACCGGTGCGGGCACCGACTCCTCCAGCCAGGTCTGCACCACGGCCTGCTTGCTGTCGAGCTGTTGGCCGAAGACACGCAGGGTGAAGACGGCATCCTCGGGCAGCAGGCCGTATTCGGTCCGCCGGGCGATCGCGTCCAGTGCGGCGGGCCGTCGCCGATCGCTCTGCTCGATGTTCCGACGTTGCTCGGCGGCCAGCAACAGCTCCTCGGCATGGCGCCAGACTCCCCGTTGTTCTTCCAGCCGAACGGGATACCGCTTGGAGTTCCCCCGCGCCGTGCCCCGCACTATGGGCCTGCGCAACGCCGCCATCCATTCGTGTTCCTGGTCCTCGGCGACCGGACGCAGCCTGGTTCCCGGGGTGATCACGACGCCGTCGACCACCGGATCGTCCGGGTCGCCGTCGGTGGTCAGCAGTACCCGCCGCGAGGGCCACGTCAGCAGGTCGGTCCAGCCGAGCGGCGTCCGTTCGACGGGCTCCGGACCGCCGACCTCGGTGTCCTCCCAGCTCGGGCGGTCTTGTACTCCAGTCCCGGGAGGCTGGTCGATCAGGGGATCGTAGGAGAGGAGATTGAGGAGCAGCGTCTCCTTGAGGGTGCCGCCCTCCACCACCACACAGCCGAAGTTGTTGGCGGGCGCCCGTTCCGAGGATCTCGGTGCCTTCGGATAGGCGCCCGACTTCAGCCCGCCCGGGTCGTAGCACTGCAGAGTCACCAGCCATCGGGCTGCCTCGGCCGGGCTCAGCGTCAGTCTGTCGGCCGAGGTGGTGTGGTCGAAGAGCGTGGCATTACTGCCGCTCGCCCGAAAGGGCACCAACCGAGCAATACCCGACGGGGCGACGGAGGAGAGACTTCGGCTTTGCAGGAACGGCCGCTCGGGGTGGAAGAGATCGAATGAATTCCGATCGCGTGCCAGAAAGTCCTCCCATTGCCTGGTACGCAGGTCATCACGTTCCCACAGCTGCGCCCAGTCTTCATCCGTCGCAGGCCGGAAGACTCGATGTGTCACGGCCAGGACCAGTCGATACAGGGCGGCCGTCATCGTCGGCGACGCCCCGACCAGCCTGCACAGCGAACCGGACCGACCGAACAGATCGGCGAGGCCGACTTCGACGGAGGCTCCCTCCAGCGTCACGACGGGAATCCACGGCTCGTCAAGAAGGTTGAATCGCATCTCACCCCACATGTGAAGACTGTCGATCGATCAAGGAGCAGATTCGGACGGAAGGAATTCGTGCGTCCGCGGGCAGACTCCGCACCCAGGAGGGCCGCAGGACTCGCAGACCCGGTCGAGCTGCTGAGCCGCCTGCGGTGATCACCTAATACTCCCGGACGAGCAGCCCCAGGCCTTTCTCGTACCGCACGCGCGCACCACCGATGGCGACGCCGTCAGGGGGCAGGACCAGAGCCCGGTATCCACCCAGCCAACCGGAGTCCACGAAGGCGGCAGGCGTCGGCAGCTCGGCCAGTGCGTCGACGACCGCCGCCGAGAACTCATACGGTGGGGTCAGGCGGAGGGAGGAGTTCCACAGGGCGGTCTCCATCTCCTCGGTCAGCTCGCCGAACCGGTGGAGGACCAGCGGCGTGTCTCCCGCCAGTGGGGTCGCGGACTGCTCCCCTATGCGGGTGGCCGGTTCGGTGACGTCGTCCGCGAGCAGGATCACGAGACGCAGCTCGGCAGGCTCCACACGATCCGCGGCACGGCCCCGGTCATCCTGCGTCATCCGGACGCCCCTTCTTGCGAGTCTGATTCGCCGACGTCGGATTACCCGTCAACCCGCCGAAGACGAGTTGGCCGACGGGCTGCGGCACACGGACCTTGTCAGCGCGATGGGCGTCGTCCCGCGCCAGAGCCGCGGCAGCCGTGGCCTTCTTCCAGGCCGCCGCGAGTTCCGGCGGCACCGGCTGGTCGAACTCCTCGGCGTAGAGCCCGTCGACCAGGCCGCGCAGATCGGCTGGGCAGTGGATGAGTCGATCTCCCTCCGACGGCCCGAGGCCGCTGCGGTCCCTGTGTTCGCTCTGCTCGCCGTGCGCACGCGGCAGGGCGGCGAGTAACAACCAGGTGCGAAGCAGGAGCAGCGCGGGATAGATCCGCACGGTGTGCGACGGGAACTCCACGCCCTTCGACGTCCGGGTAGCGCCCATCACCACCAGCCGCACGAACAGCGGCTCGGTGCCCCGGTCCTCGTGCCTGCGAATCCGTCCCGCACGCTGGATCAGGCTGTCGATCGGCGCGAGATCACTCGCCATCAGGTCGAAGCTGAGGTCGAGGCCCTGTTCGAGGACCTGCGTGCCGATCACGATGGTGGGGCCGGTCTCGGTGGCTGCCCGGCCGAACCGGGCCGTCAGTCTCTCTTCCGCCGCGGCGCGCTCGGCCGCCGTCAGATGGCTGGTGATGGTGATCCGTTCGAGCCCGCCGAAACCGTGTCGACCGCCGCGTCGGGACAACGCCCGGTGAAGCGCCTCGTCTGTCGCCTTCACTCGCCGCACCAGGTTGTGCACCACGGCGATCCCGATGTCCTGCCCCGCGTCCAGCGCGGCCTTGACCTCGTCGAGCAGCCAGTCCGCCCGCGCGTCGACATCGTCGTCGTCGGGGAGCGTGTCGAGATCGACCGCGATGACGCGATTGCCGTTGCGCTGCGAAACCCTCGCCGCCCCGGACGCGGGCTCGATGTCCCTCCAGGTGCGCACCCCGCCTGCATCCGCCCAGGTCAGTTCCGGGTAGGAGGACGCAACCTGCACCAGGTCGACCTTCGCGACAGGCAGTCCGAGCCGTCCCGCTCGCCAGACTCGGATCAGCTCGTTCTTCCGGTTCGTGGGCAGCGTCGCCGACATCAGGATCACGGGCACGCCCAGCCTGCCCGCCCAATGGAGCAACCGGTCGATCAGGATGGACATGTAGAGGTCGTAGCCGTGCACCTCATCGAGGATCAATACCTTGTTGGACAGTCCGGTCAGCCGAACGAAGACGTGCTTCGAGCGGATCACGCCCATCAACATCTGGTCGATCGTGCCGGTGCCGACGGGGGCGATGATGCCTCGGTTGCGCACGAACCATTCCGGGACCGCCCCCTGCGGCTCGTCCTCGTGATCCCGGTCGACGTCCGCGACCACGACGGGACGGCGACGCCTTTTCGGGCCGCCTGCCGCCGCGATTCGCGCCTGAATCCTCGGATGCTGATCGGCGGCGCCGTGTAAGAGACGCACCCGCATGGCGGGCTGGTGATTCGTGACCAGGTCGTCGAGTTCGGTGAAGACCTGATCGCCGGTGGCCCGGGTGGGCATGCCCTGGTACATGCCGGCCAAGCCAAGCCTGCGTACCAGGACGGCCGCAGCCTGGATGCCCAGCCTGGTCTTCCCTTCGCCGGTGGGTGCCTCCACCACGAGCAGGCCCGGCTCCGTCACGCCGTCGAGCAGCCGCTCCGCTGCCACCTGCACCGGGCGAGGAACGGTCGGCTCGGTCTCGGTGCCGGGAAACAGCGTCGTGAAGCCCGTGTTCTCGGGTGGTCGCCATGGCGTCCAGTCCAGCCTCGTCACTGCCCTGACCGCCTGCGGGTCGGTGCCCTGCGCGTACTCGACCAGCTCGATGTCAGGGCCGACCCACGGGAAGTTGTCTCGATCCGAGGCGATCCAGTCACTGACCGAGGTGAGTCCGGCCAGCCCGACCGCGCCCGCCAGGCCGATCTCCGCCGTGGAGTTCTCAGTGCGCCAGGGAAGCGAATCCCACGCGGGCAGCTTCCAGAGTTCGAGCAGTCGCCCGACCAGGTTCCGGGCCCGCTGCTCCTCGTCCCTTCCTCCGTTGTCCCGAATCATGGCGCCGGTCTCGGCGCGACGGGCGGCATCCGGAATGTATCCATGATGTCCGCCGAGTCCCCAGGCGATCGCCTCGATCATCGACCGATGCGCCTTCACCTCCCTCAACATCCGAGACAGGTGCAGTTGGGTGACCCAGCCGTGCGGCGGGTCGACTCGGACGGCGCCTTTCGGCTGCGCCGCCCGTCGCAGGGCAGGCTCCGTCGGTGCATCGGCATGCGACCGGAGCGCTAGATCGATCCGCAGGGCCTGGAACGCTGGAGCGATCTTGCCGAGGTCATGAAGCCCACTGAGGACGGCCGCCCAGCAGCGAGCGTTCTCCTCCGCGCCGCCCGGGCCGCCGAACCGGCCGAAGGCCGCCGTCATCTCGGCTTGGACCGTGGGTCCGAGCAGCAGCGGATACAGTCGATAGGCGACCGCCGCCGTATCGAGGGCATGGCAGATCAGCGGGTGGGGTACCGACTCGTTCGCCGACTTGGCCCAGGCCCGCAACAGATCGCGATCACCGTCCCGGGCAACGGACGATCGCGGTGGCGATGCTGAATGATCCTCGATCACGCCGAGGAAGCTAGAGGAGCGACCCGACAATTCGGGTGGATTCCAGGAGAATTCGGCCCACGACGGAGAAATTAACTCTAAAGAGTGAACTGCACCGAATTAGGTCATTGCGCTCACAATTATTCTCGCCATCGCGCACGACGGAGCAGGACCTCACGCCCCCGGCGCGAACACCCGCACCCTGTCCTCGCCGACCATGACGACGTCGCCGGGAAGGAGCTGTCGGCCGCGTCGGGACTCGGGCTCGCCGTTCACCGTCACCTCGCCCGCGCCGAGCAGCTCGCGCGCGTCGCCGCCGTCGGCAGCGAGGTCGGCCAACTTGAGGAACTGGCCCAGCCGGATGCCGTCGTCCTGGATCTCCACGTCGCGCATGGGCTCATCATGCCCTTCACCGCCCGGGCCCCGCCGACACGGCCCCCGCCCCACCGGCTCGTCCCCGCGCTCGACCCGGCCGCCACGGCCCTGCCCCGAGCACAGCACCCGCGCAAGCAGGCAGCCGGTGGTGGTGCCCGCGACGAGCGGCGTCGCCTTCCGACGACAGCCCGACCGAGGGCGGCCTGGCGGTATCGGCTCGCCTGCCGGCCGTGTGGGGTGCACAGTGGCGGGATGGAGTGGTGGGGACTCGATCCGGCGGCCGTCGTCGATCGGCTCGGGACGACGGTGACCAGGACGGCGAGCCTGGCCGTAGGCTCGGCGGTCGCCGTCGTCGCGCTGCCCGGCCGGGTGTTCCGGCTGGTGGAGGCCGTTGAAGCCCTGGTCGTGCGGATCGACGCCGTCGTGGAGTCCGCCGACGATCTGCTCGCGCGCACCCGTCTGGTCGTCGCGGAGGCCGAGGCCCTCGTCGGCCGTGCCGACGACATCGTCACGGCGGCGTCGGGGACGGTCGGCGACGCAGGTCGGGTGGCAGGCACGGCGGGGGCGGTCGTCACCGAGGCTGCGCGGACATCCCGGGCGGCAGCCGAGGTCCTCGCGCTCTATCAGCCGCTTGCCCAGCGTCTCGCGCCGATGGCGACCCGGTTCGTCGACGGGCTCTCTCCGCAGGAGGTCACGGCGGCCATCCGACTGGTCGACAAGCTGCCGGTGCTGACCGAGCACCTGCTCGAGGACATCCTGCCGATTCTGTCGACCCTGGACCGCGTCGGCCCGGACATCCACGATCTGCTCGGGGTGGCGGACGAGGTCAGAAAGGCGGTGCTGGGCATTCCCGGCTTCGCCTTCTTCCGTCGACGCGGCGACGAGAAGACCGCCGACGACGAATCGGAGTCCGCAGAGTCGGCCGGGTCGACCTCGGCGGGATGAATACTGCTCCACCACTCAGCCGAATCCGCCGAGAGCCCCGACGGCCGCCCGTCGAATGTGACCTCGATATTCGACGAGGGAATCGAGGAAGTTCCACTTCATCGAACGAAGAAACGTCGTGTCTCTTCGCGGTCGGACCCCGTCGCGATCCGATCGGACCAGCTCCCACCTGCACGGACAGCACGGCACTTGACGACAGAGAGCGCCGTCGAACAACCAGGGCGAGGGGAGGTCATCGCCGATTCCGGCCACGATCCGTCGGCGGGTACCACTGTCGGGGAGCGTCGTGGTAATCATTCTTAGGGTCGACATCGCACAATAGGTGACAGTGCAGCGCAGGGAGCGGCGCGCGATACCGCGATAGGTGCCGGGTCGACCTGGCGGTCCTCATTCTGCCCGTGCGATCGGCGTCGCCGGGGCGCGGCGGGCCGCCGTCAGCCACTGGAGATCAAAGGAGATCTTTGCGTGAGATCACGACGATTACGCCGTAGCACCCTCCCCGCGCTTGCCGTGCTGGCCTCGCTTTCGCTGGCCGTCCCGACCGCCAACGCCTACCAGCCCTCCCCCGTGGACTCGTCCCGAACCGACACGATCGCAGACGACCCGACCCCGTCGCAGACGGCGCGCCAGGTGGAGGCCCTCGATCGCGGGGTGGTGAGCGTCCGCTCCGGAAACGGCAATCTGGTCAGCTGGCGCTGGCTGGCCACCGACCCGGACTCGGTGGGCTTCAACGTCTATCGGGGCTCCACACGACTCAACTCCTCCCCCATCACGAACTCGACCAACTATCTGGACGCCGGTGCGGCGGCGGGCAGCACCTACACCGTCCGAGCCGTGGTCGACGGATCCGAGCAGGCCGCATCGCCGCCCGCACTGCGGTTCGGCGCCGGCTATCTGGACGTGCCGATCCAGCAGCCCGCAGGCGGCAGCGGCTATACCTACGTCGCCAACGACGCCAGCGTGGGCGACCTGGACGGCGACGGGCAGTACGAGATCGTGCTGAAGTGGGACCCGACCAACGCCAAGGACAACGCCCAATCCGGGACCACCGGCAACGTCTATCTCGACGCCTACAAGCTGAACGGGACACGCCTGTGGCGGATCGACCTCGGACGCAACATCCGGGCCGGAGCGCACTACACCCAGTTCCAGGTCTACGACTATGACGGCGACGGCCGCGCCGAGGTGGCGGCCAAGACCGCCGACGCGACCCGTGACGGGGTGGGCACCGTGATCGGCAACGCCAATGCCGATCATCGCAACTCCTCCGGCTATGTACTGGCAGGCCCCGAGTACCTGACGATGTTCGAGGGCACCACGGGACGAGCTCTGTCGACTGTGGACTATGTGCCGCTCCGGGGCAACGTCAGCAGTTGGGGCGACGACTACGGCAACCGCGTGGACCGGTTCCTGGCGGGCACCGCCTATCTCGACGGCGTCCGGCCGAGTCTGATCATGGCTCGCGGCTACTACACGCGGTCGGTCATCGTCGCCTGGGACTTCCGCAACGGCTCGCTGACCCGACGGTGGACCTTCGACAGCAACAGCTCCACCAACGGCCCGCGGTGGGCCGGCCAGGGCAACCACAGTCTGTCGATCGCCGACGTCGACGGCGACGGCAGGGACGAGATCCTCTACGGCGCGATGGCCGTCGACGACAACGGACACGGCCTGTGGGCCAACGGCACCGGCCACGGCGACGCCGGACACGTCGGTGATCTCGATCCGAGCAGGCCCGGCCTGGAGTACTTCAAGGTCAACGAGGCTTCCAACCAGCCGGGTTCCTGGCTCGCCGACGCCCGCACCGGCGAGACGTTGTGGCGGACGGCCTCCGGTGGAGACAACGGGCGGGGCGTCTCCGGCGACATCTGGGCGGGCAGTCCCGGCGCCGAGTCGTGGTCGTCACGTGACGGTCAGATCCGCAATCCACAGGGCCAGAACGTGGGCCGCAAGCCCTCGTCGACCAACTTCCTCATCTGGTGGGACGCCGACCCGGTGCGTGAGCTGCTCGACGGCACCCGTATCGACAAGTACGGGCCGTCCGGCGACACGAGGCTGCTCACCGGCAGCGGTGTCACCTCGAACAACGGCACGAAGGCGACGCCGTCGCTGTCCGGGGACCTGTTCGGAGACTGGCGCGAGGAGGTCATCTGGCCGACGACCGACCATCGCGCGCTGCGGATCTACAGCACGCCGCACCAGACCGACCGCCGGATCACCACCCTGATGCACGACACCCAGTACCGGGTCGCCATCGCCTGGCAGAACACGGCCTACAACCAGCCGCCGCACCCGAGCTTCTTCCTCGGCGACGGCATGGCCACCGCGCCCAGGCCTGCGGTGTACACGCCGTGACCTGACAGGACGGAACGGGTGGGACGGCACGGGCGGGGCGGCCGGGCGGCCTGCTCCGCCCGTTCCAGTTCCGTTGATCGGCGTTCGTCTGGTCGGGGGCCACCGGGGCGGATCGGGATCTGCGAGCGGGTGAGCACGATCCACGGCCGTGGGAGAGGCCGCGACACCGGCGGGGCGATCCCCTGCCGACCTGGATCCGCCGGGTCTCCGACGCCTCGATCACGCCGTCCGTGCGACCGACCGCGGCGACGTCACCGGATACAGCGCGTCGTCCCGTCGTACGCACCGCCCGACCTCACGCCTTCTGGTCGTCTCGCGGCTGTTCCGTCCGGTCTCCGCGGGACGCCGCGACGCCGACCATCGCGATGTCATTGCTCAGTCAACGAATTTCGCGATAGTTGCCATCTTGTTATAAGATCCAGTTCACCTGGATCGGCGAACGGCGTCCCCTCTCGCGTGTGATGTCGCGACCTCACAGGGAGGCCGCATCATCGGGTTCGAGAGGGGGTGTCCGTGTGTAATCGTCCAGCGAGGAGAGACCAGCCACGATTCGGTGCTTCGGTCGGAACGTGGCTGGTCCTCTGCATCGTGCTGACGCAGGCGACTGAATTCCTGGCGGAAGTCTCGCGTCTGTTCGGTCGGTGAGAAGGGTGTGGCAGGACTGTCCCTCCTGTCACACCCACTACCGAAGTGGACCCGATCTCACATCGTCACGATCTGAGGCTCGGGCACTCGACATTATGACGTCGCGTCGTCACATCTGACAACTCGTCGTTCTCACGCCTGACAAGTCGCCGTTCTTCCTTCTGACGCCCGTCATCGTTCTCACGCCTGACGGGCCGTCGTCCTCTCTCGATTCCCGCTCGCCCGTCGGACCGGGCGACAACCCCGAGGACGTCGAATGCGCACCGCGAGAGGCGTCACGCGTCCCCCGTCAGGCGCCTGAGCCGAGGCGCTGGGCGCCGAGCACGGAGAGCAGCCGCAACTTCTCGTAGCTGTCGGTGCCGGGGGTGGCGGTGAGCACCAGCAGGGACTGACCCTGCCCGAGATCGTGCAGAAGTTGGCACTGCATCTCCAGAATTCCCACCTCCGGATGCCGCAATCGCTTCTCCTGAGCGTGCGTGGTGCGCACCTCGTGTGCCTGCCAGAGTCGGGCGAACTCGGTGCTCTGGGCGAGCAGCGCGTCGACGACCGCGGCTGCACGGGAGCCGGCCCCGTGCTTGGCGTAGACGGTGCGGGCGTCGGCGGTGAAGGCCCGCGAGAGCGCCGCGTGGTCCTCGGCGGGATAGACCGCGCGGGACTCGGGGTGCAGGAACCAGCGGTAGACGATGCTGCGCATGAGCCCCTGGAATCGGGTCTCGTCGCCGAACAGCGCCGTCGCCGGCGGGGTCTGCACCAGCGTCTCGCCGATCTCCGTCATCACCTGGGCGGGCGTGTCGGCGAGCCGGTCCAGGACGCGCATGAGGCCCGGCGAGACGTGGTCACCGCGCAGTGCCCGAAGCGGCGCGTTGTGGCCCGCGAGCCGGAACAGGTGGTCGCGTTCGTCCAGGGTGAGTCGCAGGCCTCGCGCCATCGCCGTGAGCATCTGTTCGGACGGCTGCGGTCCTCGGCGCTGTTCGAGGCGGCCGTAGTAGTCGACCGACATGTCGCACAGCGCGGCGACCTCCTCGCGGCGGAGGCCCTGCGTGCGTCGGCGTGAGCCGCGGCCGAGTCCGACGTCCTCGGGCTGCAACGCCTCGCGCCTGCGGCGGAGGAAGTCGGCCAGCTGATCTCTGTCCATCAGGCGGGTCTCCGAACGGGGGCGGGTGGTGTACGGGGGTCGCCGTCCCATGGTCGCCGGGTTTCGGCGGTCTGTGCGGGGATCGACGATCCCCGGCTCGGGCGCGATCGACTCGGCGGACGGGATCAGGCCGGAAAGCGTACGCCGGTCAGCCGCTCCGACAGCTCCCAGATGCGTCTGCCGTCCTCCTCGCTCGCCAGGCGGGAGTACAGCGGCTGTTCGGCGGGCAGGCCGCTCAGCCGTAGGAATCCGCTCGGACCGTACAGGTGACCGCCCTGGGCCGCCGGGCTGGTCGCGGCGTACACGGCCGACAACGCGGCCGACTCCGCCGTGCCCGCCAGGATGCCCCGGCGGGAGAGGGCTCGAATCACCTTCACCCCGGTGGTGTCTCGCGCCCTGCCCATGCTCGGCTGCGCGGCCAGCAGGTTCGTGGGCGAGATTCCCGGCTGCGCCAACGTGCTTCGGATGCCCCAGCCGTGCCGGGCGCTGCGCCGGTGGAGTTCCACCGCGAACAGGCCGACCGCGATCTTCGACGAGCTGTACGCCCCGCTCGCGTTGTATCCGCGCTCCCAGTTGAGGTCGTCCCAGTTCACCGAGCGCTCGTCGGCGGCGATGCTCACCTGGGTCGTCACGTGTGCCCTGGCGGCCCGCAGCAGGGGCGACAGCCGCGCGGTCAGGGCGAAATGACCGAGGTGATTGGTGACGAGCTGCAGTTCGAAGCCGTCGTCGGTGACCCGTCGACCGGGCGGCCTCATGACGCCCGCGTTGTTGATCTGGATGTCGAGCGGACGTCCGTCGCGAAGCAGCTCGTCGGCGAGCGCGGCCACCGACGCGGGCGAGGAGAGATCGAGGCCGCGCACCTCCAGCCGCGCGCCCGGTGTGCGTTCCCTGATGCGCTGTGCGGCGGCGTCCCCCTTGGCCTGGTCGCGGACCGGCATCACGACCTCGGCTCCCGCCCTGGCGAGCCGGGCGGCGATGTTGAGGCCGATCCCGTCGCTCGCACCCGTGACGAGGGCGCGCTTCCCGGTGAGGTCCGGTACGGGGATGTCCATGGTCTTCGGCAATGGGATCTCTCCTGGAGTCGCACGAGCCGGTGGTTCGGCGCGATGTCACCCATGCTCGGCCGCCGCGGCGCGGTTGTTCAGGACTCGTCGAACCAGGGATCGCCGATCCCTGGCGGCCGTAGTGGGTACGACGGGGAGCCGGCGAGCCCGGCGGCGGAGCGACCGCGCCGGCCGCCGGGGCCGTCTCGCCGGAAGCCGCGGCCGTCTTCCGCCGGGCCCTGCCCCGGCCCCGCGCGAGGCGATGACGATGAGCCGGCCCGCGCTTCCCGCCTGCCGCTGCCCGGGCGACCGGGCGACCGGGCGACCGGGCGACCGCCGGGCGGCGGCCGATTTCCACGACCCGTGCGGTTCGTGGGCGCTCACCGTGTCCGCCTCGGCGTCGGAGGTGCCGAGGCAGGCATCCCGGCCTGGCCGTCGTCCGTGCGCTCGGGCGGCGGTCGCCGGCAGTACGGGCGCGGTCGATCCGCCGCAGGCACGGCCGCGCGGACACGACCAGCCCATCACCGACAAGACCGGCCCATCCCGGACACGGTCGATCCGTCTCGGACGCGATCGACCCACCCGCACCCGACCAGCTCGCCGCGGACGAGGCCGCCGTCGTCGAATCAGACTCACCACAGAGGACGGCCCGGCCACCGCCGGCTCGGCCGGTTCACCGCAGGTCGTCCCGTCGTCCGTCGAGGCCCGGTGCCGCCCGAGCTCGGGCGGCATCGGGAGGGGGCCGTCACGTCCTCAGGCGCGTCGCCGGATCAGCTCGGCCAAGGCCGTCCGTGTGGCCAGGGTGAGCGGATGCCGGGGCCCGAGTCGTCGACGGCGGGCGGTGAGCGCCCGGACGAAGAGCCGTTCCGCCTCCGCGTCGTCACCGCGGGCCGCCACGATGACCGCGAGGCCGTGCCGGGTGCTCGCGGTCAGGGGGTCGTCGTCGCCGAGCAGGCGGGTCCTGCCGTCGAGGACGATGCGGAGATGCGTCTCGGCCTCGTCGGATCGATCCAGGCCTGCCAGCAGTTGAGCCAGGTTGTTCCGGACGCTGAGCGTGTGGGGGTGCAGTGCGCCCAGTTCCCTCGCCCGGGACGCCAGCACCTCGGTGAAGAGCCGTGTCGCCTCGTCGGGGCGGCCTGCCGCCGCCAGGGCCGCCGCCAGGTTGTTGCGAATGCTGAGGGTGTCCGGATGCTCGTCGCCTCGGGTCCGCGCGACGGAGGGCAGCACTTCCCGCAGGATCTCGACCGCCTCGGCTGTCCTGCCGTATTCGCCGAGTGTCCGGGCGAGGTCGTTGTGGGCGAGGACCGTGTCCGGGTGATCGGGACCGAGCAGTCGGCTGTGGAGCGCGATGCGCTGCCGATGGTGCTGTTCGGCGTCGGGGCCCGACCGGTCGCGCAGGCTGCGGGCCAGCGCGCTCGTCGCCTCGAAGTCCACGTTCCCGTCGGGGTCGAGGTCGGGCGGAGAGCGGTATGCGGCCCCGCCGCGGCGGATCGGTCCCGCGAGGGCGATGAGGCCGAGCAGGCCCAGCCACCAGGCGAAGACCTGCGGCGCGGCGGTGAACACCGCGACGACGAGGGCGAGCACCGTGGCGAGGGCCGCGAGGACGACGTCGCGGCCGATCACGCGTCGCCGTCCCGCGGTCGCCGCCCAGGGCGGTGTCATGACGTCCTGGGCGGCACCAGAATGAGTCACCCGTCGACTATGGCACGGGCTGACACTCCATTGAGGACACAAGTCGGTCGCGGTCGCCGCGGGCCGGATGCCCTCGGCACGGCGGTCTGGTGCGCTCACGGCGACGCCCCAGCGCTTCGGCAGCAGCGGCCGGACGCTCCGGAGACAGTCGTCGGACACCCGACAGCTCCACGATCGAACGCCCCGGACGGCAACCGCCACCCCCTTCCGGAGACGGCCGTCCGACACCGACACCACCACCGATCCCGATCGGCAGTGGTCGGGTGCCTTCGCGGTGGCGGTGCGCGGCAGGCATCTCGGGGTTCGCCCGCGGTGTCGACGTCGTCGGCACCGCCGATCCGCGCACGGCCGACACCACACCGCATCGCACCACACCGCGCCCCGCGCGCCCGGCCGCGCCTCGCCGCACCGCAACGCAACGCCCCGTTCCGCCCCGCACCCCGCATCAGGCCGCGCCAGATCTCGTCGCACCGCGCTCGCCGCTCCTCGACGGTGCGACGGCACCGATCGCGGGCCGGCCCGCCGCACGACGGACCGCCGTGTGACGGCCGGCCCACCGGTTCGGGGCCGGTCGACCACCCGTTGTGGTGATCTTGGGTCGAGAAGACTGCTGTCCCTCAGCCCGGCACTCCACGATTCCGGTGGCAGGAGAAGCGCAAGCGGCGGCTTCGGTGCTGCCAGGGCCTCTCCTCGCCGGGACGCGCGTCGATCGATTCGGCGTGTCCCTTTTCATCGCGCGTCGCGCACGTCGGGCGCGCCGAGGTAACGGGAGTGTCAGTCATGACAGGCTCGATGACATCCAGGCCGGGATCGACGGGCGGGACGGACGCGGTGGTCACCACCGTCGCCGGTGTCGGCACCGGCGGATCCGATGAGGACAGGGACGGGCGGGCCGTCCGCACGCAACTACGGCGTCCGACCGGGATCGCGGTCGACGCGGCACGCAAGATCGTCTACATCGCCGACGCGGGAAACCATCGGGTGCGCCGCATCCAGCACGGCGTGATCACCACGGTGGCGGGCACCGGCGAGGCGGGCTCGGGCGGTGACGGCGGCGCCGCCGTGGCGGCGAGGCTGGCCTCGCCTACCGGGGTCGCCGTCGACGACAACGGAATCCTCTACATCGCCGACCGAGACAACCACCGCGTCCGCCGCGTCGACCACACCGGACACATCACCACCGTCGCGGGCACCGGCGAGCCGGGGCCGGGCGGTGACGGCGGCGCCGCCGTGGCGGCGAGGCTGGCCTCGCCTACCGGGGTCGCCGTCGACGACAACGGAATCCTCTACATCGCCGACCGAGACAACCACCGCGTCCGCCGCGTCGACCACACCGGACACATCACCACCGTCGCGGGCGGCGGCGCGGCCGTGCGGGATCGGCTCGTGGAGCCGACGGCGATCGCGGTGGATCGGGCGGGCGTGGTCTACGTCGCCGAGTACGGGGCGGATCGGGTCAGCCGGATCGAGCCCGGCGGCACGGTCACGACGATCGCGGGTCGGGGAGTCGACGACGACCGCGCCGGTTCGCGGCTGTGCGGGCCGTGCGGGGTGGCGGTGGGCGGCGACGGCGACGTCTACATCGCCGACACCGGCGGTCACCGCGTCCGCAAGCTCGCGGCGGGCGTCCTGCGCACCGTCGCGGGCACCGGGCTTCCGGGGCGCGGCGAGCTGGGCGGCCGGGCAGTCACGACGCCGTTCGATTCGCCGCGCGGTGTCGCGGTCGACGAGTTCGGCAACGTCTTCGTGGCCGACACGGGCAGCCATCGGATTCGCAAGATCACGCTCGTGGACCGCGTCGCGACGGTCGGCGGCGACGGGCAGCGGCCCGCACCGGGCTCGATCTTCCCCCGGCCGCTCACGGTGCGGATCACCAGGGAGGGCAGGCCGGTGATCGCCGTGCCGGTCACGTTCACCATCACCGGCGACACCACGTCGGGCGCTCGGTTCAGCGAGTCGACGCCGACGCGGTGGGTGGCGAGGACGAACCTGGCCGGGGAGGCCGCCGCGGAGCTGACGGCGGGTCCCACGCCCGGCACGGTGCGCATCGAGGCGGCCGTCGGCATCCGGGTCGCCGCCTTCACCGCCGCCGTGGAGTCGCCGCGGGCGGCGGCGAGCCCGGCCCGATGAGCGGCGGCGTCAGAACACCGAGCACCGCACGACGGCGCTGATCGCGAAGCGGCACCCCGATCTCCGCCGACGTCCCGCGGACTCGACGTCGACCCCTGCCCGACGTCGCGTCGGTCTTCACCGGCACGCACGCCTGCGGCTCATGCCGCAGGCGTGCGTGTCGCCTCAGACGTGCACCACCGGCCCGCTCTCCGCCTCGCCCCTGCTGAGGAAGAGCGCCAGGCCCGCCGCGACCAGTGCCACGGCCGCGCCGACGGTGAAGGCGAAGCCCATCCCGTCGAGGAAGGCGGCGTGGCTGGCGGAGGCCGTCGCGGCGGCGACCTCGGCGCTCGCCCCGTCGGGGATCACCGGCACCGCCTGCGACACCTGGCTGCGCATGCCTTCGATCTCGCCCGCGCCGGGCGCGGGGAGTCCGGCCTCGACGAACCGGTCCGGCAGCGACGCCGCCACCCGGCCGCCGAGCAGCGCGCCGAGCACCGCGGTGCCCAGGGAGCCGCCGAGCTGCATGGCGGCCTGCTGCATCCCGCCTGCGACGCCGGAGAGCCGCATCGGCGCGTTGCCCACGATCGCGTCGGTCGCCGCGACCATCACCACGCCGAGGCCGCCGCCGAGCAGCAGGAACAGCGATCCGGTCGTGACGGGTCCGGTGTCACCGTCCACCAGCGACATCCCGAACAGCGCGACGGCGGTGGCGAGGAGGCCGAGGGCGGCGGGCAGCCGGATGCCGAACCGTTCGATGATCCGACCTGCCACGGGCGGGCCGAAGGCGAGCATCACCGACAGCGGCATGACCCGCAGCCCGGTCTCCAGCGCGGTGAGGCCCTGGACGCCCTGGAAGTAGAAGGTCAGGAAGAACATCGAGCCGAACATCGCCAACGCCATGAGCAGGGTGAGGACCGTGCCGATCGACAGCGAGGCGGAGCGGAAGATGCTCAGCGGCAGCAGCGGCTCGCGCACTCTGCTCTGCCACCAGACGAACGCGCAGGCGATGACCAGGCCCGTGGCGGCGGAGCCGAGGGTCACCGGGTGCGTCCAGCCCTCTTCCGGTGCACTCACCAGGGCGAAGACGACGCCGAACATCGCCACCGAGAGCAGCAGGATGCCCACGACGTCGAAGCGGGAGTCCGGGTCGACGGCGTGGTTGGCGGGCAGCAGGCGCAGGCCGAGGACCACGGCGATCACCGCGATGGGGACGTTGACGAAGAACACGGCCTGCCAGCTCACGGCGGAGACGAGGACGCCGCCGGCGATCGGACCGGCTGCGGTGGAGGCGCCGATCAGGCCGGAGAACACGCCGATCGCCCGGTTGAGCTTCTCCTTCGGGAAGCTCAGGCGGAGTAGTCCGAGCGCCGACGGGATGATGGCGGAGCCGAAGGCGCCTTGCAGGATGCGCAGTCCGATGAGCGCCGGGATGCCCTGGGAGAGGCCGATCGCCAGGGAGGTGGCGCCGAAACCGATCACTCCGATGAAGTAGACGCGGCGATGGCCGAAGCGGTCGCCGAACTTCCCCGAGGTGATCAGGAAGACGGCGAGGCCGAGCAGGTAACCGTGGGTGACCCACTGGAGCTCGGCGAGCGTCGTGCCGAGGTCGGCGCCGATCGCGGGGTTGGCCACGGCGACGATGGTGCCGTCGACGGCCACCATCATCACCCCGAAGCTGATCGCGACGAGGGTCGCCCAGGGGTTGACCTTGGACGCCTTCGGCGGCGCGTGAGCATCGGCGGTGGGCAGGCTCATGAACGTCCTCACTTTCGGTGAGCCGTCGGACACGAAATGGCAATCGCTGACTCTTGACATAGAATGCCATAACTTGCCCGACCCGATACCCTCCTTTTCAGGAGGCGATGTCCCATGGAGGATTCGGCCGCGGTCCTGAGCCTTCGGGAACGCAAGAAGGCGCGGACTCATGAGGCGCTGATCGACACGGCCCTGCGGCTGTTCGCCCAGCGCGGGTTCGCCACGACCACCACCGAGGAGATCGCGGCCGCCTGCGAGGTGTCGCAGCGCACGTTCTTCCGCTACTTCAACAGCAAGGAGGACGTCGTCACCGCCGTCGAGGACACGGTGGACGACGACTTCCTCCAGCGGTTCCGGGAGCGCCCGGTGGAGGAACACCCGCTCGTCTCGCTGCGGACGGCCGCGTTGGCCACCTGGGGAAGCCTGGACGAGGCCGTCTCGCGACGGCAGACGCTGGCGGCACGGCTCTGCGAGGAGAATCCGGCGCTGCTCGCGGCGCAGCTGCGGCGTCGAGACGAACGGCAGGCGATGATCGTCGACGAGATCGTCCGACGCAGCGGCCGGTCGAGCCGGGAGGTGGTGCTGCGGGCCTGGCTGGCGGTGGGCGCCTTCACCACGGCGATCCGGGTGGCGCACGGCATGCTGTGCGGCCGGGCCGGGCCTGCGCCCGCCGACCTGTGTGAGGCGATCGAGCTGACCCTCGATCTGCTGCCGTCCTCGCTGACCACGGAGTGGCACCTGCCCGGCTCCGCCGACTGAGGCCGAGGCCCCGCGGCGGCCTCCGCGTCCCGCCGGTCGGCGACCCCTCCCGCAGGCGGCGCCCGCCACGGGTTCGAGGCCGCCGTCGGCATGGCGCCGCCGATCATCACCGGCGCGAGCCGGGTGCCGCCGAACACGGCACGGCCCCGCCGAGTACGGCGCCGGGACACGCCGCGATCAGCGGAAACGCGGGCACCCGGCGGGCGTCTCAGCCGCCCCCGCCGCCGCCGCTGCCGGCCACCACGACCTGACGTTCCTCGACGGCCTTGCGCACCGCGAGGGCGGTGGGGCCGACGTGGGCACGCAGCTCCGCGAGCCGGGCACGGTGCCGCCGCCGTTCTCCCCCGGAGAGGACCGTGGGCAGCTGCCCTTCCGCGGCCAGCGACACCATCGCCGCGTCCTGCCGGTCGACCCGCTCCACCGGCACGTCCTCCCGCAGGACCTCGGTCACCCGGCGACGCAGCTCCTCGACGATCTCCGGCCGCAGCACCTCGACGCGCCTGGCAGGCAGGATGACCAGTGTCCGGCCCTGCGACTCCCGGATGAGGCCTGCGTCGGCCAACTGCTCGCCGACCCCGTCGACGGCGGCCCTGCCGTGGCGCCGCACCCACCACTTCCAGGCGCGCGGCTTCTCCTCGGCGACGGCGGCGAGCAGATCTCCCTGGAGCCGGTCGGTCGGGGTGACGCCGGAGTCGACCGTGGCGGGCCTGCCGTTCTCGTCGGTCAGGAGCCCGGCGGTGAGAAGCTGATCGAGGGCGGCGGCACGCAGCACCAGCCCGAGGTAATCGCGGTTCACGAGCCGCTGCCGCCGGAGGTCGCAGGCGAGCAGGTAGAGCCGGGGCGCGAGAGTCTCTGGAACATCCACGGCACCAATCTTCCGGTGTCCGCCCCGCCGAGCGCCGAAGAGTCCGTGAATCGGTTCGTGCCGCGTGGTCGGGGCTGCCGAGAGCGCCGCGCTCCGGCCGCCTCGTCCGCGCCGTCCCCGCCTGCCCTGCCCGTCCATACTGTCTGTCCGCGTCGCCGTCTGTCCGCACTGCCCGTCCGCGCTGCCCACCGGTACCGCCCCGTCTCAAACCGGCACGCCCGGCGGTGCATCTCGGCGCAGGCAGGCGCGGTCCGGAGGACCGTCGACGCAGGCACGGCTGCTCCCGGGCCGACGGGACAGGCGAGCCGTCACGGCCGACCGCGGCGGCCGAGCGGATCGGCATCGCCGCGAAGTGCCCGGAATATCCCTGGTCATTACACTCGAACAGATCACACCATCACCCGATACGGTGATCCCTCCGCCATGCGGAACCGGTGCAGCCGGTCGAGCAGGCGGCGTACCCATGAACGAGCGTGCCAGCCAGGAGGCCGAAGATGTCCGACCAGGAAGAGCCGCTGCTCGGGATCGATCTGGACTGGCCCAACCCGGCGAGGATGTACGACTACGCGCTGGGCGGGGCACACAACTTCGCCGTCGATCGCGAAGCATTCGACAAGCTGCTGACCATCGACGCCGACGCCGCGCTGGTCGGCCAGACCAACCGGGCGTTCCTGCGTCGGGCGGTGCGGTACTGCGTCGATCAGGGCATCCGGCAGTTCCTCGATCTCGGCTCGGGAATCCCCACCCAGGGCCATGCCCACGAGATCGCCCGGTCGGTGGACCCGACCGTGCGGGTGGTCTACGTGGACAACGAGCCGGTCGCGGTCGCGCACTCGCGGCGGCTGCTCAACGCGATCGACGGCGTCGAGATGGTCGCCGCCGACATCCGGGACCCGGAGTCGGTGCTCGGTGCGCCCGAGACGGCGATGCTCGATCTCTCGCAGCCCGTCGGCCTGCTCGCGGTGGCCGTCCTGCACTACGTCTCGCCCGACGACGACCCGGCCGGGCTGCTCGCGCGGTATCTGGGCCCGCTCGCGCCGGGCAGCCTGCTGGCCGTCTCCCACACCACCGTGGACGCCGTCGATCCGGTGCAGGCCGCCGAGATGCGGAAGCTCTTCGATTCGACGTCCAGCCCGGTGACCCACCGCAGCCGGGCGGAACTGACCTCGCTGCTGTCGGAGCAGGTGGACCTGGTCGAGCCGGGCATCGTCTGGACGCCGCAGTGGCGCCCGGACGGCCCGGAGGAGCTGCTCAGCGACGAACCGGAACGGTCCGGCACCTATGCCGCCCTGGGACGCAAGCGCGACTGACTCGACCGGCCCGCCTCGGATGCCGATCGGGGCGGGCCGCCCGCCGGAGGACACGCCGCCACCTCGTGGCGGCGGATCACCGACGTCGGGAGGTGCGACGGGGATCTCCGAGAAAGAGCACGGCCCCGACACGAATGGACAGTGCCGGGGCCGGTAAGGAGGTACCCAGTAGATCGGCGCGCCTTTCCGTCACCTGACTACGCCGTTAGGGTGAGGTTCGACGCCGACGACGGAGCGACGCCGAGCGCTCCGCGTGGGCACCTGCCAAGGCCGTCGCGACAGGACCATCGCGGCAGGACGTCGCCCCCGGCAGCGGCGCCGCGACGGAGACGCCCCCGACGGAGACACCCCAGGACGACCCGCGAGCACGGTTCGCCTGTCGCGCCGTCGACGGCCCGGGGCAGCGGATCAACGTGCGGAGGAACTCCCGGACCCCGACGCGGCGCCGTCGGGGATCACGCCACGCCCCGAAACAGGCAGAGCGACGGAATCTCACCTAATCGGGTGATGTCTGCCGAAGCTGCTGCATCTTGTGAGCACAGTGAACAAGCTGTGTGCGGGGAGATGGATGAGCAGGGTGGAGTCACCGTGAGTCTGGAGACAGAGGCAGCCCTCTGGTCGCGAGCGAGAGTGTCCGAGTCGGCCGGTCTCCTTCGCGCCCCACTGGGGCCGGGCCGAGTCATGGTCGCCGTCGAGCCGACATCCGTCGACGGGTCTCGGCCGATCGTGACGCCGTCGAACCACATGCGCCGACCTGCCGCCGTCCTCGAACCCGTCCCCCGCCGTCCCCCCACCTCGGCGGGGAACGTCGGAACCGCGGCCGGTGCCGCGGCGAGGCTGCCTCGGCTCCATCGGGGACCGAGCGGCAGGCGCTCCCGGCCCGACGTCCTCGCCCGCGTCGTCGAGCCCGCGGCCGACTCGCGCTCGGCGCCCCGCCACTCCTCGGTGAACGGCGACGTCGACCGCGCCGGGTCCGCGGGCACTCGGCCGTCGAACGATCGGCGGGGCGCGGCCGGGCCGGACGCAGGCACGAAGCGTCGCGGCGTCCCGACGCACTCGGAGCCCGACCCGGTCGACCACGTTCGCGGCCCAGCCGACCACCGCCCCGCGGATGCCGGCCGCGTCGATCCCGACCCCGCCGGCCGCTGCCGCTTCGCGATCGATCTGTCGCTGATCGGCGCCGTCGTGTCCGGACGGCACCTGGACGTCGGCCTGCCCGGCCGGCGGACGGTGCGGGGCCGGGAGGACCTTGAGACGACGGGTTCCCACCCGAGCGCGCCTGCCGCACGGCCTGTCATTCCGGCCCGGTTCCCTCGGCCGAGGAGCATCGAGACCGAGCCTGCCCGGCAGCGCGGTCACGGCCGCACCACCACGGGCGAGGCGGCCGACGAGGGCAGCCGTTAGAGCCGTCGCCGCAGTTCACGTCGCGGACGAACCACGAATAATCGGCCCACGGCCAAAAGCTCGTGGCCGAATTGGCGGCGACAAAAGCCCCGGTCGGGCAATCACCCGTACGCCGTAACGGGGTCGCGCAGACGGACGATGCTCGAACAGAATGTACCGTGCCGACCTGACGGCACGCAGTGAACAGGAGTCGAGTAATGGTCGACAACCGGTCGACTTTCAACCTGACCGAACAACCCTGGATTCCGGTACGTACCGGTGCGGCGGTACGCCACATCGGTTTACGAGAGTTGTTCGAGAAAGCCCACGAGATCGAGGATCTGGCGGTGCCCATCCCACCCGCCGCCGCGGCGCTCTGGCGGGTGCTCTATGCGATCACGGCACAGATAACCGGGCTGAACAGGGCGTTAACCGGCTCCGATCCCGGCGATGATGTCTGGACGGACGCCAGGAACGCCGTGCTGGCACGGGGTGCGCTGAGCGCGGACCTCGTCGCGGAGCACTTCGCGGCACATCGTTCAAAGTTCTACCTCTTTCACGGGGACCGGCCCTGGATGCAAGAACCTCGCCTCGTCGAGGAATGCTTAGTTGCGTCCGGTGTCAACAAGCTCGTCGCAGGCAGGCCCGCGGGCAACAATCAGGTCTGGTTCGGGCACTTCAGCGATGTCGAGCCACAACCGATACCAGCGGGCGAAGCGGCCTTACACCTGCTGGTACAGCTTTATTACGGGCCGGCGGGAAAGTGCACCGCCCGCCGCATCGCGGGCCACGCCGAATCGAACAGCACCAAAGGCATCCTGCGCTCGACCACCTCTTTTCATCCCATCGGGGCGAACCTCTTCGAGTCCCTCGTCGCCGGTGTGCCCGGCCCGCCGCCGAATTCGAACGACGATCACGATCGCTGTGGCTGGGAACAGCCGCTCCTCGATCCGCTCGGCCGGCCGCCGGAGCCGACCTGGCCCGGCGGGCTCTTGACGGGCCGCACTCGCCACGCCGTCCTGCTCGTCCCCGACGTCACCGGCACCCTGGTCACCGACGCCTACCTCACGTGGGCTTGGCGAACCCCCTCCACCGAGGCCCGCGATCCCTACCTCGTCTACGACGTCAGCCGCGAGGGCCGGGCCTACCCCAGGCCGGCCTCCAGCGATCGCGCGGTGTGGCGTGACCTGGACTCCCTGCTGCTGCGCAACGCGGTCGACTCCGGAGCGACCCCACGCAGGCCCGCCGTCTTCGACGGGCTGGCGACGCTGCCCGCGGAGGTACGCGATCGGCTGCGGCTCTCCGCCTACGGCTTCGATCAGGACGGCCAGACGCGAGACCGGCAGTGGTTCTCCGCCTCGATACCGCCCGTCCTGCGTCATCTGGAGGAGCACGACCCGATCACGGCGGTCCACATCGGCGAGCTGCGCCGAAGCGCCGAGGCCGTGGGCCGCAGGCTCCAGCACTGTCTCGCCGACGCCTGGCGCGACGTCACGTCGGCGGCGTCGCGGGAGAAGGATCGCGGCGGCCCCTGGCCGGTGCGTGCCGCGCAGCACTACTGGCCCGCGGCGGAACGCGAGTTCTGGACCCGGCTGCGCACCGGAGACGTGGACGCCGACCCGTGGGTCTTCCAGCAGCTCGCTCATCGGGCGATCGACGCGGCGCTCAGCCCCACCGACGAGGCGGATCTGCGCATCGCGCGTGCGGTCGAGGCCGCCCGCCGCAGGCTGAGCCGAGCCCTGACGAAGGAGACCCGGTGACCCGAGCCCAGCCCAGTCGCGAGATGCGAGAGGAGTTCGTCGCGCACGTGATGCGCCTGTGCTCGGAGTCGACACGGGTTCGGTCCGCCCTGCGCGCGGGCATCGGCCGCAGGCCGGAGCGCATGGCCCCCGAGGTGCACGCCGCCGTGACGAGCAGTCTCCCTCCGGACGTCTCACCCGGCACCGAGCAGGCGTTCTACACGATCGCGGGTCTGATCGCCGCCCGTCCCTGGCCGCCGAGCGAGCAAGCGGGCAGGCAGGACGGTGCGGACGCCGACCACGCGGATCCGGACCGAGGCGAGCCGCCCGGCCTGGACGTCCGCATCGTCGAGACACGGGTGGCCGACGCGACGGCGAGTGCCCGGCAGCCGGTCGCGAGTCCGGCCTGTCCGGTTCCCGTGTCGCTCGATCCGGCGGCCCTGGATCCGACACCGCATGGTCCGACACCGCTCGACGAGGCCGCGGCCGGACCGGCGCCCTTCGATCCGACCGCGTTCCACGGGCACGTGACGCCGTCGACGGCCGCACCTCCGAGGTCGCTTCATCCGGCGGACCGGCGTCCGGCCGCGCCGCACCAGCCCGACCTCGGCCACGTCCTGGCCAGAGCCACCGTGGCCCACCGAGGCGAGCGGCGACCGATGCCGGTGAGCAACGCGGAGAAGCACCTGCACCTGCTGGCCCGGCAGGGCCTCACCGGTATTCACCGTCACCTGCCCGCCGTGGTGCGACGGCTGCACGACCTCGATCAGCAGATCGACTGGTCACGACTGCTCGGCGACCTGCTCACCTGGGAGGACGAGCCGCGCACGGTGGCACGTCAGTGGCTCCAGTCGTTCTACCGGACCCTCCCCCGCGACATCCACCCCGCTACCCAGGAGGCAGAGCGATGACCACGCCCGCTCCCCGTCATCTCGACATCCACATCCTGCACACGCTGCCGTACTCGAATCTGAACCGCGACGACCTCGGCTCGCCGAAGTCGCTGCTCTTCGGCGGCACGCCCCGCACCAGGGTGTCCAGTCAATGTTGGAAGCGCGCGGTGCGGCTGGCGGTGGAGAGCGGCGTCGGAGAGTCGGCGGTCCGCACCCGCAGGCTTCCCGTCGAGGTCGCCAGGGAGCTGGCCGACCGACACGGCTGGCCAGCGGAACTCGCCGAGTTCGCCGGTCGACACGTCGCCGCGGCGGCGGGTCTCGGCGTCGACAAGGACGATCTGACGGTGCTCGTCTTCCTGCCCGCCAAGGCCGTCGACGAGCTGGTCGAACTGTGCGTCGGTCACCGCGGCGAGCTGGACGCCGCGTTGGTCGCGCTCAGAGGCCGGGCACGACCGCAGGCCAAGAAGGGTGAGAGCGTCCTGCCCGCCGCCCGGGTGAAGGAGCTGATCGGCGGGCGCAACAGCATCACCGCGTTGTTCGGCCGCATGCTCGCCGAGCTGCCGGAGTCCAAGGTGGACGGCGCGGTGCAGCTCGCGCACGCCTTCACCACGCACGCCACGGAACCCGAGATCGACTTCTTCACCGCGGTGGACGACCTCAATCCCGTGGAGGCGACCGGCGGCGGGCACCTGAACACCGCCGAGTTCAGCTCCGGGGTGTTCTATCGCTATGCCAGCCTCAACCTCGCGGACCTGAGCAGGAACCTCGGCGGTGACCGGGCGGAGGTCGCCGCCGTGACGGAGGCCTTCGTGACGGCCTTCCTGAGCGCGCTGCCGAATGCGAAGAAGACCAGCACCGCGCCGTTCACCGTCCCGGACCTCGCCTATGTCGCGGTGCGCGGCGACCGGCCCGTGTCGTTGGCCGCCGCCTTCGAGGACGCGGTGGCCGCCCGCGACGGAGCGGGGTTCGCCACCGCCTCCCGGCATCGGTTGAACGACTACAACGCGAAGATCGGCCTGCTGCTCGGCGACGTCGCCCTCGCGTTCCACGGGCACGCCACCCTGGACGACGGGCCGTTCGACGCCCTGGGCGAGCGGCGGCGCAGCTTCCCCGAGCTGGTCTCGGAGGCGTTGAGTGCGGTGAACGGGCTGCCGGGATGAGCGGTGTGCTGCTCCGACTCGCCGGCCCGTTGCAGGCCTGGGGCACGGCGGCGGCGTTCGCCGAGCGCGACACCCGCAGTCATCCGACCCGATCGGCCCTGCTCGGCATGATCCTGGCCGCCGAGGGGCGCTCCCGTGACGACGATCTCGATCCCGCCTGGGGTGCCGTGGAGTTCACCGTGCGCGTCGATCGGCCCGGCACGCGGCTGGTCGACTTCCACACCGTCGGCGGCGGTTATCCGCGCGGCCGGACCGTGCCGACCTCGGAGGGCAGGCGGCGGTCCGAGGCCACCGCCACGCTGGTCTCCCGACGGCACTATCTGAGCGACGCGGCGTTCGTCGTGGCCGCCCACGGCCCCGACGAGCTTCTCGACCGGGCCGCCGCCGCGCTGCGGGCGCCGCACTGGGCGCCCTACCTCGGCAGGCGGTCCTGCCCGGCCGATCAGCCGATGCTGCTCACCAGCGAACCGATCGACGACGCCGAGGCGCAGCTGTACCGGGTGCCGCTGGCGCGTCCGCGTCCCGACCGGCCGTGCGATCGGGTCGACGTCGACTTCATCCGCTCCGCGCACGGCGGTCCGACCGGGTCGGACCACGGCGAGGAGCTGGACGACATCCCGATCTCGTTCCATCCGCATCGACGGACCTACCACACCAGACGAGTCGTGGTCCGTACCGAGGCGCTGCCCGCCGGCCTGTGCGGCGGCATCGGCGCCGACTATCTCGACACCCTGGCCGCCTACCTTGGGATCTCCGCACCATGACCACATGGCTCACCCGTATTCAGCCGAACCTGAGCAATTCGCGCAGCCGGGCGGATCTGCACGATTTCGTCGGGCTGCACCGGACCGTCATGTCGTTGTTCCCCGCGAAACTGGGCGACACACCGCGCAGGCAGGCAGGCGCGTTGTTCCGCGTCGACTCCGGCCCGGCCGGTGACCAGCTGCTGGTGCAGAGCAGCCTGCGCCCGGAGCCTGCCCGGCTGCCGCCGGACTACGGCACGCTGCGGACCACCGAGCTGACCACGCTGCTCGACACACTGGAGAACACCATGGTCGTGCACTACCGGCTGGTCGCCAACACCAGCAAGCGACTGGCCAAGGACACCGATCGCCATCGTCGAGGGCAGCTCGTCTCTCTCAAGGGCGAGGAGATCCTGGACTGGTGGCATCGACGCAGTGCCGAGCACGGCCTCGCGCTGGCGTCGGTGGAGGCGACGGCGGTGACGGCGCCGCGCAGCAGGGATCGGGCGGCGATCCGCCATGCCCGCACCCGGTTCCAGGGGGTCGCCACCGTGGTGGACGCCGAGCGGCTGCGCGACGCGGTGCTCTCCGGCATCGGCCGGGCGCGCGCCTACGGCTGCGGGCTCCTCAGCGTGGTTCCCGCCAGAGCGCGGGCGTGATCTCGGTGGCCGTTCGGCGGCTGACGGCCGGCCGGCGGGTCGCATCGCCGGGCTTGACGAACCGGCCGGTCTCCCGGCGGTGTGGGCAGTCCTGCCGGGCGCGTCCGCGTCGCTCCCCACAGCGGTGGGGGTGCACCCCAGTCCGCATCGGCGACCAGCGTCGGGCGAGGTCTTCTCCTCACCTCCGTGAGGGTTCTCCCTCTCGATACCGGTTCCGCCGCGACGCGACGGCGGCGGAACGGAGATCGCGCGAGTTCTCCGGTCGAAACCGCGTCACGCCCGAGGACGTGGCGCGTCTCCTCACTGTCGTCTCCATCCGAGTGGAGGTGCCACGGAGGTACACAGCAAGATCGACGGCCGGCTCGCCGTTCCCCACGTCCGTGGGGGTGTTCCGCACGGCGGGAGCGTGAGTTCCCCGGAACGACACCATCTCCTCACGACCGTGGGGGTCTACCGGGGTCGGCCGTCGGCACCGCATCACCGGTCCGGCCGATGCCGGTCTCCTCACGACCACGGTGGGGGTGAGTCCGAGGGTGCGGCTCGACCGCCGCGGCCGCGGCCGTTCTCCCCACCCTCGTGGGGGTGTCCGCTGGTTCGGCGGCGCGGGCGGTGACCGGGGTAGTGCTTCGACGACGAGTACCTGGTCGACTCGCTCGGGCAGGAGAACATCCATATCCGCCTGCACGAGGTCGGCCACACGTTCGGACTGGACGACTCCTACGACTCGCCCACCGGTGTCGGCGGCTTCCTGGTGAAGGCGGGCACGGCCTCGCACGTCACCGAGTTCGACGCCTCGGTGGCCAAGGACTTCTGGCGACAGCCTCGCAGCCGCTACGGCCTCTGACGTCCTCCTCGGTGTCGAGCCGCACGCGGGTGCCGACGTGCCGGCGGGTGCCGACGTGCACGCGGGTGCCGGCGGGTGCCGACGTGCCGCGGTCAGCAGCGAGCGGCGCGGCCGAGCCGGTCGGCGGTCGCCTGCTGCGCGGCGGGCGTCTCCGCGGCCAGCAGGCAGGCGGTGCAGGGCATGCCCTCGCCCGCGTCGACCGTCTCGATCTCGTCGACGGGGAGATCGATTCCGCAGCGCGTCGTCACCGTCACGCCGTCGGGTTCGGTGAGCGAGCACAGATGCACTACCCAGCGGGCGGTCCCGACGACGTCGAATCGACCGGACAGGCGGGCTGGCAGCAGCGGCGGGGCGCCGCGATCGGACAGCGCCTCGCGCGGCGTGCCGCGGAGCACGTCCTGGCAGTCGAGACAGTCGCGAGCGCCGACGGCGGGCACTCCCGGTTCGATCTCCAGCGGTGCGGGCCGGATCGTCACGTTCCGCCCGCACACCGTGGTCGCCTCGGCGCCGGGCGGCGGTCTGCCGCCGATGAGGACATGGCGGTCGAGCAGCAGGCCGAAGTCCGGAAGCGTGTCCTGGTGGTACCGCTCGGCCTCCTGGTGCCGTCCCGCCGCAGGCGGAGCGACGGTGCCCCGGCCCGACTGCCGGAACGTCTCCGGTCCTCTGGCGTCCCCCCGTGATCGCATGTCGTCTCCTCTGCTCAGCGGCCCGCCATCGACACCGGCGCGGCCGGGCGGGCCTGCACCGGCCGGACGTCGTCGATGATCGGCGCGGCTCGGCGGATCGGAGTCGATCGCGGCGGCCCGCCGCCGGTCGACGGCGGGGGAGGCGCCTCGGGACGCGGCGCCGAGGGGCGCTCCCGCCCCCGTTCGGGCCCCGGTCGCACCGCGTCGGTCCGAGACTCCGCCGCGGGCGGCGTCGGAGGGAAGCACAGTGGACACGGCGACATCGGGGTCGCCGCGTCCGCCGGACGCAATGCCGCACCACAGACCGCCACGGTCACCGAATGGTAATGGGGGTCCATCCGGTGTTCCAGACGTCGGAACACCCCGATCCAACGACGACCGCCCGCCGCCGTCGGCTCGGAGCCGCCGTCCGCCGTCATCGCCGGCCACGCACGGCGGGGCGAGGGAGCCCGCGAACCGGTGTGCCGTGCAGGCGGGGCGCGGTGTGGCGGCCGATCGGCGGCACCGGTCTGCCGCGTCGGTCGGCTCCCGCCCGCCGGCCGTCGGCATGGCGATGCGCCGCCCCGGACGGCGTGGCAGGACGTCGGGGCCGGTTCGCGCCGTGGGCGGGTGACGCGGGGTGCCCCGTGGTCGGCGAGACCGTCGGATGCGGAGACCAGGACATCTCGAACACTCCCCTCGCTGGGCGGACGCCTTCAGGGTGGCGGCCGACCACCCGAACGAGCGAGGAGCGAAGCCGATAGTCCCGACCCAACCAGCGCGACCCCGGGGGTCCGCCGAGGCGGCGGCACGCCCGCGTCCGAAGGGGATCCGACGGGGTGTCACGGGGGTCTCCGGCGAGGTCTCAGGCGAGGTCTCAGGCGGAACGGAGCCGCGAGACCTGTTCGGCCAGGTCCCGGGCGTCGGACCGACCCGCGTGCAGTTCGGCGGCCTGCTGCACCCAGCCCAGCCGGTCGACCAGCCGGGAGGATCGCACGCCGCTCATCCGTTCCAGCACCTCGGCGCCCGCTCGGACCCCGCCCGCGACCTCGCCCGCGCGCAGTCGGTTGACGGCGATCGCGATGAGGTCGGAGGTCCGGGAGCGCGCGTCGGTCTCCGCCCGCATGTCGAAGGAGCGGGTGGCGTGTTCGAGGCCTGCCTCGGCGAACGAGCGGTCCCGGGCGGACAGCGCGGTGTACGCCATGCCCGCGATGCCCTCGATCTCGGCCTGGCTCATGAAGGCCAGCCAGGACGGCACATCCTGATCGGTGTCCCTGGTCAGCTCCTCGGCCGCCCTGGTGAGCTGCACCCTCGTCTGCTGCGCGTTGCCCAGCTCCGCGTAGGCCCATGCCTCGTTGAGGTGCAGCAGGGCGACCGCGCGGGGGGAGTTCGCGTCCTGCGCCGACATCTGCCCGAGCTGGAAGACCTTCAGGGCGTTGTCCGGCTCGCCGTCGTGCAGGTAGACCCGTCCCATCTGGAAGAGCACCTTCGCGGCCAGCGCGTGTTCGCGGCTGTCCTTCGCCAGCACCAGCGCGTTGGCGAGGTGCCGCACGGCCTGTCGGGTCGAGCCGAGGTCGAAGGAGACCCATCCGGCCAGGGAGTGCAGGTCGGCGAGGGTCTGCTGTAATCGGGTGCGCACCACGTCGCTCGCGGCGGCCTCCAGGAGTCCGTCCGCCCAGTTCAGGTGTGCGGTGACGGCCGATCGGACGGAACCACCGCCGTATCTGTCGTCCTGGGCGCGGAAGAAGCCGATGGTCGCCTCCAGATTGGCGACGTCCTGCATTCCGACGCGACTCGGTCTGGGTCCAGGTTCCGGGAGCACGCGAATACTCTCGAGTTCACTGGCGCTCAAACCCACGACGGCGGCCTTGGCTACCAGGCCGAGAAAGCCTCGACGCTCCATGTCGCTGTCTCCTTCCGTCTGTTCTCGCAGATCGACGGCCTGTGCACCGTCATATGCCAGACCCATCAATCCACGTGGCACACCCAGACCGTCGGCGATACGAGACAGCACGTCATAAGCCATCACCTGTCGGCCGTTCATGATCTCGGAGATCTCCGGCTGCGCCTGGCCGGTGAGACCCGCGATCCTGCGCTGCGAGACGCCGCGTCGCTTGAGCTGCCGATAGACCGCACCGATATCGCGGACCGCCAGACACGCACGCATCTCCGGTTCGTGCCACACGGCCGGATCAACGGGTGCCTTCGGGCTGTCACCGGCTGTGTTCATTCCGCCCCCTTTACCACTCCCCCGCCGATCAACGTATCCGATCGCGGGTAGCGAAGGAGCATTTCGGAGCAAGGTGATAGGCCAAGCAGATCACCCGCGGGGATCACGGCCCGGGAGAACCGTTCGAGTGATCTTCGTCGACTTCCCCGCGGCGGCTTAAGACGAGGATATCGGGTGGGTCCGAAGCGGATCCGGGAATCGGCGACGCATTCCTAGATCGACTTCTGTTCTTGCCGACGCACCGATCCGGCGGGAAATGCGCCGCATTCCCCGCCGTCGCAGGCGGAACGCCCGGTCGGACGTCGAGAGTCGACCCGCCGGCCGGCGTCGACGGCCCGAGCGAGTACGGCACGGTCTCGCCGCTGCGATCGGCTCGTCCGGCGAGGCTGCCCGCCCCGGAGCCGGGTCGGGCACGCGGTCAGCGCGGGGCGGGCAGCAGGTCGCGCACCAGGACGCCCAACTGCTCCGTCTCCAGTAGGAAGCCGTCGTGTCCGTAGCGCGACCGGATCAGCCGGAGGGGGCCCGCGCCGGGAATGCCCTCGGCCAGCTCCCGCTGCTGGGCGAGCGGGTAGAGCGCGTCGGAGTCCACGCCCGCCACCAGCGTGCGGGCCGTGATGCGGCGCAGCGCGGCGGCGACCCCGCCCCGGCCGCGTCCGACGTCGTGGGAGTTCATCGCCTCGGCGAGCACCACGTAGCTGCCCGCGTCGAAGCGGCGCACCAGTTTGGCGGCCTGGTGGTCGAGATAGGACTCGACGGCGAACCGGCCGCCCCGGCTCGGCTCCTCCCCGTCCTGCACCCGTCTGCCGAACCGCTCGCCCAGTTCGCCCTCGCTGCGATAGGTGGCGTGGGCGATGCGTCGCGCGACGCCGAGGCCGACGTCGGGGCTGGTGCCGTGGCGGTGGTAGTCGCCGCCGTGCCAGTGCGGGTCGGCGCGGACGGCGTGCAGCTGCGTCGACGTCCAGGCGATCTGTTGCGCGGAGGACGCCGCCGGGCACGCCAGTGCCAGGAGTGCGCGGACCCGGTCGGGTCTGCCGACGGCCCATTCGAGGGCGCGCATCCCGCCCATGGAGCCGCCGAGGACGGCCGCCCAGGTGTCGATGCCGAGCGTGTCGGCCAGCCGCGCCTCGGCGGCGACCTGGTCGCGGACGGTGATCCGGGGGAAGCGGGCGGCCCAGAGCGCGCCGTCGGGGGCCGGCGACGCGGGTCCGGTGCTGCCCTGGCAGCCGCCCAGGACGTTGGGGGCGACGACGAACCAGTGGTCGGTGTCCAGCGGGCGGCCGGGGCCGACGAGCCCTTCCCACCAGCCCGGCGTGGGGTGTCCCGGCCCGGCGGGGCCGACGACGTGGCTGTCGCCGGTGAGTCCGTGCAGGACGAGCACGGCGTTGGACTTGGCGGCGTCGAGCGTGCCCCAGGTCTCGTAGGCGAGCCGAACGCCGGGGAGCGACGTCCCGGACTCCAGCCGCAGCGGCGAGTCGAGCGCCGCCCACCGCCGGTCGCCGGGATCGTCGCCGTCCCGCCAGAACCGGCCGACCGGGGTGGGCGGCCCGCTGGGCGCAGGGATCACTGGTGGGCCTTGGCCGCCCGGAAGCCCGCTTCGAGGTCGGCCCGCAGGTCGTCGACGCCCTCCAGCCCGACGGCCAGCCGCACCAGGCCGGGGGTGACGCCGGAGGAGCGCTGCTCCGCCTCGGTCAGCTGGCTGTGCGTCGTGCTGGCCGGGTGGACGATGAGGCTGCGCACGTCGCCGATGTTGACGAGCTGGCTGAACAGCTCGGTGCCGTCGACGAAGGCCCGGCCCGCGTCGACGCCGCCCCGCAGTTCGAAGGAGACGACGGCGCCCGCACCCTTGGGCAGGTACTTCCGCGCGGCGGCGTGGAAGGGGCTGCTGGGCAGGCCCGCGTAGTGGACGACCTCGACCTCGTCGCGCGACTCCAGCCATTCGGCGAGGGCCTGCGCGTTGGCGACGTGCCGTTCCAGCCGCAGCGACAGCGTCTCGATGCCCTGGAGGATGAGGAAGGCGTTCAGCGGGGCGAGGGCGGCGCCGGTGTCGCGGAGCAGCTGCACGCGCAGTTTCGCGGCGAAGGCGCCGGGCCCGAGCGCCTCCCAGTACTTCAGGCCGTGGTAGCTGGGGTCGGGCTCGACGAAGCCGGGGAACCGGTCGCCCGCGCCGAAGTCGAAGGTGCCGCCGTCGACGACCACGCCCGCGATGGTCGTCCCGTGCCCGCCGAGGTACTTGGTCGCCGAGTGCACCACGATGTCGGCGCCGTGTTCGAGCGGCCGCAGCAGGTAGGGCGTGGGCACGGTGTTGTCGACCACCAGCGGCACCCCGACCTCGTGGGCGAGGTCGGCGACCGCGCGGATGTCGAGCACGTTGCTGCCGGGATTGGCCAGCGACTCGGCGAAGAACAGCTTGGTGTTCGGCCGGGCGGCGGCCCGCCAGGCGTCGAGGTCGTCCTGGTCGTCGACGAAGGTGACCTCGATGCCGAGCTTGGGCAGCGTGTAGTGGAACAGGTTGTAGGTGCCGCCGTAGAGCGACGGGCTGGAGACGAGGTGATCACCAGCGTTGACCAGGTTGAGGATCGCGCCCGTGGTCGCCGCCGAGCCGGAGGCGAAGGCGACCGCCGCGACGCCGCCTTCCAGGGCGGCGAGCCGCTGTTCGAGGACGTCCTGGGTCGGGTTCATGATGCGCGAGTAGATGTTGCCGGGTTCGGCGAGGCTGAACAGGTCGGCGCCGTGCTGGGTGTCGCGGAAGACGAAGGACGTCGTCTGGTAGATCGGGGTCGCCCGCGCCCCGGTGGCCGGGTCCGGGGCGGCGCCCGCGTGCACCTGCTTGGTCTCGAAGGACCAGCCCGAGGTGTCCGGTGCCGACGGCTCGGGAACGGGGGTCGTGTCGGGTGCCTCGACGGTCATCGGTGGACTCCTCCTCGCGGGACTGCCTCGACGCCGGGTCGAGGCGGACGCCGGTTCGACCGGTGCCCGACCTGCCTCGACGCGCGGCCGGAAACGGCGGCGGTCGGACGTCACCGGTGGTGATGTCGTCGCCATCCTGTCGGCGAGGCTAGGTTGCTCCCAATGGCCGGTCCACCGTGTCCACCATGTGGACCGATCTCCACTCGTTCGGGGGAAACCAAAGCGAGTAAGTCGGCCCGAGCGTCGCCGGGACGCCGTCGGTCTCGAGGCCCGTCGGGGGATCGACCGGACGAATCGAGGGTCACGGGGGGCATCAGAACGTCAAGGACCACCGTCGGTCGGCGGCGGGCGCGTCGATCCACACTTCGTGGGTTCCGTCCGGGGTGACGGTCAGCCCGTAGCGGTCCGGGGTCGGCCTGCCCGCCTCCTGCCACCAGGAGTGGGCGGCGGCGACCTCGTTCCACAGGCGACGCGGCCCGAGCTGGTGGACCGTCCACGGATCTCGTCCGCGTACGAGCGTGACCCGTGCCCATGATCGTGACCGCACGTCGTGCAGTTCGATCAGCCGGCGGTCGTCGGTGACGTCCTCCACGGTGAGGTAGCAGGCAGGCACCCGCAGGCCGATCGTGAACGCGGCACGGGCGAAGGCGACCATCTCGAACAGTTCCCGGCCGCTGTGTGCGGTCTGGGTCGTGTCGGCGTCGTTCACCTCGTCGGCGGTCGGTTCGAGGAAGTCCCGACGCTGGTGGCGTACCCGCATGAACGCCAGGTCGATTCCGCACCGGCCTGCGGCCGAACCGTCCTCGCGCACCTCCAGGCGGGTGAGCGCGTCGTCTCCGTAGTCGGTGCCCCACGGGGCGACGATCACGCCGCCGGGCCGGGTCTGGTCGACCCACGACCGGGGGATCGTCCTGACGGACGCGGTGCAGACGACCCGGTCGTAGGGCGCGTCGGCCGCGTAGCCCTTGGTGCCGTCGCTGGTGACCACCAGCGGCGCGCAGCCGAGGGCGGCCAGCGCGCGGCGGGCGTCGTCGGCCACGGCCGGGTCCACTTCGACCGACACGACATGTCCGCTCCTGCCCGCCCGCCGGGACAGCTCGGCGGCGTTCCACCCGGTTCCCGTCCCGATCTCCAGGACACGGTGTCCCTCGCGCACGTCCAGCGCGATCAGCATGGCCGCGACCAACGATGGTCGGCTACAGGAGCTGGACGGCCGCCGCCCGGTCTCGCCTGGTCTCGTCGTGCCGTCGTCCACCTGGGTGATGATCGGTTCGTCTTCCTCGACCAGCGCACGCCAGCGCGGTTCGTCGTCGTCGCGCGACAGCGCGACGAACCCGTCGCCTGCCGGGTCGTCGACCCACACGACGGCCGGGATGAACGGCGCACGCGGCACGGCGAGTTGTTCGTGCCAGCCAGTCACGACGGTGCCGCCCTACTTGTCGTCGTCGCCTTCGTGCTTGTTCTGGTCGTCCTTGCTGCCCCGGTTCTCCCACTTGTCCGGCTGCGCCTCGCCCTGACCGTCGCGGTCGACGTCCTTCTCACCCATCGTCGGGACCCCCGTCGTCTCGTGTGCCGCGGAATCTCCCACACGTCCTGACTACGGCACCCACGACCGAAACACAACTGTCAGCAACACGAGAATCACAAAGTGTGGTCGACTGGCGTTCATTCGGCGTCTGCGGCCACAGCCCGTGCGGTGTGGGCCCGGGCCGTCGGGGCGGCGCTCCCGGACCACGCCGTTCCGGCAGCGGAGAAGCAGCCCGGCGCCCGCCGTCCCGGTCCGACGTCTCGCGCCGAGCGGCCGGATGAGCGCGGCGCGGACGCCGACCCGCCGACGACGGACGGGCCGCGCCGAGCCCGACCGAATCGGATCGACGCGGCCCGTCCGGCACGCTCGCGGAGGATCAGCGCCCGCCGAGCCCCTTGTCGAGCCCGGCCCGCCGCAGGGCGTCGGCCATCGCGCCGCCGCCGGAGCCGACGCGGTCTCGGTCGCGGCCGTTGCCCCCGCGACCGGCGTTGCCGCCGCCGCCCCCGCCGGACCGGCCGCGTCCACCGCCGCCGCGCCTGCCCTCGCCGCCGTTGCGGCCGCCGCCGGACTCCCGCCTGCCGTTGCCGCCCGAGCCGTTGCCGCCCCGCTTGTCGACCTCGTCCTGCAACCGCAGGGTCAGGGAGATCCGCTGCCGGGGCACGTCCACCGAGAGGACCTTGACCCGCACCACGTCGCCGGACTTGACGACCTCGCGGGGGTCGCTGACGAAGTCGTTCGACATCGCCGAGACGTGGACCAGCCCGTCCTGGTGGACGCCGACGTCGACGAACGCGCCGAAGGCCGCGACGTTGGTCACCACGCCCTCCAGGAGCATGCCCGGCTCCAGGTCGCCGATCTTGTCCACGCCCTCCTTGAAGGTGGCGGTGACGAAGGCGGGCCGAGGGTCACGACCCGGCTTCTCCAACTCCTTCAGGACGTCGGTGACCGTCGGCAGGCCGAACTTCTCGTCGACGAACTGCTCCGGGGAGAAGCCCGCGAGGACCCGCCCGTTGCCCAGCACGGCGCCGATCTCGGTCTTGCCCGCGTCGAGGATGCGGCGGACCAGCGGATACGCCTCCGGGTGAACGCTGGTGGTGTCGAGCGGATCGTCACCGCCGGAGATGCGCAGGAAGCCCGCGCACTGTTCGAAGGCCTTCGGGCCGAGGCGGGCGACGTCCTTCAGCGCGGTGCGCGAGCGGAACGGCCCGTTGCCGTCGCGATGGGCGACGATGTTCTCCGCCAGGCCCTCCCCGATGCCGGACACCCTGGTGAGCAGCGGCGCCGACGCGGTGTTGACGTCGACGCCGACGGCGTTCACGCAGTCCTCCACCACGGCGTCCAGCGATCGGGACAGCCGGGCCTCGGCGAGGTCGTGCTGGTACTGCCCGACGCCGATGGACTTCGGGTCGATCTTGACCAGTTCGGCGAGGGGGTCCTGAAGCCGTCGCGCGATGGACACCGCGCCGCGGAGCGACACGTCCATGCCGGGGAGTTCCTGCGCGGCGTAGGCCGAGGCCGAGTACACCGAGGCGCCCGCCTCGGACACGACGGCCTTGGTCAGCTTCAGCTCGGGGTGCTTCGCGATCAGTTCGGCGGCGAGCTTGTCGGTCTCGCGCGAGGCCGTGCCGTTGCCGATGGCGACGAGGTCCACGGCGTGGCGCTGCGCGAGGCGGGCCAGGACGGCCAGCGACTCGTCCCACTTCCTGGCGGGCACGTGCGGGTAGATCGTCTCCGTGGCGACGACCTTGCCGGTGCCGTCGACGACGGCGACCTTCACTCCGGTGCGGAAGCCGGGGTCCAGTCCCATCGTCGCCCTGCTGCCCGCGGGCGCGGCGAGCAGCAGATCCCGCAGGTTGGCGGCGAACACGCGCACCGCCTCCTCCTCGGCCGCCTGGCGGAGCCGGGTCCGCAGGTCGATGCCGAGGTGGGTGAGGATGCGGGTCCGCCAGGCCCAGCGCACGGCGTCGCCCAGCCAGCGGTCGGCCGGTCGGCCCTGGTCGGCGATGCCGAAGCGGGCCGCGATCCGCGTCTCGTATTCGGTGGGGGCGGGCCGTGTTCCGGGCTGGGCCTCGCCGCCCTCCTGGGGTGCGGGGTCGACGACGAGGTCGAGGATCTCCTCCTTCTCGCCGCGGAACATCGCGAGGATGCGGTGGGAGGGCAGCCGGGTGAGCGGCTCGGAGAAGTCGAAGTAGTCGGAGAACTTGGCGCCCGCCTCCTCCTTGCCCTCGCGGACCCGGGCGGTGAGTCGACCCTGCGTCCACATCTGCTCGCGCAGTCCGCCGATGAGGTCGGCGTCCTCGGCGAAGCGCTCCACGAGGATCGAACGGGCGCCGTCCAGCGCGCCCTGGACGTCGGCGACGCCCTTGTCGGCGTCGACGAAGCCCGCCGCCTCGGCCTGCGGGTCGTGCGTCGGGTCCCCGAGCAGGCGGTCGGCCAGCGGTTCCAGCCCGGCTTCGCGGGCGATCTGCGCCTTGGTGCGCCGCTTGGGCTTGTACGGGAGGTAGACGTCCTCCAGCCGTGCCTTGGAGTCCGCCGCCATGATGCTGGCCTCAAGCGCCTCGTCGAGCTTGCCCTGCGATCGGATGGAATCCAGGATCGCGGTGCGGCGCTCCTCCAGTTCACGCAGGTAGCGGAGCCGTTCCTCCAGGGTCCGCAGCTGCACGTCGTCGAGGGTGCCGGTCACCTCCTTGCGGTATCGGGCGATGAAGGGCACCGTCGCCCCGCCGTCGAGCAGCTCGACCGCCGAGCGCACCTGGGTCTCCCGTACACCCAGCTCGTCGGCGATCTTGGAATGAATGGACGTCGTCACTGTTAGGGCCCGCCTCCATTGCGTCACGGTCGCCGTGCATTCTGCCGCGCCACGGCCCGTCTCCGGTGCGCCGCCCGTCTGCGGCGCGTCCCGGTCGCGGGACCGGTCCACGAGGCCGATTCCGGGGTCAGTGCGCTTCGCCCGCGAGCAGCCAGCGGGTCACCGGGACTTCGACGAGCACGCTCGCGCCCGAGCCGTAGCCGGGTTCGGTGAGGTCCCAGCCGTCGTACTTCTCGGCGAAGGCCGCGACGATCTCGGGGTGGAGTTCGCGGTGCACCACGGCCCGGCCCTCGGCGACCAGCGGGGCGTCGCCGTCCGGCAGGGCCAGCGACACGCGGGGTTCGGCGATCAGATTGCGGGTCTTGCGGTTGCCTTCCTGGGTGCTGATCCACCAGGTGTCGTCCCGGTAGACGAACCAGACGGGCGTGACATGCGGTGATCCGTCGGGGCGGACCGTGCACAGCCAGGTGGTGCGCTCGGTGGTCAGGCGCTTCGACGCCGCATCGCTCAGTTCGGCCATCGCCCCATCCCACCAGTACGGCGGGAAAGCCGGGCAGCCGGATTCGGTCGGACGAGGCGAAAGCGGGTGTGCGCGAGGACGGTCGCGGCGGCCGGGGCGCGGGGCGGGCGGGCCTGCCGTGGGGGCCTGCGGACTCGGGGCGTCGGCCTGCGGTGGTGTTTGTCCTGGGACGGTGTTTGTCCTGCGACGGTGTCGATCGACTACAGCGTCGATCGGCGACGGCGTCGGCCTGCGACGGGGCCGGCCTGCGGTGGTCTCCGATCCGGCTGTGTCTTGTCCGCCTGCCGCGTCCCGGCACGGTCGGCGCCCTGGTCGGTCATCGCAGGCGGCGTGGCCATGACGTCCACCGTCCTGGTCCGACGAACCCGCGCGAACACCGTTCGACACTGTGGAAGGCGAGCCACGACTGGTCCGGAGCGGCGACGCCGCCGGTTCCCGCGTCGCGCTTCACGCCTGGCCCACCGCCGAGCGGGTCGGGATCGACGAGGAGATCACCGGCGCCGCTCGGCGGCCTGCGGCCACGTGCGCAGGACGGTCTCGGGGGTGTCGAGCCACACGGTCTGGGCATCGCCGGTGATGGTGAGGCCGAGCCGGTCGGGGCCGGGCCTGCCGTTCTCGTACCACCAGTCGTAGGCGTCGACGGCTTCGTCCCACAGCCGGCGTGGCCCGAGCTGACGGACGGTGAACGGGGCCGGGTCGGTCACGTCGGCGTCGAGCCGGGCATAGGAGCGGGTGGCCAGGTCGTCGAGCTCGAGAACGTGTCGGCCGGGACCGTTCGCGTCCCAGTCGACGACCAGCGCGACGCCGGGCAGCCGGGTACCGATGGCGAAGCGGCCCTTCTCCGGGTTGAGCATCATGTCCAGGTCCTTGCCACGGACATCGGTCGTGGTGACCTCGGCGGCGGCGACGGTGTCCGGATCGGGTTCCCAGCCGAAAAGGCTGCGCTGATGGCTTCGCAGCCGCAGGAACGCGAGGTTGCCTGCGAACCGCCCGGCCGCGGTGCCGTCGAGGTCGAGGGTGAGCAGCGCGCCGTTGCCGTAGTCGGTGCCCCACGGGGTCACCAGCCGCCCGCCGGGCCGCAGCTGGGCCGGCCACGCAGGCGGCACGGTCTCCCGCACCGACGCGGTCGCGATGATCCGGTCATACGGCGCGCCCGCAGGCCAACCCGCGGTACCGTCCGCGGTCACGACCTCCGCCGCGACGTCAGCCGCGGCGAGTGCCCGACGGGCGCTCTCGGCGAGACCGGGGTCGACCTCGATGGTGGTGACACGCCCGGCCGCGCCGACCCGATGCCGAAGCAGGGCGGCGTTCCACCCGGTTCCGGTGCCGATCTCCAACACCCGATCACCCGGCTGCGGGTCGAGAGCGGCGAGCATGTCCGCGACGATGCTCGGCTGCGAGACGAGCTGGACGGGAAGTTCTCCCCACCGTCGCGGTGCGGGTCGCCGAGGTTGATCTGGGTGATCACCGGCGCGTTCGCCGCGACCGCGACATCCCAGGATTCGGGGTCGGTGTGGCGGGATACCGCGGTGAATCCCGGCCCGTCGGGGTCGTCGACCCAGATGGTGTCCGGGATGAACCCGGCCCTCGGGACCTGTTCGAACAGGATTCGCCAGGCCGGGGCGGTATCGGCGGTCATCTACTTGTCCTCGCCCTTGTCCTCGAAAGTCGTGGCGGCCGCTACCGGAGTCGTCGACGTCCTTGGTCTTCGACAGGTCGAAGGTGCCATGCCCGTCGCCTTCGGCCTCGTTCTCGTGCTCGGCCAGGCTGACCCGGCCGTCCCGCTCGTCAGTCGATGTCGCGTTGGACTCCTCCATCCTGGGGAGCGCGGGTTGATCGGCGCAAGATCCCGAACGAGCGAAGAAGACTGGCCACCGCCACCAGCGTGGCGGCGTCGGATCGCGGGCGCGGCGCGATGCCGCCGGGGGTGTCGCGGTCGAAGACCCGCCCCCGATGTGGTCTTCCACGTCGCAGCCGGCGGCGTCGCGCAGCGGCCACGGCCGTGCCCGGCCGCCGATGGGGTGTCCGGTGCGCCGTATGGTCCGAGACCCGGACTCCGATCAGGACCGTCGGCCGCTGATCGACTGGGACGGCACCTGCCGTGGCCCCCGTGAACTGAACCTCGGCACCGGCGTCTCTGATCACCTCCCCGAACCCGAGGCGGACGGAAGCCGATTCCTGACCGTCTACGGCTACGACAAGCCCGGCCGGCCGCTGTCGCCTGACATCACCGAGCCGCACACTCTCGGCGCCTCCATCCGCCTCACCCTCGGCAGACCCGCCGCCCTCACCGAATCCCGCCACCACGTCCGGCCGTCTACCGCACCGGTGACAGGTCGGACCGCCGGCCCGCCCTTCCCTGAAGCGGCGCCGGTCCTCCCAGGCGGAGAATCCACGGTGTCGGCGAGGCCGGGTGTGGGCGAGCATCGAGGTGCGGCCTCCGCTCGCCGACGGTGCGATGCCGTCGGCGTCCGAGGCCTCCGCTCGTTCCTCGAACGACGGCGGGCCGGCCCGTCCCGCCGAGTCTCGCCGAGGGTTCGGGCGGGGCGTCGCCGACCGTGTCACTCCGCCAGCAGCGCCGCCTGGATGCGGTCGAGCACGGCGGGCGCGTCGACGGCGGTGGCGATGCGGACGGCGCGGCGGTTCGGGCCGGGGTCGACCTCGGTGGTGTAGCCGCGCCGGTCGATCAGCGTGGCGCCGCGCGTCCGGCTGCCCGTCTGCTCCACGACGACCGGGTGTTCCTCGTACTCGGCGAGGTCCGGTTCCAACAGCAGCACGGCGGCCAGCGGGTCGTGCATGACGGTGCCCAGCTCGCCCTTGCCCTCGTACACCGCGTAGGCCTCGCGGTAGCGGCGGGCCCAGGCCGTCATGGCGCGGGCGCGGGCGCCGGGGCCCGCGGCGACGGCCTCCCACCACGGCGCACCGGCCCACACCTGGAGTGTGACGTCCACGGGCACGATCGTCAGCGGGAAGCCCGCGCTCAGCACCTGGTCGGCGGCCTGGGCGTCGTGGGCGGCGTTGGCCTCGGAGTGGGCCGTGATGTTGCCGGGGCGATGGAACGCGCCGCCCATCCACATCACCGAGCGGACCAGCCGGGGCAGGGCCGGTTCGAGGTGCAGGGCGAGCGCGAGGTTGGTCAGCGGCCCGAGCGCGAGGATCGACAGCTCGCCGGGGTTCTCGCGGCAGAGCCGGGCCAGTCGGACGGCGGCGTGCTCGTCGACCGGCCGTGCGGTGGCGGCGGGTCCGGCGGCGCCGGAGAGCCCGTCGTCGCCGTGGACGAATCCGCCCGCGGGCAGCGCCGAGCGGTCCAGCGGAAGTTCGGCGCCGACGGCGACCGGCACCGCGCCGAGGCCGCCGACCTCCAGGATGCGCAGGGCGTTCTCGGCGGCGGGTCGGGCGGCGAGGTTGCCGTGCACGCTGCCGACCGAGACGATCTCCGCCCGCTCACGCTGGGCGGCCAGGTAGAGCAGCGCGACGGCGTCGTCCACTCCGGGGTCGGCATCCACGATCACGCGAATCGGTGTCATCGGGCGGGCTCCCTTCTCCTGTCGCCGTCGCGGGCCGGGCGGCGGTCCGCAGTAGACCATGCGCAGGCGGGCGCCGGGCGGATGGTCGGGCGGGGTGCACGCCGGGGGTCGGGGCGGGTGGTCGGGCCGGGTGGTCGCATCGAGTGGTCGCGTCAGGTGGTCAGGCCGGCGAATCGCGCCGGATGACCGCGCCGGGTGGTCAGGCCGGGTGGTCGCGCCCCGATGACCACGCCGGACGGTCATGCCCGATGACCACGCCGGACGACCACCCCGGATGGTCGGACCGGGCGCGATATCCGGATGCGGGCGGGCGGCGGCGCGGCTACGGTTCCGGCGGAGTCGATCGCCGACGACGAGGAGCCAGGGTGCGGACCGACGACGGGGCGACGCGGGTCGTCATCGAGGAGTTCCCGGTCTCGGCGTCGGCGGCGGGCCCGTACGGCGTGGCCGCCGGGCCGGACGGGGCACTGTGGACCACGTTGGTCCACGCGGGCGCCGTCGCGAGGGTGACGACCGACGGCGAGGTCCGGGTGCATCCGCTGTCCTCGGCGACGGGCGGCCCCACGGTCATCGTCCCCGGCCCGGACGGCGCGTTGTGGTTCAGCGAGTACCGAGGCCATCGGCTCGGCCGGATCACCACCGACGGCGAGGTCGTCGGGTTCGAGCTGCCGACGCCGGAGTCGGGCCCGTACGGCGTGGCCGCCGGACCCGACGGGGCGGTGTGGTTCACGGAGCTGGCGGCGAACCGCGTCGGTCGCTGCACCGTCGACGGCGAGGTGACCGAGTTCCCGCTGCCCGTCCCCGACGCCATGCCGTCGGCGATCACGGCTGGCCCCGACGACGCGCTGTGGTTCACGCTGAATCAGGCGAACGCCGTCGGCCGCGTCGATCTGGGCGGCGCGGTGACGCTTCATCGGCTGCCGACGCCCGACGCCGCGCCGGTCGGCATCACCCTGGGCGGCGACGGTGCCCTGTGGTTCGTGGAGATCGGGGCGAGCGCCGTCGGCCGGATCACCGTCGGCGGCGAGATCACCGAGTTCCCGCTGCCCGATTCGGGCGCCCGTCCCCATGCCGTCGTCGCGGGTCCGGACGGCGCCTGCTGGTTCACCGAGTGGGGCGGCAACGGGATCGGGCGTATCGAGCAGGACGGCCGGACCGAGCGGTTCCCGCTGCCGACGCCCGGTTCGGAGCCGCACGGCATCACCGCCGGTCCGGACGGGGCGCTGTGGGCGGCGTTGGAGTCCGGGGCGCTCGCACGCATCGCCGTCGGCACGGGCGGCTGATCGGTTCCACGCGGCGCGTCGGTGCGGCGGGCGCCTGGCGGACGGGTACCGAACGGGCCGTCTCCCGTGGCCGTTCTCCGTCGCCCGGCGCCTGTCTTCCGTGGCCTGTCGCCCGACCGCTGTCGCCCGTGGCCCGTGGCCCGTGGCCCGTGGCCCGTGGCCCGTGGCCCGTCGCCCGTCGCCCGTCGCCCGTCGCCCGTCGCCCGTCGCCCGTCGCCCGTCGCCCGTCGCCCGTCGCCCGTCGCCCGTCGCCCGTCGCCCGTCGCCCGTCGCCCGTCATCGAGCATCGAGCATCGAGCATCGAGCATCGAGCATCGAGCATCGAGCATCGAGCATCGAGCATCGAGCATGCCGCTGCCGTCCGTATCGCAGCCGGGCGGGCAGCCTGCTGACCAATCGCCGAGACACCGGCCGCCGGGCCGGGCACCGCGAGGCCGGGTTCGCGGGCGGCGACGATCCGCACGCCGACCGACCGCACGGGCGGGGGCTGCGGGTGGGGGTCAGCGGCGTAGTCGGTTGAGCAGGGTGATCAGCACCGCCCGATCCCCCGGCGCCAACGACGTCCCCGCCAACCCCTCAGCCGTCGCCGCCCGCAACGTCTCCACCACCGCCTCCAGAAACTCGATCCCGAAATCCGTCAACGCCAACCGCTTCTCACCACCCCGACCCGCCACCACCACATAACCCCGATCCGCCAACCGCACCACACTGTGATCCAGACTCCGAGGCGGCAGATCCAACGCCGTGTTCGCGATCGCCTTCCGCACCGGATGCGGCGACCGCGCCAACAACCGCAACAACCGAAAGTCATACACCGAAATCCCATGATCATGACGCAACACATCCGCGGGCCGCACCGTCCACCGCTGCACCGCCGCGATCAACGTCTCCCACATCACCCACGGCTCCGCCGACACCGCACCCGCCCCCACCGCCACGTCCAGGGGAACCGGCCGAACCGACCGCCGGGCGCCTGCGGCGACCGGCACACCCGGCGACCTCGACGTCCGTGCGGACTTCGACCCCGCCGAGGACGTCCGCCCCGATGAGGGATTCGGCGACGCCGTGGTGTTCGGCCCCGCCGACGAATTCCGCTCCACCGAGGACTTCGGGTCCGATGAACGATTCACCGGCGCCGAACCGGTCGGCTTCGCCGACGAATTCCGTCCCACCGAGAGATTCGGCTCCGGCGAGGAATTCGGCTTTGATGCGGGAGCCGACTCCGGGGAACACGGTTCGGCGAACCGAGCACTCGGCGACGCCGGAACGGATCGGGGATGAACGGTCGGAGTGTTGTCGGACATGCGTTGGTTCTCTCCTCGAATCGATCGATGTCGGGGACCGACGGCGGGCGCCCCGCTGGTGTGCTCGTGCCGCCGGGGATCTCGGCGGTCCGGCGGTGTAGTCCGGCGGGACTCGGGTCGGCGGTGTCGGAATCGGGCGGGTTGGGCCGGGCGGGTCGGGCTGGGCGGGTCAGGCCGGGTGGTGTCGGAATCGGCGCGTCTGGCGCGGGGTGTCAGGCTCGGCGGGGTCGGGCCATGCGATGTCGGGCCGGCGGTGTCGGAATCGGCCCGTCCGGCGCGGGGTGTCAGGCTCGGCGGGGTGGGAATCAAGCGGTGCTGGACCCGGCGGTGCCGGAGTCACACGGCGTCGGGCTCGGCGGTGTCGGAATCAGCCGTGTTGGAATCAGCGGTGTCGGGATCAGCGGTATCGGGATCAGCGGTATCGGGATCAGCGGTATCGGGATCAGCGGTATCGGGATCAGCGGTATCGGAATCAGCGGCGTCGGGATCAGCGGCGTCGGGCTCGGCGCACCGCGCGGCGCAGCCGGAGACCTGGCGATTTCCGGACGGGCCGGAGCTATCAGGGCAGGAAGGCAGCTCGGAACGACTCGGCGTCGGCTCCCCCGAGCCGACGGCCGGGGCGGGGCACGGGGTCAGGGTGCTGCCGAACGCCGGCGGTCGGTGTGCGGCGGCCGGGTCGGGTGTGCGGCAGCCGGATCGACGCGGCCTGGGCGTCGTTCATCTCGGGTCGTCGGTGTTCCCGGCGGGAACGGCCGCCCGCAGGACGGGCGGTGAGGGCGCGGCGTGCCCGAGGCACAGCGGGCAGCGTTGTTCGTCGTAGAAGCAGACCCGCATGGGGCGTCGGTTCATGGGTCGGTACTGGACGTCGGGCGCGCAGAGCGGGCGGATCGGGTCGGAGCCGTTCCAGTCGGCGGCGGCGAGATGGGTGTCGCCGGTGCGCACGGTGCGCACGAACCAGGCCCGCGCCGTCATGGCTCGGCCGCCGTCGGTGCGGGATCGGCCTGCGACCCGGCCTGTTCGCTCGCCGGGAAGCAGGCCGGGCAGCGGAGTAACCGCACCCATTCCTGTACCGACACCAGGGCCGCCCCGCACACCGCCACGTCAAGGGATCGGTAGGTGTCGTCCCGGCGGTGTTCCAGCCGCCGGAAGCGGCCCGCCCAGCGCTGCGGGGCGGCGGGCACGGGCAGCCGACCCCAGCCTCCCGAGAACGGGTCGTTCTCGGCAAGACGCTCGCGCAGCGGATTCACGGCGCGGGCCGTCTCAGAAGGACGCTCGCGTAGCGGAATCACCGCGTCGGCCGTCTCGGCGGAACTCTCGCGCAGCGGTATCACCGCGCAGGCCGTCGCGGCGAGACGCGGATACAGCAGGGTCACCACGCCGGCCGCCCCGGCGGGACGCTCGCGCAGCGGTATCACCACGCGAGCCGTGCCGGTGGGACGCGCACGCGGCGGGATCACCGCGCGGGCCGCCTCGGCGGGACGCTCGCGCTGCGGTGTCACCAGGCCGACCGTCTCGGCGACGCCGCTCATGTGTCCACCGTCCGCATTCGTCCGATGAGGACGAACGGCCGGACCCGCGCGGCGAGGGCCGCCCGAGGTACCCGTGCCGCACCACTCCGGCCGCGCGGACCGGGGCCGCACATGCCCTGGCCGCGCGGCGGTTCGCCGGGCACGGCCCGGACGTGTCGTTCCTGCCGGTGGCCGATCGCAGCGGGCCGGGTAGCGCGCAGGGCCGGAGCAGACAGGGCCGCAACACGCCGCGCCGCCGGACGCAGGGCCGCAGCGCCCAGGGCCGCAGCGCGCAGGGCGGGCAGGGCCGCACCGCACCCGGCCCGCCGACGCGCGCCCCTGACGCGGTCGGCAGCGACGCGAGCCGGTGTGCCGGACCCGCTTGGAGACGGAGACGGCGCCGACGAGGCCAGCGCCGACGTGGAAGCCAGAGCCGAACCCGAGCCCGACGCCGAAACCAGAGCCGAGGCCCGAGCCGACGCCGAAGCCCGCGCCGAGCCCGAGGCCACCTGTCCGAGCAGATCGCGCGGGATGCGGACGAGTCGGGAGAGCAGCCGGCCGGCGACGGCGACCCCGGCCCGCCGACGCCGGCGAGCGCCCAGACCCGGCGGCGACGCTGTCGCCCGTCGCGGCCTACGACGGTTGGCGCGCTGCCCGGTCACGTCAGCGTCCCCGAGATCGCCCGTGTCCAGCCGGGCGGCGGCCCGTCCGGCGGCGCGGCGGGCCGGGTCCGGGCCGCCGAACGGCACTGGTCGGCGACCACCGCGAGCCGCCGCCGCACCGCAGCACGCCGGGCCCGCAACCGCCGCCGCGCCTCGGCGTCGCCGTCGGCTGCGGCCGCCGACCGCACGGCGGGTTTCGGGTCACGCGCCGACGTCGAGCGTCGTGCCTCGGCGGCCCGCTCGTCGGCGCGACGCAGCCGAGCCCAGTCCGCCCGCGAGGGCGCCCGCCGAGCCGGATGCGCGGTGCGCCACCGGCGCCAGACGACGTCCAGCACCGGCAGGCCGATGCAGAGGGCGAGGAGCACGGCGAACAGCCCGTCGGCCACGGTGGTCATGAGTCACCGCCGACGGCACCCGAGCACGCGGCGTTCGGCGAAGCCAGAACGAGCGGAACGGCGGCGACCGGAACAGCAGCGGGCAGGACAGCGGCGAGCGGAACAGCGGCGGGCGGAACAGCGGCGGGCGGAACAGCGGCCGGGAGAGCCCCGACCCGTTCGCGCCGGCCGAAGCGGGAGTCCGGGACGAGCGGAGTTCTCGTGATTCCGGTGTCCCGCCGAGGATCAGCCAATGCCGTCGTCATCACACCTCGATTCGCGCGTAGTCGGTGCGGGGGCGACGGATCGACGCCCCCGATCGGGCTTGAAGGAACAGTCGGTCTCATGGGCATCGGAGGTCGGAAAGTCCACGTCCTCCCGCCCACACCAACAACAGGTCCGCGCCAGCCGCCCGCCGCGCGCACGCTCGGTCTCGCCCTGCCGAGGGCGCATCCAGGGCTTCATCGGGCGTCCGTGAGATGGCGGTTTGGCGGTCCGCTGGAGTGGTTCTTAAGTAGCGCCGAGCCACATGCTGCGACGCCGGGCAAGCAAACGATGGGATCAGGGCGGTCACCGAGTCCAGGATGACGGGCTCCCGCCGAAGCAAGACGAGCGACAACGTTCCCCTCTGCCACCATCGGGCACAACCTGGCCACGAATGGATCAACGAACCCGGAGATGAACGCGGCACAACTTGAGGCAATGAACATGAATATTCTCCCGATTCTTGCAGCTCAGCCCCGTTGCCAACACTTTATCCACAACGAACTTTTGAGGCAACATTGGGTTGTCAATCGCCGGGACGCCGCCCTAGAATTCATTGCATGGCTGGCAACACTGGCAATCCGGCAACCAGGGCACTAGGCGACGAAATTGCCGCACGGCGAGAAGAAGTCGGTATGAGCGCGCGGCAACTTGCCCTCCGATCGGGGTTCCATCCGAGCACCGTCTCCAGGATCGAGTCAGGGAAACGCACACCGACACCGACGGTCCTGGCGACCCTTCTAGCAACGCTCGGCGTGGTAGGTGAGGACCGCGACCGACTCCTACGGATGGTCGACACCGCCGCTGCACCGCAGTGGGCCGCGACCGGGGCGGGTCTCCCCCATCAGCTCACAGCGCTGCTGCGGTGGGAACGACGCGCTACCCGTGTGATGGAGGTGCAACCGCTCTTGATTCCCGGACTGCTCCAGACCTCCGAGTACGCCGAGGAGGTGATGCGGGTTTCCGGCAACGCGGAAGAGTCCATCGAGGCGATGGTCGCCGTCAGGCTCGGACGTCAGAAACTCCTCGACAAAGGCTTGAAGTTCGAGGTGATCATCGACGAGTCAGTGCTGATGCGACCGCTCGGCGGTGCGGCGGCCATGGCCGATCAGTGCGGGCACCTGTCGCAGGAGGCCGGAAGGAAGAACGTCATCGTGCGTGTTGTACCGGTCACACGGTCGAACATCGCGATCAACGGCCCCTTCTCGACGTTTGAGTTCGCCGAAGATGACCCGATCGTCCATCTGGAGCACCTGAGCAGCGGCTTGTTCGTAGACGACACATCCGAGGTCAACGTGTTCTTCCGAGCGATCGATAGTCTCCGTGAGGTCGCGATGAGCCCACAGGATTCGGTCAGGCTCATCGCGACCTATCAGGACCAGCACCGCCAGACAGCAGTCACTGAGAGGTAGCGCACGATGACGGTACTCCACAATTGGAAGAAGAGCAGTCGATCCGGCGGGCAGAGCCAGTGTGTCGAGATCGGCCAGGCCCCCGGCCTCGTCGGCATCCGGGACACCAAGAACCGCCACGGCGGCACCCTCCTCGTCACCCACGCGGCCTTCGACGCACTCCTCACCTCCATCCGCACCGACCGACTCCGCTGACCCCGTGGCGGCCACCGCGTCAGCCGGTGGCCGCCACCCCGACGGCAACCCGACCATGTGAGGCACCACCCGACGAATCGAGACAGCACCATGACCAAGCTGCGCAACTGGAAGAAGTCCTCGCGGAGCGGCGCAGAGTCGTCGTGCGTCGAGATCGGCCAGGCCCCCGGCCTTGTCGGCATCCGCGACACCAAGAACCGCCACGGCGGCACCCTCCTCGTCACCCACGCGGCCTTCGACGCGCTCCTCACCTCCATCCGCGCCGACCGACTCCGCTGACGACATCAACGGCGACCCGCCGGCCCGTGGGCCGATTTCTCGATGGCCGTCGATCGTCGAGATCTCGCCGAGGCGCTGTCTGTCTCGCCGAGGCCTGTCTACCTCGCCGACCGCCGAGCGCCAGTCGGTGTGAAACGCCGACTGGCGCCGCAGGCACCTCGCACCGTGGCCGCCCCGTCGCCGCTGCGAACGCCCGTTGATCAACAAGCGTTCACCGGCCACTCCCTCGACGAGAAGCGGGCACTTCTTCAGCGTGTACTGGAACGCCAACGCGTTCGGGCTCGTCACCGAAGCGAAAGACGGCGACATCGTCGCGCGGTTCGAGACGCTCTACCCCGTCGCGACGAGTCAGGAACCGGGCGAGATCCGCCCGCCTGGGCCGTCGGACCGGAACAGGACACGGCTGTCGTCCGTCAGACCTGTTTCGCGCTCATGGAGCAACAGACCGGCATGGAGTTTGATCCCTACTGGCTCGGGCGACGATATCCGACGTATCGGATTCCTGACGCGCACACGCTGTACGGGGATGTCGAGAACGCCGACGCGGTGGACGGGAGTTTTGACCCGACCGGAGAGCCCTGGAGCACGGACCGGACGGGCCTGGACAGACACCCGGCGCCCCATGGCGAGAAAGGGCGGTCCACCCGACGCCGACAGCACCAGCCCCGCGCCCGGCTCCATGGTCGGCGCGATGGCACGCCTACTGACGAAAGGGCTCACGTGACGGTCCCAGCATGGCCGCGTCTCGCCGACGACCTGGTGAACGAACTCGTGGCACAGGGCAAGGTCGCCGCGCCGGAATGGCAGGCCGCGTTCCGAGCGGTTCCCCGGCACGAGTTCGTGTCGCGGTTCTACGAGCAGCGCGACGACCGACGATGGCAGGCGGTCACCGCCGACTCGGACCCGGAACACTGGTTGACGCGGATCTACACGAATCGGCCGCTGGTGACCCGGCTCGGCACCCTGCATCACGGCGGCGTGGGGCCGACCTCGTCATCCTCGTCGCCCGCGCTCATGGCGCGAATGCTGGAGGCACTCGACATCCACGATGGACATCGGGTGTGCGAGATCGGCACGGGGACCGGGTGGAACTACGCCCTGCTCGCGCATCGCCTCGGTGCCGAGAACGTGTTCTCCGTGGATCTGGAGGACGAACTCGTCGAACAGGCCGCCGCCGGTCTTCGCCGCGTCGGCCACGAACCGAACCTCGCGCGGGCCGACGGCGTCGCGGGCTGGCCCGGCGGCGGGCCGTTCGACCGGTTCATCGCCACCTGCGCCGTGAGCCGCATACCGACGGCATGGCTCGAACAGACTCGCGACGGCGGGATCATCCTCGCGGACCTCAAGATCGGGACCAGCACGGGGAACCTCGTCCGCCTGCGCCGGACCGCGCACGGCGCCGAGGGCACCTTCCTGGACGGGTACTCGGCGTTCATGCTCATGCGCGGCGAGGCGCACCCACCGGTCACCGGGTATCCGGAGCGGGATCGCGGTCGGGCACGCCGCAGGCACACGGCGGTGCGGGAGGAACGGCCATGGGAATCCCCGGTGTGGTGGTTCCTCGCCTGTCTGTCGATGCCCTCGGGCGTGCGCTTCGGCTACACCCTGCATCCGGAGACGGGCCGCCCGGACGCCGTGTCGTTGAGCTGCCCCGACGGCTCGTGGTGCGAGGTCGCTCTCGACGTCTCCCGCGACGGTCGGCAGGTGTGGGAGGGCGGCCCCGCGGCACTGTGGTCCGCCGTCGAACGGAGTCACGAGATCTGGACAGCACGCGGCAGGCCGACCTGGTCGCGGCTCGGGCTCACCGTGACCGGCCGGACCCATGTGGTGTGGATCGACGATCCCGCCGGACCGGCCTGGACGCTCCACGACCCGCACCCCACGTAGCCCTGATCGGAGCCGACGGCTACGGCGACGACGCCCAGAACGACCGCAGCGCCGTCACCGCCGCGTCCGGGTCCTCCATCATCCACCAGTGGCCGAGCCTCGCCAGCTCCGCCGTGCGCGCGCCGAGCCCGCGCGCCATCTCGGCGGACCGGGCCGGGTCGTCGGAGTCGTCGGCGGTCGCCCGCAGGACGAGGCCGGGCGCCGACGTGGGCCGGGACAGCTCGGCGCCCCAGTCGGCGAAGATGTTCGGGGTCGCCGACCGGTAGAGGGCGAGAATGCACTCGCCCATCGTGGAGTCGAGGTCCTTCTCGATCTGTGCCGCGTCCCCCGGCGTCGGGCACGACGCCAGCAGCGCGGTCTTCATCCAGCCCGGTTCACCGGGGCGACCGCCCGCATCGGCGGACGCGGCCACGAACTCCGCCATCCAGTCCTCGCCGCGACCGGGAGTGCGCCAGATCCGCGCCATGTCGTGCCAGACGACGTCGCGATGCGTCACCGAGGCGCAGTCCACCGCCCAGCTGCGGACCGGGACGTCGAACGCGGTGACCACGCGCAGCACGATGCCCGCTCCCCAGTCGTGCCCGACGAGGTCGACCGGGCCGTCGAAGCCCCGCAGCTCGGCGGCCAGCCACTGCGCGTACTCCTCCTTCGTGGCGCCGAAGCCTGCGGGCCTCGGCGACCCGAAACCAGGCAGGTCGAGGGCCACGCTCGGCACCTCGGCGTCCGCCAGCCGCAGACGCACGCCATTCCAGATCGCGCCCGTCTCCGGGACCCCGTGCAGGAACACCGCAGTCACATCCGACTCCTCTTCGATATTCGCTCTTCGTCGATCACGTCATCGAGAAGAATGAACGACTCCCGGATCAGCTCGACGGCGACGTCCGCGCTCGATGACGGACATCACGCCTATCACGTGATTCGTGCGATCCGCGGTTCACTCGCCGACCAATGGTGCACGACCAGACGGGTAGTCCTCCCTGCCCGAACAGACCCGAAATTCACTTGACGACTTCTCCTATTCGACCGAACGGACATATTCCCGTGCCCGAACGGACTCGACGATTCGCTCACCGAACCACGGCAGCCGGAAGAACGGCGTCCTCGGCCGCACATTCCGAGGCTCGGCACCGAGATTCCGGGCGCTCGTCGATCGATCACCCGTCGGCGCGTCGCGTCCGGCACCGTCGACGGCGGGGACGGCATCGACGGCGGGGACGGCGGGGACGGCGGGGACGGCGCGAGGTGCGCAGGCATCGCGTTCGTCGACTCCGACGTCAGCCCGGCAGCTCGGACGGCACCACCTCGCGGTACCACCGGAAGACCGCGGTCCGCAGGCCGCCCGCCCCCTCGATCGCGTCGACCGCGGGGAGAGCTGCCCGCGGCTCCGCGTGCAAGGCGTCGCGCGCCGCCTCGTCGGAGAAGTGCGAGCAGGCCAGCACCCGGGTGCCGTCCACGCTGCGGTGCAGGTAGAACGCGGTCCGGCCCGCCACCGGCCGGGCGGCCGCGCCGGCCCACGCGGTGAGCAGCCGCGCCTGCGCCTCGGCGTCCTCGGTGTCGGCCGTGCTGATCTCGATGACCGCCGCCGCCCGATGATCGACACGGCCCGCCGCCGCGCCCGCGCCGACGACGCCGTGCAGGCGATATCGGACGACCCCCGGACGTTCGATGTCCGGGACGTCCTCATCGATACCGCGGACCATGGCCGGGCGCCGAGTCCGCACGAACTCGAGATGGTCGGCGTCACTCCGCCACTGCGCATAGTTGAGCACCGTGGTGCCGTCGACGCTCAACAGGCAGGTCAAGGCCTGGAATCCGGCGGGCCACGGCGGGCGTTCCCATTCGCCGATCAACGAGTCCGCCGCGGCACGCTGCCGTGGAGGCGTGCCGACGATCCACGGACTGATCAGGATCGTGCCTGCTTCGCGGGGTGTCTCATCACGCCGCTCCGGGACAGTGGTGGTCATCGCCGAGGACTCCGATCATCGTGCCGTCAGATCGAGACCATCCTGCAAACCGAACTAAGGTTCAGGTCAACACTCCTCGTCACCCCGGCAGCAGAACGGCCCGCCCGGCCACGGCCGAGGTGCGCCACGTCGAACTCAGCGATCGACGACCAGCCCGGCGCGGTGACGCCGCCACCGGCGAGACGGCCGCGCGTCGCGCGCAGCAGCCCCCGGTTCGGCGGGTCTGTCCCCCTCGGCCCGCGCCACGCCCGGGCCTCCTGGGCGTCCGCCGCCGAGGATCGGCCCGACGGCACACCCTCGTGCCTCGGACGATCGACGGCGTCTCCCCGCGTGTCGGCCACGACCGGCAGCCGTCCGCCGTGCGGCGGTGGGGAGGTCGGCGAGGTCGACGCCCTCCTTGCCCGGCCATGATCGGAGCGCCGACGTGGACCGGCCGCCCGTGAACGGCAGGGCGGTCCGCCGACGGCCGCCGAACCGGGCACGGTCCGACGCCGCCGACGACAGCCCGGCCCTGCGTGCTCCGGCACCGAACACTCCGGCACCGACGCTCCCGAGGCCGCCGACGAGGGCTAACCCGACACCGACACCGGCACCCCGCTCCCGATCGTCGAAACCCCGCCCGTCCGCGCGGGCAGGGCTTCGACGACCTCGGAACTACGTCTCCCCGGCCTCCCAGGCGTCGATCTCCGCGTCCAGATCCGCGTCGGTGTAGACGGGCGGATTGGCGACGGCCTCGTCGATCCACTGCCGCAGCACCGGAGCCGCCGCCTGCACCGTCTCGTCCGAGATCGTCTCGTGCACCGTGAAGAACGCGATGACGCCCATCGCGCCGGGGTCGTCCCGATCGCAGCGAGCGCACAGCGGCACGGTCCGCCGCCCCCGCACCTCGAACCGCTCCCCGCCGCCACCGCGACCGGTGATCGAATGCGGGATCCGCACGGACAACAACAGCGGGCCACCACACCGATGGCACGTGTCGCGCGTCGGATCGACCTCGACACCATCGGTCACGAGACGACGGTCAACCCCGGGATGGCCTTCAACTCGGCGGCGAACGCGGGCGACCCCGAGACCGGATAGCGGTCGACCGTGTACGTCTCCTCCACCCCGTCGTGCGCGAGCACCAGGCGCAGCGGAGCGTCCCCCGCGTGAGCCAGCAGCGCACTCCGCAGCTCGGCGACCGCGTCCCTGGTCAGTCGCTCCGCCTCGGCCCGCAGCACCACGGCAGGCGCCACGCCCGGGTTCGTCTCCGCCTCGCTGATGTCGAGCGGGATCACCCCCGAACCGAAGACCGACATCCGGTCGTCACGCCAGTTCACCCGGCCCTTCACCGCGACGGCGGAGTCGGCGACGAGGTCGGCGTGGAGCACGCTGTAGCTCTTGGCGAAGAACAGCACCTCCACCGCCGCGTCCAGGTCCTCGATCGTGACGATCGCCCACGGCTCGCCCTGCTTGTTCACCCGCCGGTCGACGCTGGAGATCATCCCCGCGATGACGATCTCGCCCTCCTTCGGCGCCTCGTGGAGGACGGCGGCGATGGTCTTCGGCGCGTGCTTGCGCAGGATGCGCTCCGCGCCGTCCAACGGATGAGCCGAGACGTACAGACCCAGCATCTCCCGCTCGTAGGCCAGCAGCTGCTTACGCGGCCACTCCTCCGGCGCGAAGGTCAGATGAGCCAGCGGCGACGCGTCGGGAGACTTCTCCCCGTCCTCGTCACCCCCGCCGAAGAGATCGAACTGGCCCAGGGCCTCCTGGCGTTTGAGGCCGATCACCGCGTCGACCGCCGCCTCATGATGCTCGAACAGCGACCGCCGCGAATGACCGAACGAGTCGAAGCCGCCCGCCTTGATCAGCGACTCCACCACCCGCTTGTTGCAGGTCACGATCTCGGCCTTGTCCAGGAAGTCGGTGAAGGACGTGTAGCCGCCCTTCTCCTTACGCCGGGACACGATGGACTGGACGACGTTCGCACCCACGTTGCGCACGGCACCCAGCCCGAAGCGGATGTCGCTGCCGACGGCGGCGAAATGCAGGCCGGAGTCGTTGACGTCCGGGGCGAGGACCTTGATGCCCAGGCGCCTGCACTCGGCGAGATAGATCGCGGACTTGTCCTTGTCGCCGCCGATCGAGGTGAGCTGGGCCGCCATGAACTCGGCCGGATAGTTCGCCTTGAGATACGCGGTCCAATACGCGACGAGGCCGTAACCGGCGGTGTGGGACTTGTTGAACGCATAACCCGCGAAGGGCAGCATGACGTCCCAGAGAGTCTGGATCGCCTCCGCGGAATAGCCGTTGCCCGCCATCCCGGAGCGGAACTTCTCGAACTCCTGCTCCAGGACCTCCTTCTTCTTCTTACCCATGGCGCGACGCAGCAGGTCCGCGCCGCCCAGGGTGTAGCCGGCGAGCTGCTGGGCGATCGCCATGACCTGCTCCTGATAGACCAGCAGGTGGTAGGTCTCGCCGAGGATCGGCTCCAGCGCGTCCTTCAACTCGGGATGAATCGGGGAGATCTTCTGCCGACCGTTCGAACGCTCGGCGTAGTCCAGGTGCGCGTTGGCCGCCATCGGACCGGGCCGGTACAACGCGATGGCGGCGGCGATGTCACCGAAGTGGGTCGGCTGCATGCGGCGCAGCAGATCCCGCATGCCGCCGCCGTCCAGTTGGAAGACGCCCAGGGTGTCGCCTCGGCTCAACAGCTCGTACGACGCGGTGTCGTCCAACCCCAGGGTGGCCGTGTCGATCACCCGGCCGTGGTTGCGTTCGACCTCCTTGACGGTGTCGTCGATGACCGTCAACGTCCGCAACCCGAGGAAGTCCATCTTCAACAGCCCGATGTCCTCACACGCCGGGAAGTCCCAGCCTGTGATGATCGAACCGTCGTCCCGCTTCCACAACGGGATGACGTCCAGCAGCGGCTGCGAGGAGAGGATCACCGCGCAGGCGTGGACGCCCGCGTTGCGGGTCAGCCCCTCCAGACCTCGGGCGGTCTCGAAGATCGTCGAGACCTCCTGGTCGTTCTGGATCAGCGTGCGGATCTCCGCCGCCTCGGCGTAACGCTCGTGGGAGGAGTCGACGATGCCCGCCAACGGGATGTCCTTGGCCGCGACCGGCGGCGGCAACGCCTTGGAGATCCGGTCGGCGATCGAGAAGCCGGGCTGCCCGAAGTGCACCCGCGCGGCGTCCTTGATGGCCGCCTTCGTCTTGATCGTGCCGTAGGTGATGACCTGCGCGACGTTCTCCGCGCCCCACTTGTTGACCGTGTAGTCCATGACCTCGCCCCGACGACGCTCGTCGAAGTCGAGGTCGATGTCGGGCATGGAGATGCGCTCGGGATTCAGGAACCGCTCGAACAGCAGCGAATGCTCGATGGGGTCGAGATCGGTGATGTGCAGGATGTAGGCCACCAGTGACCCGGTCGCCGAACCACGGCCGGGGCCGACGGCGATCTTCTGTTCCTTGGCCCAGCGCACCAGGTCGCCGACCACGAGGAAGTACGCCGGGAAGCCCATGTTGGCGATGACGCCGAGTTCACGGTCGATACGGTCCTGATACTCCTGGGTCAGGCCGTCCGGGAAACGGGTCGGCGTGTAGTGCTCGACCTCGGCGCGCAGCAGACCGTTCTCCGTCTCGCCTTCCTTCAGCGGGAACCGAGGCATCCGGTCGACGTGGGCGTAGACCTCGTCGTAGGACTCGATGCGCTCCGCGATGAGCAGCGTGTTGTCGGCCGCGCCGGGCACCTCGGCGTCCCAGTAGGCGCGCATCTCCTCGGCCGACTTCAGGTAGTAGCCGTCGCCGTCGAACTTGAACCGCGTCGGGTCGCTCAGCGTCTTGCCCGACTGGACGCACAGCAACGCCGAGTGCGCCGCGGCCTGGTCCCTGGTCACGTAGTGCGAGTCGTTGGTGGCCAGCGGACGCAGGTTCAGCTCCCGGCCGATGCGCAGCAGCCCCTCACGAACCGAACGTTCGATGGGCAGCCCGTGGTCCATCAACTCCAGGAAGAAGTTGTCCGCGCCGAAGATGTCCTTGTAATCCGAGGCCGCCTGCATCGCCGCCTCCGGCTGCCCCAGCCGCAGCCGCGTCTGCACCTCGCCCGACGGACACCCCGTCGTCGCGATGATCCCCTCGGCGTACTCCGAGATCAGCTCGCGGTCCATCCGAGGCTTCCGGTAGTAGCCCTCGAAGCTCGCCCGGCTCGACAACGCGAAGAGGTTGCGCAGCCCGGTGGCGTTGCCCGCCAGCATCGTCATGTGCGTGTAGGCGCCTGCACCGGAGACGTCGCCGCCCTCACCGGACTGGTCGCTGGACCGCTGCCCCGACTCGCCCCAGAACACCGGCTTCTTGTGGAACCGGCTGCCCGGCGCGATGTAGGCCTCGATGCCGATGATCGGCTTGATGCCCGCCTTCTTCGACTGTCGGTAGAACTCCGCCGAGCCGTACATGTTGCCGTGGTCCGTCATGCCCACGGCGGGCATCCCGAGCCTGGCGGCCTCGGCGAACAGGGGAGCGACCTTCGCCGCCCCGTCGAGCATCGAGTACTCGGTGTGTACGTGCAGGTGGACGAACTGATCCGACACAGCGCTCTCTTCCCCGGCCGGAGGGTGACTGCACGGCACCTCACCATCCACGCCCCTGGGGCCGTCGCCCCCGCCCGCGCGGTGCCCGGACCGGGCACTCTCACCAGGCGACCTCGGCGACGAGCCGCCGGCCGCCCGCGGCGCCGGACTCGCGTACCGCGCGCCCGGCGCCGAGCCGCCTCGCCCTCGGCCCTCGGGCACGGAGATCACACGCCCCGCCTTCACGACCCCGAAACGGTCGGCGGTGCGGCATCCCTCGGGCGCCCGCGAGCCGCGCGTCACGTCGTGCCCGCCCGGCCGTCGCTCGCCGCCGAGACGGGCCGGCATCGCCGAAACAGCGCCCGTGCCGCGGCTTACGTGGAAGATGATCGTGTCAGCGGTGCACCCTCACCAATCGAACATAGTCACATACCGTGAGTAAAATCCAGTGAAATTCCCAGTGAGTCCTTCTCGACGACCCGCCATCGAGAGACACCACAATAGCCCAGGGATCACCTGGCGCCAGATCCCCCTTGAACTGCGGTTTCACCGAAGGATGCCGTCGACGACACGGTAGGCGACCCGGCCGCCGCCCGCCTGACGGGCGGCCACCGGGACCACCCCGCAACCAATACTCTCCGTGATCAACCTCGCCCGTACCGGGGACGTCGGATTCCCGGCGGAATGATGCGGTCAGCAGCGGTGCGGGAGCCCCCGCGGCACGTGTCGGCGGTGCAGGCCGCCCCGCGTCGACGGGTCGGCGACCGCCTTCGCTGACGCTGTGTCAACAGCCGCCGCGCCGTGGCTCACCGACGCGGGGGCCACGAGCCGACGGTGCCTCGCCGAGCGAGCAGGCGGCGATCGGACGCGGCGACGCGACTCGATCGCCTGCGCCACCGAGGACGTCCCGACTGCCGTGCAGGCCGGGGATCGCCGCGGACACCCAAGGCGTCCTCCGCCCGCGTGGCGGCCGACCAGCCGGCGTCGACCTCCTCGGCCGATGAGCGGCCACCACCCGACCGGCGGCGATCTCGTCGCGTGCTCGCGCAGCGGGGCCGCTCAGACGCACCTGGCCGCGAACTCCGCAGGCCGACAGCGGCGACCGGCGAGGAGCGGCGGGCGTCACGGCGTCGGCGTCGGCGTCGGCGTCGGGAACCGAGAACTCCGCGAGCACCCGTGCCACGCCTCGGCTTCGGTGCCCCCGCCCGGCCGCAGCATGTGTGGCGGCGGCAGACCAGGACTGGCGTACGGCACCGGCAGGACCGCGTCCGGCGCGGAGGCGATGCACGCTGCATCAGCGGGCCGACGCCGTGCCCGGTCAGCCCACCGTCTCGACGCCGCCCAGGAACCGGTACTGGCCGACCTCGATCAGCCAGGCACCGGGGAAGCGGGCGACCATCCGCAGCTGCTCACGGTTGGCGTACATGCCGACGTACTCGTCGTAGGCGCCGTGCTCGGCCCACTCCATGTACTGGAACACCCGATGTCCGTCGAGGCTGACGTGCATGTACACCGCGAGCAGGCCCGCCGGTCGGCTCGCGGCCAGCCCGTCGACGACGATGTCGGAGAACTCTCGCTGCTGCTCGTGCCCGGCCGTCTCGTAGACCGTGATGCTGATCCGCTCGAACGGCGGCCGATTCTCGTGCAGCACGGCCGCCCGATACACCCGATACGGGACGGCGCCCGGCCGTTCGATGCCCTGCACGATCCGGTCGACGAAGCGCAGCATCGACGGGCGCTCCACGGCGATGAAGTGCCGCAACGACGCCTCGTCCACCCATTGCGAGTAGGTGAGCATCCCCCGGCCGTCCAGGCCCGCGAAGCAGCTGATCGAGATCAGCCCCTCCAGCCACCCCCACCCGGACCGCTCGGCCAGCAGCGCGTCCGCCGCGCGGGCCTGCTTCTCCGGTCCGTCGACGAGCCAGCGGCCCATCAGGGCCAGGTCGGCGTCGGCACGGTCGATGGCGGGCGGATGGTCCCGACGACCGGACACCGGCCCTCCCCCTTCCTCCGGCCGCACGCCTGGCGGGGTCGACGCGCACTGCTGGCAGCCTGACACGGCCGGGCGCGGGCCGCCCGTCGCCCGCGACCATCGCGCGCCCGGCCGAGTGGCGAAGCGGAACCGTCGGGTGTCGCCCGGTCGGTCGAGAAGCCTGCCCGCCGGCCGCGCCACCGCGTTCCCACCAGGCTGGTGGCGGGCGGCTCACCCCCGCTTGCGCGGGGCGTACGGAAGCGGCGGCTCGTGGATGTCCACGTCCGGGGGCTCACCCCCGCCTGCGCGGGGGATACATCTGGTTGTCGAGGATCGTCTCCATGAGGTGGGGCTCACCCCCGCCTGTGCGGGGAATACGCGGGGGAGCGCCAAACCGACGACCACCAGGCCGGCTCACCCCCGCCTGCGCGGGGAATACACCCGCCAACCGCCGACGCCATCGCCGCCCGCCGGCTCACCCCCGCCTGCGCGGGGAATACGCAACCTGCCGATCTCCCCCAGCCGGTCGTAGCGGCTCACCCCCGCCTGCGCGGGGAATACCTCAGCGTCAACGAGATCACCGACATCACGGCGGGCTCACCCCCGCCTGCGCGGGGAATACGAGTGCCCCGATTGCTGTCAGTGTCGTGGTGCAGGCTCACCCCCGCCTGCGCGGGGAATACTGCCGCCGGCGCGCGGCGGGCGCGACACCGGGCGGCTCACCCCCGCCTGCGCGGGGAATACCCTTCGCCAACTGGGCTTTCAGTGGCGCGTTATCGTTTTGTGACTAGCCGTCGGGCCGGAGACCTGGAACACGGGGTCACCGTATCCCACCGTCCGAAGTCGACCCGCGCCGTCCGGTCGGCGGCTTGAGGCCGGTCGGGGGTGCCAGGCTCAGGCGAGGGCTGCCAGCCGCGCGTCCAGGGCGTCGAGGTCGGGCAGGAACCACACGTGACCCCCGCGGTTCGACTCGTGCACCAGGGAGCGCAGCGCCGAACTGGCCGCCAGGTGCGCGGAGATGTCGCCGATGACGGCGAGCCGCAGGTCGTAGTTGACGAACTTCTGCATGACCTCGCCCGCGAAGCCGGTGCTCAGCGTGTAGAAGGCCTCGTCGAGCCTGCCGGCGGGGACGGCCACCGCCCTGGCGCCGAGGAACACCGCGCCCACCAGGTCCAGCGCGTCCTGGACCGTCGCCACGGTCGGCCCCTCGGGGTCGCAGACCAGCACCGAGACGCCCGCCCGCTGCTCCAGCTCGTCAGCCATCGTGCGCCTCCGTGGTGGTCACCAGTCCGTTGTCCCCGTCGAGCACGCTGTCGAGCAGCGTCAGCACCCCGGCCGTCTCGGCCAGGCCGCCCAGTATCACGATCTTCATCCGCGCTCGTTCCTCCTCGTAGATCGTCTGCACCCGCAGGGGACGCCCGGGGGCTCGCGCGTGGTTCACCGAGGCCAGGACGAGCGTGGCGAGCCGATCCGCCGCACCCGACGTCAGCCCCTCGATCTGCACGATGCTCGACGCCTCCGGGTCGGCGGCCCGCGCGGGCCCCGACCGGTCCGGCGCGGCCCCTGTCAGCGCCTGGAAGTCGGCGTGCGCGACGCGGTACTGCTTGCCGATGCGCACGGCGGGGAGCCTGCCGGAGCGGATGTAGCCGCGCACGGTGCGAACGTGCAGCCCGAGTCGGTCCGCTACCTGCTCGACCGAGAGCATTTCCTCACTCATCGTTCCCTCAAGAACCCCTGATAGGTAATGATAGGGAACTATAGCGCAGGACTACGTCCTCTCGTTCCCCTCTCGATCACACGCCGCCGACCCGGCGGGCCGGACCCCGGCTCGTCATGAGCGACGAATCGAGGACGGCCGTCCTCGCACGGGCGGGTCCTAGACTTCCGCCCATGGCAGTCGTCGGCGGGAGACGCCGTGGGCAACGAAGCGGCGCGCACGACGACGGGCTGATCGCCCTCGCGGTGACGGCCGTCGTCGTCATCTGGACCCTGCTCGACGACCGCACCCCCGGCCATCCCGACGCCCTCCCCGGCTGGGGCTGGCTGCTGGTCGTGCTCGCCTGCGCCGCGCTGGCATTCCGCAGCCGGTTCCCCGTCGCGGTCGCCCTGGTCACCCTCGCCGTCTGCGGCGTGTACTACCCGCTGTTCGAGGTCGACGGGCCGGTGCTGGTCACCTTCGCCGTGAGCCTCTACACAGCCACCGCCCGAGGTCACGTCACGGCGGCCGTCCTCATGGCCGTCGGCACCATGCTCGCCGTCGGCTACGGCGAGGCCGGCGCGGAGCACCGCAACGTGGACGACGCCACGATGTTCCTCCTCGCGGGCTGGCTGGTGGCCGTCATCTCGATCGGCGCCGTCCAGCGGAATCGGCTCGCCTACCTCCACGAGGTCGAGCAGCGGGCGGCCGTCGCCGAGCACAGCCGGATCGAGGAGGCCCGGCGACAGACCAGCGAGGAACGACTGCGGATCGCCCGGGAGCTGCACGACGCGCTCGGGCACAACATCTCGTTGATCAACGTGCAGGCGAGCGCGGCGCTGCATCGCTTCGACGAGGACCCGGCCCAGGCCAGGGCGGCCCTCGGCGCCGTCAAACAGGCCAGCGGCTCGGCGTTACGGGAACTGCGCGCCACCCTCGGGATGCTGCGGCAGGTCGACGAGGCCGCGCCCGCGACGGCCCCGCCGGGCCTCGATCGACTCGACGAGCTCGCCGAACACGCCCGCTCGGCGGGGCTTGCCGTCACCGTGGAGACGACCGGCGTCGCACGGGAGCTGCCCGCCGAGGTGGACCGCGCCGCCTACCGGATCGTCCAAGAGGCGCTGACCAACGTGACCCGCCACGCGAAGGCGAGGACGGCTCACGTACGGATCGGCTACGAGGACGAGGATGTACGGGTGACGGTCGACGACGATGGACGCGGTGGCACCCCGGTGCCGGGCAACGGCCTGCGGGGCATGGACGAACGAGCACGGGCGCTCGGCGGCGAACTCGCCGTGGGCGGCAGGCGAGAGGGCGGCCTCCGCGTGACCGTGCTGCTGCCGACGGGAGACCGCCGATGATCCGCGTCCTGCTGGTCGACGACCAGACCCTCGTCCGCGCGGGCTTCCGCTCCATCCTCGACGGCGAACCCGACATCGAGGTGGTGGCCGAGGCCTCCGACGGGAACGGCGCGCTGCGGCTGGCCGCCGAGCACCGTCCCGACGTCGTGCTGATGGACGTCCGGATGCCCGAGATGGACGGGCTGGAGGCCACGAGGCGCCTCGCCGCCGATCCCCGGCTGGGCGGGGTCCGGGTGGTCATCCTCACGACCTTCGACCTCGACGACTACGTCTACGACGCCCTGCGATCCGGTGCGGCGGGTTTTCTCGTCAAGGACACCGAGCCGATGGAGCTGATCCACGCGGTGCGCGTGGTCGCCCGAGGCGATGCGCTGCTGGCCCCGGCGGTCACCCGCAGACTCATCGCCGAGATCGCCTGCCGCAGGCGGGCACCGGAGCCCAGCCCGCTGCTGAACGGACTCACCGACCGGGAACGGGAGGTGTTGGGGCTGGTGGCGGAGGGGCTCTCCAACGACGAGATCGCGGCCCGGCTGGTGCTGAGCCCCGCCACCGCGAAGACCCACGTCAGCCGGATCATGACCAAGCTGCGGTCCCGCGACCGCGCGCAGCTCGTCGTGACCGCCTACGAGTCGGGGATGATCACGCCGCGCTGGCTGGCCTGATCAGCGGCCCCGACCCCGGCCCCGGCCGCGTGCGGAGTGCGGAGTGCGGTGTGCGGTGTGCGTGCGTCCGCGATGCGGACGGACGGCACCGCGCCGCGACGTCCTCCCCGATCCGGCCGGGCGAGGGGATGCGGGCCGGCGGTGCGGCTCGCGGTGCGCCGATGTGCGGGCTTCCGGTGTGCCGGTCCGCAGCACGGGACTCGCCGTGTACGGGCTCCCGTGCGGGGGCACCAAGTGGGCGAGCGTCCGGTGTGCCGGTCCGCAGCACGGGACTCGCCGTGTACGGGCTCCCGTGCGGGGGCACCAAGTGGGCGAGCTTCCGGTGTGCGGCTCGTGCCGTGCGGCTTCGCGACGTACGGGCTGCGAGCCCTCGGTGTACGGGGTCGGGCTGTACGGGCTCCGGTGTGCAGGCTCCTAGGTGTACGGGCTCGGCCGTAGGGGCTCCGATTGCGCAGGCCTCGGTTGTACGGGCTCGCACGCCGCCCTCCGAGGTAACCGGCGCCCTCAATCAGCCCGGGACCGCGCGGACCCGTCCCCGGAGCCGGAACGACCGCATCGACTGATCAGCCTCGGCCGCTCTCGGCGAACGGAACGCCGAAGCACGGGCCTGCCTGCCGCGGCGGTCCGCCCGCCGCGGCGGTCCGCCGCCCATGCCGTGGTGCGGAACAGGGAAGCACGCGCCCGCCGCGCCGCGACGGCCCGGGCCTCGGCGGATGCCGCCGACGATGCGCACCGGCGGCCCGCCCGGTCGACGGCCACCGCGGCGCGCCACACGTCAGCAGCTCTTCGACCCCCGCCGACGAATGCCCCCAAGACCGCTCGGCGCCCCGCCGTCGTTCCGGGGCCACCCTGAGCCGCCCCTCGGGGTAGGTCATCCGGAGTAGTCAGGGTCTCCGGGGTCGTACTCCCACAGGAGTACGACCGGTGCCCGCCGGCGGGTGACGACAGCGACCGAACGCCACGACGATCCTCAACGGGTGAATGCCGAGACCCTCGAACTCGCGCGCCTGCAGTTCGCACTCACCGCTGGCGCGCACTTCCTGTTCGTCGCGCTGACCCTCGGGCTGGCGACGATCGTCGCGTGCATCCAGACCAGGGCGACGTTCTCGCGCAGCGAGGTGCACGCCAGGATGACGCGGTTCTGGGGCCAGCTCTACGTCATCAACTACGCGGTCGGCATCGTCACCGGCCTGGTGATGGAGTTCCAGTTCGGCATGAGCTGGAGCGGGCTCACCCACTTCGCGGGCAACGTGTTCGGCGCGAGCCTGGCCATGGAGACGCTGGTGGCCTTCTTCATCGAATCCACCTTCCTCGGCCTCTGGATCTTCGGCTGGCATCGGCTGAACCGCTGGGCGCATCTGGCGTTGATCTGGATCGTCACCCTGACCGCCTATGCGTCGGCCTACTGGATCCTGGTCTCCAACGGCTTCCTCCAGAACCCCGTCGGCTATCGGGTCGACGGCGACACCCTGGTGCTGACCGACCTCGGCGCGCTGCTGACCAACCACAGCACGATCCTGCCCTTCTGGCACATCCTGGGCGGGGCGCTGGTGACCGCGAGCTTCTTCATGGCCGGGATCAGCGCGTTCCACCTGTTCCGACGCACGCCCGAGCAGGAGTTCTTCCGCCGGTCGCTGCGGATCGGCGTCGCCACCAGCTTGCCCGCGCTGATGTTCACGGCATCGGTCGGCGGCTTCCAGTTCGGCCCCACGGGCGAGTCGCAGCCGATGAAGATCGCGGCCTACACCCGAGACCACGCCGAGATGGACCGGCTCCAGGCCGAGATGGTCGCCCAGTTCGGCCCCGGCGACTACCTGCCGCCGGTGGCGTGGGTGCAGGGCGGCGCCATCACCATGCTCGGCGTGTTCGGCCTCATGCTGATGCTCTCGGGAGCGAGCTTCCTGCTGATGTGGTTCCGGCCGGTCGTCCTGCGGTTCCGGCTGTGGCACCTGCTGCTGATCGCGGCCATCCCGATGCCCTTCATCGCGATGATCGCGGGCTGGGTGTTCCGGGAGATGGGCAGGCAGCCCTGGGTGGTGACCGGGCTGCTGCGCGTCGAGGACGCCGTCTCCCCCGTGTCGTCCGGCGCGATGCTCGCGTCGCTGATCACCTTCTCGGTGCTGTTCGGGGTGCTGATCCTCGTCAACTACTGGCTGCTGGCCCGGCAGGCCGCCCGCGGTCCGGACGAGGTCGCCCTCGGCAGGCCCGAGGCCGAGACCCGTCCCGAGCCCGCTCCGACCGCGACCTTCTGAAAGCAGAGCTGGTTATGGAGATCATCGCCATCGCGGCCCTCGGCTTCTTCGCCGTCGGCTACTTCATCCTCGGCGGCGCCGACATCGGCGTGGGGATGCTGCTGCCCTTCCTCGGGCGGGACGCCGCGGAACGACGGGTGGGCATCGCGGCCATCGCGCCGTTCTTCCTCGGCAACGAGGTCTGGCTCGTCGCCACCGCCGGAATCCTGATCGGCGGCTTCCCCATCCTGGAGGGCGCGCTGCTCAGCAGTCTCTTCCCGGTGTTCGTCGCCCTGCTCGCGGGCTGGGTGATCCGGGACATGGGCCTGTGGCTGCGCGGCAGGGAGACCGGACGCGTCTGGTGGGCGCTCTGCGACGGGGCGATCGTCGGCGGCAGCTGGACGATCGCACTGAGCTGGGGCTGGACGTTCGCGGGACTGCTGGCCGGCATCACCGACCGCCCGGTCGCCGGCGCGGGCGCGATGCTGGCCGCCGTCGGCATCGCCGCGTTGTTCGCCCTGCACGGGCTCGCCTTCGCCGCCCTGCGGCTGGCGGGCACCCAGCGCGAGCGGGCGCGCAGGCTGTCCGGCGAATCCGGCGAGGTGCGGACCTTCGTCCTGACCTCGGCGGCCATGACGGTGGCGGTGCTGGCCGTCGGCTGGCGTCTCCCGCTGGCCGAGTCCGCCGCCGACGCCGCCACCCTGGCGTTCCTGGTGCCGGTCCTGCTCGTCCTGACGCCCCTGCTGGTCGGCGCGCAGGCCTGGGTGTGGTGGCTGTTCCGCCACCGGGTGGACAGGCCCTCCTACCTGTGAGGACCCGGCCGGACGACCTGATGCCGCGCCGCGAGCGCGGCAGGTGGGCGCTGTACGCCCTCGCCCAGGCCCTGCTGATCATCGCGCAGGCCGAACTGCTGGCCAGGGTGATCGCCGGGCTGGACGCGGCACTGCTGCCCTGGCTCGTCGGCGCCGTCGCGCTGCGCGCGCTGGTGACGCGGACTTTCGGCGCGGCTGCGCGGCGCGCGAGCATCGCGGTCCGCCAGGACCTCGGCGGCAGGCTGATGCGGCGGGCGGACTCCCGGCCGAGGGGCGGGGAGTTCAGCACCCTGCTCACGCAGGGTCTCGCGGCGCTGGACCCGTACCTGAGCGGCTATCTTCCCCAGGTCGTCACGGCGATCGTCGTACCGCCGCTGGTACTGATCCGGATCGGCGTCGCCGACTGGATCTCGGCGGCGATCGTGGTGGCCGCGCTGCCGCTGATTCCGATCTTCGGCGCGTTGATCGGCCTGCGCACCAGGGAGCTGACCGACCATCGCTGGCGGGAGCTGGCGCGGCTGGGCGGCCACTTCCGCGACGTCCTGGCGGGCCTGTCCACGCTGCGCGTCTTCGGCCGCACCGATCACCAGGCCGGGGTGATCCGCGACATGGCCGAGGGCCACCGCCGGGCGACGATGGGCACGCTGCGGGTGGCGTTCCTCTCCTCGCTGGTCCTGGAGCTGGTCTGCTCGATCACGGTCGCGCTGGTGGCCGTGCCGATCGGACTCCGCCTCATCGCGGGCGACGTCGACCTGGCGCCCGCGCTGGTGGTGCTGCTGCTCACCCCGGAGGCCCTGTCGCCGGTACGAGCGCTCGGCACCCGTTTCCACGCCGCGGCGGAGGGGGTCACGGTGGCCGAGGAGGTGCGGACCATCCTCGCCGAACCGTCCACCCGGGAGACCGGGCCGGCCGGCCGGGTCGGGGCCGAGTCGAGCCCGGCCGGCGCGGTGCCGACCGGCGCGGCGGCCGGCCGACGTCGGCGGGCACGACGGGGCGCCGACCGGGCGACGGACGCAGGCGGCCGGAGCGGCGGGGCCGCACCCGGTGGGACGACGAGCGGCGGAGTCGTGCACGGCGCGAGCGGCGGCGGTCGGGCCGTCGGATTCGACGACGCCGTCGAACCCTCACGGCAGGCGGATCGGTCCGAGGCGGGCGCGGTCGTCGACGCGGGCCGGCTCGACGACGCGGGCCGGGCCGGATCAGGCGTGCCCGGCGGCGGGCCTGCGCATCGCAGCGCGCCGACCGGTGCCCGGAACCACGCCGCCCCGACCACGTCGAACACGGCCTCGCCCCGGCCCGCGCGGACCGCGACGCGGGCCGCCCGGCCTGCGAGCCACCCGGCCGGCGCGGACCCGCGAGACACTCCGGCGGACCCCGGCGCTCGGAGCCGCCCCGTCCCGCCGGAGATCAGGCTCGACGACGTCACCGTGCGATTCCCCGGCCGCGAGCGACCCGCCCTGGACCGGGTGTCGTTGACGATCGCCCCCGGTGAACGGCTGGCGCTCGTGGGCCCCAGCGGCGCGGGCAAGTCCACCCTGCTGCACCTGCTGCTGGGCTTCGTGAGGCCCGACGAGGGACGAGTGTCGATCGACGGGGTGGACCTGGCCGAACTGGACCTCCCCCGTTGGCGGGACCGCATCGCCTGGACGCCGCAGCAGCCGCACCTGTTCGCCACCTCCGTGGCCGACAACATCCGGCTCGGAAGTCCCGACGCCGGGGAGGACCGAGTCCGGGCGGCGGCGGCCACCGCCGAGGCCGCCGAGTTCATCGAGGCGCTGCCCGACGGATACGACACCGTGCTCGGCGAGCGGGGCGCGGGCGTCTCGGCCGGTCAACGGCAGCGGATCGCGCTGGCGCGGGCGTTCCTGCGCGCCGCGCCGGTCGTGCTGGCGGACGAGCCGACCGCGCGACTCGACCTGCGCAGCGAGGCGGCGGTGGTCACGGCGACCGACCGACTGCTCACCGATCGCACGGCGCTGCTCGTCGCGCACCGACCCGCGATGGCGGGCATCGCCGATCGGGTCGTCACGGTGGCGAACGGCCGCATCGCCGACGGCGGGCCTCGCCCGGCACGGCAGGGCCCCCGCGTCGGGCCTGGCGGTGTCGGGCGAGGCGGTGTCGGGCGAGGCGGTGTCGGGCCGGGCGGCAGCGGGCCGGGCGGTGTCGGGCACGGCAGCAACGAGCCGAGCGATGTCGAACAAGACGGCAACGAGCCGAGCGATGTCGAGCAAGACGGCAACGAGCCGGGTAGCGCGGGCCAGGGCGGCAATGAGCAGCGCAGCGGCGGACGAGAAGTCGACGGACAGGGCGGCGACGGGCCGGGCGGCGCGGAAGAGTCGGTCGCCTGCGCGGGGACCGAGCGAGACGCCGTCAAGGCCGACCGGCGCGGGACCGGCCCGCTCGGAGCGGACCCGCCCGAGATCGACCCGGCCGCAGCCGAACCGCCCGGAGCGGACCACCCCGAGACCGACCCCGCCGCACCCGGCCCGGCCGGGTGCGGCCCGGTTCCGAAGAACAGCGGCCTCGGACGACCCGACCGAGCGGAGGCCCGCCCGTGATCGAGATCCTGCGTGCCGCCCGCTCCTGGCGACTGCTGTTCGCCGCGGCGGCGGGAATCGTCGCCGAGGTCTGCGCGGTGGCGCTGACCGGGACGGCGGCCTGGCTCATCACCCGGGCCGCCGAGCAGCCGCCGCTGGCCGCGCTGGGAACCGTCATCGTCGCGGTCCGCGCGTTCGCGATCTTCCGGGGCGGATTCCGCTACGTGGAGCGGCTGGCCGGTCACGACGTGGCGCTGCGGGCGGTGGCCCGACTGCGCTCCCGCGTCTACCAGGCCGTGGTGCGCGGAGCCGGTCGTCGGGACGGTGACGCGCTGACCACCATGGTCGCCGATGTGGACGGCGTACAGGATCTGCTGCTGCGGGTACTCCTCCCGGCGATCTCCGCGGCGGCGGTCGGCGGCGGCTCGATCGTGGTGTTCCTCGTGCTGCTGCCCGCGGCCGCGTGGCCGCTGACGGCGGGACTGGTGCTGGCGGGGATCGTCATCCCGCTCTGCGCCGCGTCGGCGCTGCGCCGCGCGGGCGCCCGGGTGGCCAGGGCACGCGCCGCGCTGGCCGAGCACGCCCTGGACCTCGTCGACGGCGCGCGGGAGTTGGCCGCCTTCGGCGCGACCGACCGGGCGGACGCCGAAGCCGACCGCCGGCTGGCGCGGGTGGCCGCGCTGGAACGGCGGGCGGCGGCGGTGACGACGACGGCGAGCGCCGCGGGCCTGCTCGCGCAGGGTGCCACGACCGTGCTGGTCGCTTTCGTGGCGCTGCGATCCGGCGCGGACGAGGTGCTGGTCGCGGTGCTCGCCCTGACGACCCTGGCCGCCTTCGAGATGTTCGGCCCGCTGGTCGACGCCGCGCACCGGTTCGTCGAGCTGCTGCCGTCGACCCGACGAGTCGCCGCGTTGCTGCGGACGCCCGCCGCGGCGCCGTCGCGGCCCGCCGCGCCGCCCTCGTCGGGGGTGGCGGTCGCCGGGCTGTGGGCGAGGTATCCGGGCGGCACGCGGCACGCGCTGGCGGGCCTGGACCTGCACGTCGAACCGGGTTCCTCGACGGCCGTGGTCGGGGCCAGCGGAGCGGGCAAGAGCACCCTCCTCGACGTCCTCGCGGGTCACCGCGCCCCGACGGAGGGCTCCGTCACGGCCCCGAAGTCGCGATCGATGACCCAGGACGCGCACGTCTTCCACACGACGGTGCGCGCGAACCTGCTGCTGGCTCGCCCGGACGCCGATCAGGCGGCGTTGGAGTCCGCCGCGGCGCGGGCCGGGCTGCTTCCGGTGATCCACGCCCTGCCCGAAGGCTGGGACACCGTCGTCGGCGAAGGCGGACACGGGCTGTCCGGCGGCCAGCGGCAACGGCTGCTGTTGACCCGTGCGCTGTTGGCCGATCCACCGCTGCTGCTGCTCGACGAGCCGACGGAGGGACTCGATCCGTCGGCGGCCGACGCCGTGCTCGCGGCCGTGCTGGCCTCCCGACGGGGCCGGACGACGATCGTCGTGACCCATCGAGCCGAATGCCTGGACCTGTTCGACACCGTGGCCGTTCTCGACGAGGGTGTTCTGGTCACACACGGACCACACGCGGAGCTGATCGAACGGGACCCGGCGTACCGCGAGGTGTTCGCCGGATTCGCACCGGCGGTCGCCGAGGCCTGACCGAGGTCCGTCGCCGCCAGAAGGGAAGGCACGCCAGTGAGAACGGCCCTGACCGTCCTGATCGGCCTGTTCGTCGGCTTCCTCGCCGGTCTGCTGCTCGCCGGACTGGTGGACGCCGTCGCCCGCTCGGCCGCCGGCGCGCCGATCGACCCGTACGTCCTGCGTTACCTTCCGCTGGGGCTGGCCCCGGTGGGCGCGGCCACCGGCGCGGTCGTCCTGTGGCTGCGGCCGCGCGTCGGACGCCGCGCGACCGGGGCTGACCGCGCCTCGCCTCGCGCCGCCGGGTCAGACGCCGAGGCCTGTGGATGTGCGGTCAGGCCTCGGCTCGACGTGACCCTGCCCGGCGTGTCCGCGGCCGACGACGGACACCCCGGTGTCCCCTGCCTGCGGCAGGTCGCCGACTCCGACGTCGCCGCGCCGTACACCACCGCGCCGGCCGCCGCGGCCCACGACGGCCGGGAGGCGCCCCTCCTGTCGGGTGCGCCCGCGCACCGAGGCACCCGGACGGTCCCGGCGCCCTGCCCGTCCGCGCCGCTGGAGCCCTCGACGCGACTGCTCACGACCCGCGACGCCCCGATCTGCCTGCCGACCGACTGTCCGCGGGCGCCGGAGCGGACATCGGTCGTCGCTCACACCAGATCCCGGGGCACCACGTGCTGCCAGTTCCGCGAGAAGACCCGTTCGTCGCCCTCATAGCCGTCGAGCCGGGCGTGCACCCGGAAGTCGTCCGGCGTGCAGGTGAGGATCGTTCGCGTGACGATCCGCACGTGCCAGTCGCCCCGGCTGAACTCCATCGTCCACTCGGTCTCACCGCGCACCGAGGAGAAGTCGTCGGCCAGCCACTCGTAGCGCTCGAAGGCACGCTTGCCCACGTCGAGGTCGATGCCCTCGAAGTGGACGACCCCGATGTCCTTCACGACCTCCAGGGCCGAACGGTAGGTCACGAGGTCACGCGAGACGGTCCATCGCTGATCCGCGGGCCGCAGACTGGTGGTGTCGATCGGCGGAGCGCCCTCCGGCTGGTCGAAGGGCCGCGGCGACACGCCGTCCGGCTCGGCGATCGGCCGCACCGGCAGCAGCAGCCCGCTGGACCCGGTGTGCAGCCGCAGCAGCGCGGGCTCCGGCGGCGGCCAGGCGAGCGGCCAGTACGAGGTGGACAGCGACAGGCGGATGCGGTGCCCCGGCGGGAACGACTGCGCGACACCGTTGAGTGAGATCGACACCCGATAACGCCTGCCCGGTTCCAACGGCGTCGGCTCGTCGTGCCCGTCGCGGTGGGTCAGGTTCAACAGCCCGTAGGTGACGCGCGTGGCGCTGCCGTCCGGCGCCACGTCCGAGAGCCGGGCCGCGATCATGGCCACCGGCCGCGTCGCCGTGACGTCCAGCTCCGCGACCGGGGCGCCGAGGATCTCGCAGGCCTCCTGGAGCACGTCGCTGTCGAACACCAGCGACCCGCCGTCCTCCTCTCGCTGGTCGTACGGCAGGTCGGGCGGTGCGTTGTAGGAGCACCACTTGCCGGCGAACTGGCCGACCGACAACGGCGACTGCACCGTCAACTCGTGTTCCTCGGCCTCCGAGTCGGCCGAGAGGATGCGATGCGGCGCCAACAGGTACCGTTCCCGTCGAACGTGCGGCGACGGCCAGGACGGCTCGCCGACCCATCGGCCGGGTCGCTCCTCATAGGCCGTCGACGGCGGCACGCTGTCCTGCATCCACGTCCGCAGCATCGGCTCGCCGGGCAGCCCGGCACAGTCGAGGTCGTCGTTCCGCTCGGCATCGTGCTTCATCCAGTGGTCCCACCAGCACACCACCTCCTGGAGGAAGCCGATCGCCGGCCCCGGCTCGCCGAGGTGCGGATACTTGTGCGACCAGGGGCCGATGAGTCCCTTTCTCGGCACGTCGAGGTTCTCCAGCATGCGGAACACCGCGTTCGAGTAGCCGTCGGCCCAGCCGCACACCGCGAAGACCGGGCATCGCACGGCCGAATAGTCGCCGCACACCGACGCATGCCGCCAGTAGTCGTCCCGACGCTGATGCTCCAACCACCGCGCCACCCAGGGGCCGCTGTTGTCCAGGCGTTCCTGCCACATGTCCCGCCACCGGTCGCCGACCACGGCCGGGTCGGGCGGACAGGTGGCATAGGCGAACATCGTGGACGACTCGGCGAGATTATCCGAGAGCATGCACCCGCCCATGTAGTGCATGTCATCGCCGTAGCGGTCGTCGGTGAAGCTGGCGATGACCACGGCCCGCAGGCTCGGGGGCCGCCGCGCCGCCACCTGGAGCGCGGCGAAACCGCCCCAGGAGATGCCCATCATCCCGGTCTGCCCGTCACACCACGGCTGCTCGGACAGCCACGCCAGGACGTCCTCGGCGTCCCGCTGCTCCTGTTCCAGATACTCGTCGAGGAGCACGCCGTCGGAGTCGCCGGTGCCCCGGATGTCGACCCGGACGCAGGCGTAGCCGTGACCGGCGATGTAAGGATGGTTGACGGAGTCACGCAACGCCGTCAGATCGCGATGCCGGTAGGGGATGTACTCCAGGATCGCGGGGACCGGATCGCCGTCGGAGGACGTCGGCCGCCAGACCCGGCCGGAGAGCCTTGCCCCGTCCGACATCGGAATCCAGACGTGGTCGTCGAGCATGACCGTGGCCGGCAGTGAGGTGACCGTCCGCATCAGCGTTCAACGCCTTCCTGTTCCTGCGCCGTCTCTCGAATCAGGCCCGTCTCGCAGCCCGTGATCGTCTCCTGGACCTCGGCGACCTGGGCGGCCTCGTCGAACTCGAAGGTCAGCGCCGCGACACAGCGCTCGTACTTGTCGACCAGCTCCGCCTCGTCCCGCGCTCCGACGACGATCTCGGCGAGGGTGAAGCTGTAGCTGTCCTGGCCGACCTGCTCGGACAGCCGCGCCCCCTCCACCGCCGTCGGCCGCACGACGACGCCGGGGATCTCCTGTTCGACGCGGTCCAGCTCCTCGCGCGTGGGGCCGCGGCGGAGGACCCCGTCGGCGAACCGGCGGTGGTACCACTTCGCGGCGATGCCGTACTCGCCGAGGCCGCGAGGCAGCCGAGGATCCTCCCCGAGGGCCAACGCCAGCATGCAGTGATGGTTGGGCGCCCCGTCGACGTGGTCGAAGAGGACGGCATGCGACTGCGAGTGCCTACTGTTGATCTCCAACAGGCCGATCTCGTCCGTGTCGGGATCGTAGAAGTACTCGATGCTGAAGGTCGCGTTGTCCAGGCCGATGTGCCGCATCACCCGCGTGGAGATGTCGGCCAGTCGCCGCTGCACCGAGTCGGGCAGCTGCGACGGGTACTGGTGCCGCAGGAAGCAGGAGCTGTCGGGGTAGTCGACGGAGTCCAGCGTCCCGTAGATCACGACGTCGCCGCCGCACCCGTAACCCTCCACCGCCACCTGCACCCCGCGCAGCGCCTCCTCCGCCAGGATCGCCCGGCCCCCGACGGCGGCGATCTCCGGCGGCAGCGACACCTGCGCGAGGATGTGCTCGAAGGGTTCGCCCACCCGGCCGATGCCCCGGCCGATCCGCTCCACGGCCTGCCGGAACTCTGCGTCGTCGTCGACCTTGAAGGCGAGTTCGGAGGAGAAGGACTTCACCGGCTTCAACCACATCGGATATCGCAGCTCGGCGGGCGGACGGTCGTCCGAGGGCGAGACCAGGGCGAAACGCGGATGCTCGTCGATGACCTTCTGCTGCTCCAGCCTGCTCCAGTACTTGTGCTCGCACTTGAGCACCGAGGTGAGGTCGGCGCCGCGCGTGCCGAAACGCCTGGCGAGGATGGGGACCATGGTGCTCACGGGGAAGTCCCAGAACCCGACGATCGCGTCGATCGAGCCGTCGAACTCGGTCAGGACGCGCTCCGCCCTCGCGAGCAGGTCCGCGACGGGGATCTCACCGTGCTGCAACTCCTCGATGCACAGCAGCGGGTGAAACCGGTATCGCTCGGCGGAGGGAACCGCACGCAGCACGTCGTGGTTCTCCTCGTCGAGCCCGATGACGAAGATGTTCAGCATGACCGCAGGCACCTGCCTCTCCGGGTTCGTCCTTGAAGAGTCCTCACCCGATGCGGTGGCTAAACCTGATCGGCCGATTCCGTCGCCGAGACCGCGGTGCCCGCCGGCCGGTCCAGCCGTGCGGACCGCCCGCGCATCCGACGTCACCACCGGCCCGACCCCGGGCCGCCCGCCTGCCGCCGAGGCCGGCCCCGACGGCTCTCCGGGCAGCGACGTCCCCTCGGCCCGATGACTCCCCGGCACCGACAGCCCTGGCGCCGCCGACCCTCGGGCCCCCGATGACCAGCGCGAACACAAGCCGACGGCCGGCGGGGGCGTGGACAGGCTCGAAGGCGGGAACCCCGCCGCCGTGCAGACCTTCCTGCCGTGTGTGGACTTCGACGACTGCGCCGCCGTGCTGGACACGCGACGGCTCGGCAGGCAGCGTGTCGAGGTGCTCCAGATCCTGCGGGCCCTGACCTGGCCGGGCTACGGCTGGAAGCACCACCCGGCGGTCGCGATGTGGCGGGGCTTCACCAGGGCACTGGTCTGCTACGGCGTCACGGTCTGTGAGCACTGGCGGTCGCTCGGCGGGCGGGACACCGTGCTGCCGCAGCTGCTCAGATTCACCGGCGGCGTACGCGACGAGCAGTGGCGGCTGGCCGAGTCCGGCATGCTCCCGCCCTGGCTGGGCATGCCCGCGCTGCATGTCTCGCACCGCTCCGCGCTGGTCGGCAAGGACCCGGAGCACTACCGCCCGGTGTTCCCGGAGGCCGAGGCGGGCCTGCCCTACGTGTGGCCGCGCCCGCTCTTCCCACACTGGCCGCTGCGCCGCGGCCACGCCGACGCGGCGACCCGCAGACAGGCCGCCGTCCTGCTCGCGGAGCCCGTGCTGCCCTTGGAGACGGACTGGATCGTCGCGCGGCTCGGCGCCCGGCGGGACGCGGACTTCGTCGGGTCGCCCGAGGACTGCGACCTGCTGGCGGTGTACGCGGGGCTGCGTACGGCGGGCCGGACGCTGTGGCTGTCCCGCCGGACCGGCGAGCCGGACTCCGTGGTGCCCGCGATCCGACCGCACCGCAGGCTGGCGGGCGACGCCGCGGGCTCCTCCCCCGCCGCCCGCGTCGGACGGCAGCCCGGCCCCGTCGAGCAGGCCGCCGAGGCCGCCGAGTGGCGCGAGCAGGTCGAGTTCCTGTTCCACACGCTGCCCGCCCGGCGCCCGCAGGCCGAACCCGCGCCGGGTGAGCTGACCCCGGTGGAGACGACGGCCTCGCTGATCGGCCCGGTGCCTCCCGACGTCGGACTGGTCGTGCTGGCCGACCCGCCGCATGTCTGGGCGGGCGAGACGTATCCGACCCCGGAGCAGGCCCGCGCGCCCCGACGCGCCGCCGACACCCGCCCCCGAGCCGCCCGCCGCCGAGGCGAGCAGGGGGCCGCCGGGCGACCGCTGAGCCCCGTCGACGCGGGCGGCCCCGGCTCGCTGCGGGTCCTGGCCTCCCCCGAGGCTGATCACGACGAGCCCGCGACGGTCGAGCGCCCGCACCCCGGAGATCGAGAGGCGACGTCGGTCACCGCCCGGCGCGCGGACGTCGACGCCGTCGACCCGTCGGCTCCCGGCCGTCCGCCGGTGGACCTCCCGGTGCTGCGACTCCGGCCGGTGTCCGCCGACTGAGTCGGGGCACGAGAGCCCGCCGGCCTCCGCACCGAGCCGAACCTGGTGCCCGGCTCCGGCCGGTCGCCTCGGTGCCGTCGGCGACTTGACGGCAGCGGGGACGTGGCCTGCCGGCCTCGGCGACGGTTCGGCGGACACCGGCAGGGTCGGAACGCAAGAGGGAGAACACCGGCTGGATCGCTCGACAGACGCCGACTTTAGTCAGGAAGCCTGCTCATGACACGAGCGCAGAAGACAGGCCGCTCGACCAGATATCCGACCTCAGGAGCCGCGAAACCGCGCCTGCCCGCTGCGCCTGTCCCCGCTGCGGCGGCGATTCGGCAGGCCGACGTGCCTGCGGGGCGTCCTGTCCATCGCCCAGACGCGGAAGCGCTCAGCAGGCGTCGACGACCGCGGACACGGCGGGCGGAATGTCGTGATCGAGCCGGAAGACGTTCTTCGGGCCGTAGACGGCCTTGATCTCGGCGAGTCGCCGAGAGGCCGCCGGGTCGTGGGCGGAGGGCACCTCGCTGCCCGCGTTCTCCCCGTTCATGAAGTTGCGCAGCCTGCCGCCGGTGCTCCACGGCGCGACCGCGTCGAAGACGCGCCGGTGGGCGGGCCGGATGTCGGCGATGTCCGCGCGTTCCCGGCGGGAGACCACGTTGAACAGGAAGCGCGCGTCCCGGTTGCCCACCGCGTTGCCGCAGGCGGGCGGGTGCGCGAGCCGCCCGCCCAGGTGACGCAGCTCGAACAGGTGCGGTACCACTGTGTGCGGCGGCACCGCCCCGAGGATCGCGTGCACGGCGTCGGCGTCCAGGTCGCCGAGCAGGGCGGTGCCCGCCTCGATGGAGCCGGGGAACGGCGGATCGCCGTAGATGGAGCCCGCCTCGGTGAAGGGCAGTTCGCGGAGGGTGTCGTCGGCCGGGCCCAGTGCCCGCAGCGGGGCGACCAGCCGGTCGGCGTCGGCGAGGTCGTCCGCGGAGTGGGCGATGCGAATATGAACGGCCTCCCGGCCGCGCAGCTCCGCCGGGAACACGGGGGAGTCCGGGCAGGACAGCTGCGCGATCGACGAGCTGATCCCGTCCGGCACCGTGGCGGTCCAGCGGAGGTAGGCCGCCAGGGCGCCACCACGGGGATCAGCAGACGGCGCCGGACCATCCCGCGGCGGTCACTTCGACCGGTGGGTGCGACGCCACACCGGGAGGGACGGGGACCACGCCGCCGCTACGACTCGCTGACGACTCCCTCCAACACGTGCCGTAGCGCGATGACCCGATCCCGGCCGAATCGAAGTACCCAGTCCCGTTCGATGTCGCCGAGGATGCGAGCGGCGGCGAGCCGACCCGCCCTGCCCCGCGCGGTGAGTCGGATGATCTTCGCGCGTCGGTCGTCCGGAGCGGGAACCCGCTCGAGACAGCCGAGCTGTTCGAGCTCACCGATCATCTCACCGACGCCCTGTTTGGTGACTCCCGACCGGTCGGCGAGGTCGGTGAGCCTGCTCCCCTCGTCGTCGATGAGCCGGAAGATCTCGCCGTGCTTGTAGCGGAGGTCCCCGAAACCCTCGTCGGCCATGCGCTCGTGAAGGAGTCGCGACGTCCGGTCCTTGACCCCGGTGAGCAGGGACGGCAGCGGCGGACCGGGCACGGCGTCCGCGGCGCCCTCGGGTGCGCTCATACCGCTCGGTCTCCCTACACCGCCCGGGCCTTACATCCTACGCGCGCGATCACCGGGAACCGCGATGCCGAGACTCTCGGCAGGAGACGAACGAGCAGGACAGCGCCCGACCGAAGACGGCGACCGGCGGCGGCCGCCGTCCCGGCGAACACCGAGACACCGCGAGCACGCCCCCGCCCCGCTCGACCACCCTCCGGCGACGCCGTCGACGGGTCTTCGGCGACGGATCACCCGGGCGTCACGGGTCGTCAGGTCGCGACGGTCCCCGCCCGCCGCATCGTCGCCTCGATGCCGTCGAGCAGGACGGCGAGCCCGGTCTCGACGCTCACGCGCGCCTCGGCCTCCAGGTACGGCATGTCCCCGGCGCCCGGGCCGGCCACCGGTCCCGACGCCCCCGCCTCCCGTGCGCTCGCGGCCTGGAACGCGGCGAGCGCGGGGAAGCGCTCGGCGAAGTCGGGGGCGAACTCGGGCAGCAGCGTCGAGCGATCGCGCCACCAGTCCTCGTCGGACACCCCGGTCGCCGCAGGCGCCTGCCGAGCCTCGGCGATCGTGTTCGCCGAACCCCGGACGAAGTGGAACAGCGTCGCCACGATCCCCTGCAGCTCGCGGGCGCCGAGGCCGGTCGGGGCCAGGCCGCGCAGCAGTGTCTCCAGCACGCGGTACTCGTTCGGCCCGAGCACCGGCCGCGCCTGCGAGACCCGCAGGGCCCAGGAGTGGCGGACGAGGCAGGCCAGGAGCTCGTCGACCCAGTCGACGACGGCGGATCGCCAACCGACGTCCGCCGGGTCCGGCACCGGGCCGGTGAACAGCTCGGCGAGCACCCGGTCGTACATCAGGTCGACCAGTTCGCTCTTGTTGGGCACATAGGTGTAGAGCGCCATGGCCGTGCGGCCGAGTCGATTCCCGACCGAGCGCATCGACAGCGCCTGCATCCCCTCGGCGTCGGCGACGGCGATCGCCGCGTCCACGATCGCGTCGACGCTCAACGCGGGCTTCGGCCCCGGTCCCGTCCTCGGCGACGGCTGGGCGTCGGTTCGCCACAGCAGCGCCATCGAGCGACGGGCGTCGCCCTGTCCGGCGTAGAACACCACTTGCGACTCCTTACAGCATAAAGTAATCTTCGCCCGGCATCTCTTTACAGCATAAAGCCATGGGTCGTGTCCGGAAGTCACTCCTCCCGGTGACCAGCAGAGTCCGGCGTCCGCCGCACAGCGGTCGACGTCGTGGAGCCACCGAGCAGGCATCACCCCGCCGAGCCGACCGGACGGCGCTCGCGGGCGCCCACGCGACCTCAGACCCCCGAAGCACTGGAGGCATCACGTGACAGCACTGCCGATCCGCCATGTCCACGTCACAGACGTGCGACGAATCACCCCTCGGCTGGTGCGCGTCACCTTCGGCGGCGACGACCTCGCCGACCTCGGCCCCGTCGAGCCCGACCAGCAGGTGAAGCTGTACTTCCCCAGGCCCGGCCAGACCGCGCCCCGGCTGCCGGCCTCGGGCGCCGACGGGGACTTCGTCCGCTGGTACCAGGAGTTCACCGCCATCCCCGGGGACGAGCAGCCCTGGCAGCGCAGCTACACGCTGCGCGCCCACCATCCGGAGCGCCGTCGGGTGGACGTCGACTTCGTCCTGCACGAGCACGCGGGGCCCGCCACCCGCTGGGCGCGGTCCGCGCGGCCGGGCGATGCACTGGCCATGTTCGGCCCCTCGGCCGACTTCGCCCGGCCGATCCCACTGCGCACGGCCCTCGCCGAGGCCGACGCGGTGCTGCTGGCGGGCGACGAGACGGCCCTGCCCGCGATCGGCTCCCTGCTCGAGTCACTGCCCGAAGGCACCCGCGCCGTCGCGTATGTCGAGGTCGCCGACGCGGCCGAGGAGCAGCGATTCGACACCCTCGGCGCGGTGACGGTGCACTGGCTGCACCGAGGCGACGTCCCGCCGGGCCGAAGCGGGCTGCTGCTCGACGCGATCCGAGGCGCCGAGCTGCCCGCCGGTCGACTGCTCGCCTGGCTGGCCTGCGAGGCGAGCGAGGTGCGGGCACTGCGCAGGCACCTCGTCACCGAACGCGGGCTGCCGAGGCGGTCCGTCGAGTTCACCGGACACTGGCGGCTCGCCCGCACGCAGGACGACGCCCCGACCGCGGAGGACCTCGCCGAGGCGCGGGAGAGGCTGGCCGACGCGCAGGCGGCGCGGACCGACTGAGACGGCAGGCACACGGGCCGCGGGCCGCGCGTCGACGGCGGCCTCCACGCCCGCTGCTCGCCGCGGCGGCGGTCCGCGCTCGCTCCGGCCGAGACCACGAGCCGCGATGGCGGAAGCGCGACGGCCCGGCAGGCGGAAGCGTGACGGCCGAGGTGAGGCGTCCGATATGAGATGCGGCGAGGCCGGCGAGCCCCGCCCGCGCTCCCGGCGGCCGGGTCAGGGCGACCGAATCGAGACCGCCGACCGGGCCGGGCGATCGACAAGGCCGGCCCGTCAAAATATATTGACCCCATGGACCTCGATCGGATCGCGTCGCTGTTGCGCCAGGCAGGCGAGGACGACCCGCTGGAGGCGCTGGCGGCGACGGCACAGGCCAGGCAGGAACTGGAACGGCTGGAAGCCGTGGAGGTACGGCGGGCCAGAGTCGCCGGGCGCACCTGGGCGGAGATCGCGGCCGCACTCGGAGTCAGCAAGCAGGCGGTGCACAAGAAGTACCGAGCCGGACTGTTCTGATCCGAGGGAACGCACGCGGGCGCCCGATCGTCCTGATCGAAAGGTGTCGGACGAACCGGGCGACGAGAAGGCCGGACCGCGTCCGGGCAGTGTGGGACGAAGAGCGACGAGGCGTGTCCAGGACGGCTGTCGGTACGCACACGAAAACCACGAGGAGTGCTGCTAAAATCTCTTCCCGGCCGCTCGCCGAAGCGCAATGAGGCGCGCAGAGTAATTTCGATCGTAGTAAGGGATGGGCCCGTTGTCAAATTCTTCGCATGGTCCGAACGATGGCTCGCAATGCGAAGACATCCGCCGCGAACAGGACTACGTCTCGATGCTCTACGGCCGCGTCGACGAGCTGCGCAAGGAGACGACCGCCCGCCATGCCGCCGTGCTCGGCGAGGAGCACGCGGGAACGCCGCAGGCCTGGCTGGAGCGTGACATCGCCGCCGCCATGTACGCCGAGGAGCTGACCCGGCTCCGCGATGTCGAAGAGGGCCTCTACTTCGGCAGGCTCGACCTGGAGGGCGGCGGGCGACGACACATCGGCAGGCTGGGCCTCGCCGACGACAGCAACGACTACGAGCCGCTGCTGATGGACTGGCGGGCCCCGGCGGCCCGCCCGTTCTACACGGCCACCGCCGCGTCTCCCGAGAACGTGCGGATGCGGCGCCACGTCCGCACCCGCGCACGCAAGGTCGTCACCCTCGACGACGAGGTGCTCGACCTGACCGCCGCCGAGAACGCCGGCACGGGCTCCCTCACCGGAGAGGCCGCGCTGCTCGCCGCGATGAACCGCAGCCGGACCGGCCGGATGACCGACATCGTCGCCACCATCCAGCAGGAACAGGACCGGATCATCCGCTCGCCCCGGAGCGGGGTCCTCGTCGTCCAGGGCGGACCGGGTACCGGGAAGACCGCCGTCGCGCTGCACCGCACCGCCTACCTCCTCTACACCCATCGCGATCAGCTGGCCAAGCGCGGCACGCTGGTCATCGGACCGAATCCGACGTTTCTGCACTACATCAGCCAGGTCCTGCCCTCCCTCGGCGAGACCGGCGTGGTGCTCTCGACCGTCGCCGAGCTGTATCCGGGCATCACCGCGACCCGGCAGGAGCCCCCCGCCGTCGCCGCCCTGAAGGGCGACGCGGCGATGATCAAGCTGATGGCCGCCGCGGTGAAGGACCGGCAGAGCGTGCCGAGAAAGCCGATCGAGCTTCAGATCGATCGGGAGTCGGTCGTCATCGACCGCGCGATGGTCACCCAGGCACGCGGCCGGGCCAGACGCTCCCGACGCCCGCACAACGAGGCCAAGTCGATCTTCATCCGCGAGATGCTCGGCTCGATGACCCTGCAGATCGCCGACCGGCTCGGCAGGCACCTGCTCGACCGCGCCGACCTCGACGAGATCAGGGAGGAGCTGGCCTCGGACGACGGCGTGCGCGCCACCCTCGACGAACTGTGGCCCACGTTGACGCCGGAACGGCTGCTGCGGGAGCTGTTCGACTCGCCCAAGCGACTGGCCACCGCGGCCCGACGGCTCTACACCGAGGAGCAGTGCGCGGCGATGCTGCGTTCGGACGGCGACGGCTGGACCCCCGCCGACATCCCGCTGCTCGACGAGGCGGCCGAACTGCTCGGCGAGGACACCAGGGCCGCCCGCAAGCAGGAGGAGCAGGCCCGACGCGCCGAGATCGCCTACGCGCAGGGGGTGCTGGACATCCTCGACATGGAGGAGGACCTCGATCCCGAACTGCTGCGCGCGGTGGACATCGTCGACGCCCATCAGCTGGCCTCCCGCCAGGAGGAACGGCGGTACGAGACCACCGCGGCCCGCGCCGCCGCCGACCGGACCTGGACCTACGGGCACGTCGTCGTCGACGAGGCACAGGAACTGTCGGCGATGGCCTGGCGGGTGTTGATGCGTCGCTGCCCCAGCAAGTCGATGACCCTGGTCGGCGATGTCGCGCAGACCGGCTCCCAGGGCGGCGCCGACTCCTGGTCGCAGGTCCTCGGGCCCTACGTCGCCGAGCGTTGGCGCCTGGAGGAGCTGACGGTGAACTATCGGACTCCAGCCGAGATCATGACCGTCGCGGGCGACGTCGCCGCCGCGATCGACCCCGATCTCCGAGCGCCGCGATCGGTCCGGGAGACCGGGGTCCCGCCGTGGTCGCTGCGGGTTCCGGCGGGCACCACGGCCAAGGCGTTGGCGGACCTGGTGGCCGAGGAGGTCGCCGAGGTCGGCGACGGCCGGATCGCGGTGCTCGTCCCGGCGGCACGTCTCGACGAGCTCACCACCGCACTCGCCGACGAGCCGTCCTCGGTCGCGACGCCGGGCGCGTCCGGCGATCTGACGGCGCAGACCACGGTGCTCACGGTCGGGCAGGCGAAGGGGCTGGAGTTCGACTCGGTCCTCGTCGTCGAGCCGCAGCTGATCGTCGACGAGTCCCCGCGCGGCCTCAACGACCTCTACGTCGCCGTCACCAGGACCACTCGCAGGCTCGGCGTGCTGCACACCGACGACCTGCCCGACGTGCTGTCCGGCCTGCATGCCAGGGACGCCGCCGACGACCTGGGCTGAGGACCCGCGTCCGCCCGCCGGGGTCGCCTGCCGGGGGTCGCCTGCCGGGGGTCGTCTGCCGGGGGCCGTCTGCTGCGATCGCCTGCCAAGGTCGCCGGGGTCGCCTGCCGGAGTCGCATGCCGCGCACGTCTGCCGCGGCCGCCTGCCGGGATCGGCTGCCGTGCTCGCCTGCTGTGGCCGCCTGCCGGAGTCGCATGCCGCGCACGCCTACCGCGGCCGCCTACCGCGGCCGCCTGCCGGGGTCGAGGACGGGACGACCCTGGACGACGCGGGCCCGCAGGCGTGTCACGCGGAACCCGCGCCGGGCGGCTCGCCGACGGCCTCGCGCTCGCCAGGCCCTGCTAGCGTCGGCGGCCGCACCGTCTCCCAGGAAGGAAGCTCATGATCACGCCGCCCGACGTCCGACCGGCCACCGAGGCGGACGTGCCTCGTGCGACGCAGACCCTCGGCGCGGCCTTCGGCGACTATCCCTACACGCGACACGTCGTCGACGAGCGGGACCACCTGCGACGGGTGACGCGCTTCCAGGAGCTGTTCCTGACGGAGGTCGGACTGCCGCACGGCCGGGTGTGGGTGGCCGACGGCGGCGACGCGGTGGCCGTGTGGACCACCCCGGACGCCGAGGACATCGGCGCGGTCTTCGCCCGGCTCGGCCCCGAGTTCGCGGAGCTGGCGGGCGAGCGCGCCGCCGCGTCCGCCGCGGCGGAGGCTGCGTTGGCACCGCACCGGCCGACCGAGCCCGCGTGGTTCCTCGGCACGGTGGGCGTCCATCCCGACAGCCAGGGCCGGGGACTGGGCACGGCGGTGCTCCGGCCCGGCATCGAGGCCGCCGAGGCCGCAGGCGTCACCGCCTTCCTGGAGACGTCCACGGAACGCAACGTCGCCTTCTACCGACGACTCGGCTTCGTCGTCACCGCCGACGTCGCGCTGCCCGACGGCGGACCCCGTACCTGGTGCATGGCCCGCGCGCCGATCCGCTGACGTCGACGCCGTCGCAGAGCAGGCGGATGCCGCGGCATGCCGAACCGGGGCGGTGCCCTCCTGGCCGGGCTGATGCGTCCGGGCCGGGCCGGCATGTCGTCGGCGCCGATCGACCATCGCTCTCCCCCGCAGCAGGCACCCGATGCCGATGGACCATGCGAGGCCGTGTGGTGAGCACGCCGGCGGCTGCGCCGGCCACACCGACGACCACGACGCCGTCGAAGGCGGGCCGTGGTGCGCCCATTCACCGCAGTACCGCCCGGCGGTGACGCTCGCCCAAGGCCCGACGCCGCTGCGGCACCAGCGGATGAACACCGACTGTGTGCCGGCGCCCATCGGATCGTCGTCGACTCCCGGCCGGCGATCCCCTGCCTGCGGTGCACGTCCGGACGGCCCGTGTCCGCGACGCCGCGTTCGCGGTGCTGATCGACCGCATCGACCGCTGGTCCGCGACAGGAGTGCCCGGAGGCCGAGCCGGTGTCCTGCACACCGACGCCCTCGGCCGCCTCGTCGCCCGACAGGCGAGCCGTCATGATCGCCCAGACCAGCGCCGTCGCCAGTGGCCTGGTCGATCCCTCCTGGCGATACGGGCCCCTGCGGCAGTGCACGGCGCGACCCTGGCCTACCGGGGCCGACTGCGCCAGGTCGCCGCATCCGAGTTCGAATACGTCGTGTACGCCCACGGCCCTGACGGGGCGCCGGCCGCCGAAGAGATGGCAGATCACATCCTGGGGTGGGATCGCGCCGGCCGCCCGGCTCCGACCCTGCACGTCCTCCCGATCGACACACCCGACACCGATCTCCCGGAAGGGCCGGCGTTGAACAAGCGGCACAGCCGCGTGGTGTTCACGTGGCCTGCGAAGGAGCCGCCCCTCCCCGGGAAGCACCTTCTTCCTGCCAGCCCTGCCCCAAGGGGGCCACGCCAACCACGGACTCGCCCATGGCATCACCGTGAGCTCGGATGGCAAGCCCTCTGCGCAGGTCAGGTCGTCCTGCCGCAGTCAGGTACGTAAGACACGCTCAATTCAGCCGGGAAGGTGGGGCACGACCGGCGTGGTCGGCGTCGCCTCGGTGAAGGCGTTCCACAGCAGGTTGAGCGGGTGGTCGGCGGCGTAGCGGTCGCGGTCGCCTTTGCGGGCGAAGATGCCGGTGAGGATCTCCAGGCGGGGTTGGTAGTCGTCGGCGAGGTCGATCTTGCGCAGGCCCTGGCCAGGGAGCCGGCCATCGAGGGCGGCGTCGGCGACGCGTTCGGTGGTCAACAGGCAGCCGTGCAGCAACTGCGAGGTGAGGAGGTTGAGGCCGTAGTCGAGCGAGTCGATGTCGTGACGCCACCGCCGAGAAGACCGACCGCAAGAAGACCTGGATCCAGCGCTTCGGCCGCGCCCTCGACAACACGACCAGCTCGGCGCCGCTGCTGCTGCTCGGCGACCTCAACGTGCTCGAACCCAGCCACACCCCGGCGCACCGGGGCCAGTTCGCGCCGTTCGAGTACGCCTTCTACAGCGGCCTGACCGACCGACACGGCCTGCTCGACCTGTTCCGGCACCTGCACCCCGACCGGGTCGAGCACAGTTGGGCCCGCCGCGCGGACCTGGGCTACCGCTACGACCACGCCCACGGCTCGGCAGCCTTGACCGAGGTGCTCAGCGGCTGCGAGTACGTCCACGAGACCAGGGAACTCACCGCGGACGGCACCCGGCTCACCGACCATTCCGGACTCGCCGTGCGCCTGGCGCTGACCGCGACCAGCACACTGCTACCGTCGGACCCCGCCACGGCGGCCACGCCTGGCGAGCCGGAGCCCACCCTGTTCTAACCTCGCCGGCCGGGTTCGCGGTCGGCTGCCAGAGCACACGCCCCGTCAGCCGAGACCGCAAGGAACCAGCCGCAGCATGACCGCCTCGACCAGCACCGTCACGCCCCGCATCGGCGCCCGCGTCCTGCTGCAGGACCCCGCCGACCGCGTGCTGCTCATCCACGCCCTCGACCCCGCCGACACCGCACACCACTGGTGGGAGCTGCCCGGCGGCGGCCTAGACGAGGGCGAAGACCTCCAGACCGCGGCCCGCCGCGAGGTCGCCGAGGAGACCGGAATCATGCTCCCCACCCTGAGCCGCGAGCTGTGGGTGCGCGAATCCCGGTTCTGCTACATGGGTCGCGACCACCACCGCATCGAGCACGTGTTCCTCGGCCGCACCTCCACTACCACGCCGGAGGTCGCGCTGCGGCCCACCGAGAACGAGAAGGCCGGGCTGATCGAACGCCGCTGGTGGCCGGCCGACGAGCTGCGGCAGTGCACGGACAAGCTCCTGCCCGCCGAACTGCCCGCCCTGCTCGACGACCTGCTCGCCGACCGTTTCAGCCCCACGCCCCTGACCCTCACCGACTGATCCGATCTGTGTCAATGTCGGGCTCTGGTCACACATCAGCGCCGCGACGGTGTCTTCGGCGTCGCTGTGGTCGCGCCCGCGGTTCCTCCCGTTCCGCCCATGCCTGGTACCGGGCGGCGTCACGGTGCTGGGCTTCGGCAACCAGTTCTTGAATGCGTTGTCGCAAAACGAGGTCTCCGGATCGACCGACCTGCTGTCCAAGGCCGCGTTCACACTTCGTCCTTGAGCCACCCTCGATCCTGGCGGGGCTGGTCGCGACCCGGCGCGGGCCGGTTCCAGGTCGACTACGAGACTCGCCGCACTAGCCGTGGTACCTGACTCGCGCCGACGGTGCTGCATGCTCCTCCGAGCAGGCACGCCGGCCGCGGTCGGCTCGGCCGATCCGGCCGGCTGTCGCGACGGAAGACTCCCCGTCGACCCGTCGCGGCCTGCCGTGCCGCGTCGACAGGGATTGGCGCGATCGTTCGCAGCCGCCGGCGGAACACGCTGGGCGAATCACGAAACGATCAGGGCGGCCGGCGACGGATCTCGACATCGCGCCCCACGGAATGTCCCGGAATCCGCGTCGCATGCATTGCCGAACGAAGATCAGGTGATTTAAGGTCGGCTCGCCGCCGCCATTCTCGACCTCCTCGAAAAGACACCGTACCGGCGATGATTCCGCGGACATTCCTCGTCGAGACGCGGACGACGACATCCGACAGGCCCACCCGGCCGCGGCGTGCGTCTCGACGCGCGCTGTCGGTGCGGCGGACCACCCGGACCGTAGGAGAGGACGATCATGATCTCAGCCATGACCTTGCGTCGCGGGGCCCTGCGCTCACTCCTCGCCGTCGCCGCCGTCGGACTCGTTCCGGCGGGCGTCGCCGCGGCGGGTCACGCCACGACGTCCGAGGCCGCGCTGCCTGCCGGAACGGAGGCCGCCGCCCAGACCGCCGTCCTGTTCGACGACTTCGACTACACCACGCACACCGATCCCCGCCTGCGGGAACGCGGTTGGACGGTCCGCTCCTACGGTGGCGGGCCCGGCGTGGGCGGCGATACCTGGGCACCGGAGAACGTCGGCTTCGTCGACGGCGACGGCGGCCGGGTGCTGCGGCTGGAGGCCACCACCGACGGCACCGAGGCGGGCACCGCGCAGGCCGAGATCCTGCACCAGCGGAAGTTCCACCACGGCACCTACGCGGCCAGGGTCCGGTTCACCGACACGCCGGTGAGCGGACCGGACGGCGACGAACTCGTGCAGGCCTTCTTCACGATCACGCCCCTGCGCTTCCCTGACGACCCGGAGTACGGGGAGCTGGACTTCGAGTACCTGCCCAACGGGGGCTGGGGGCAGGCCGACTCGGCGCTGTTCCTGACCAGCTGGGAGACCTACGATCCGGCGGGCGACGCACGCAACGAGTCGACCGCGGTCCCCGGCGGGCAGGCGGGCTGGCACGATCTCGTCGTCCAGGCCGACGGGACGAGCCTGCGGTATCACGTCGACGGGCGGCTGGTCGCCGAGCACAGCGGCGACGTGTATCCCGACACGCCGATGGCGATTCACTTCAACCAGTGGTTCATCGAGACCGGCTTCCTCGACAGCCCCGTGTCGCGCACCTGGGAACAGCAGGTCGACTGGGTGTACCACGCGAAGGACGAGATCGTGAGCCCCGATGAGGTCCTCGCCGAGGTGGCGGGCTATCGCGGAGCGGGCGTCGGACACGTGGACACCGTCCCCGCGCCGTGATCGGCGCGGCACCCTGACCGCGCTCGGGCCCGGTGAGGCCGTGGGCAGCGACCGCCGCCGGGCCGAGCGGCCTTTCGCTTCGCGGTGCCGCGCGGCGTCGGGGCGAGGACGCGGGCGGTTCCCGTTCCCATCCACTGGACCAGGTGATGACTGCCGGTCCCACCACCGGAGCGAAGCGCAGTCAACCGACTACTGTCAGTAGAGCCGTCTCGATTCGCGTGGGAAAGGAGACACGAGTGGGTGCTCCCCGACCGGCGGGGCCCGGGCGTCGTTCGCACAGTCGCGTTCCGGGCCTCGCAGCAGCAGGCCCTGCCGGTCTCGCTCGGGGCCCACGACGGCGATCGATCCGCTGAGGCGAACGAAGGAGAGGCCATGAGCGTGTCGACGTCCGAACCGCTGACCGAGACGGACCTGCGGTCGCCGTTCCTCCGACCTCCCGACGCGGCCGAGCGGATCGGCGTCGAGATCGAGATCGCCGTCGTCGATCCGGCCACCGGGCGAGCGGTCCCCTATCTCGGCGAGTACGGCATGGAACGGCTGCTGGCGGTCCTGCTCGCCGAGATCGGCGGGGAGCCGATCCGGGATCGCGGTCACCTCACCGGACTCCGGCCCGCCGCGGGCTTCTCGCTCACCCTGGAGCACGGCGGCGCGCTGGAGTACTCGTCGGCCCCCGGAGACGACCTGGCCACCGTGGTCGGACGGATGCGGGAGTCGTTGGCCTGGGTCGCCGAGATCGCCGCGCGGCTCGGCATGGCCCTCATGCCGGGCGGCAACCTGCCCTTCGATCTCGTGCATCAGATCACGCGCGTGCCCAAGGCCAGGGGCGATCGGATGGCGGAGTACTTCGACTCGCTCGGCGAGGCCGGCAGGCTCGGACCGACCGTGATGACCACGGCGCTGTCGACGCAGGCGACGCTGGACTATCTCGACGAGGACGACCTGCGGGCGAAGATCCGCATGCAGGCGGCGGCGTCCCCGGTGATCGCCGCGCTGTCGGTGAACTCCCCGCTCGCGGGGGGTGCGCCCTCCGGCGTGCTGTCGCACCGGGGCCGATGCTGGCAGCGGACCGATCCGACCCGCTGCGGTCTCCTGCCGCCCGCGCTGCGCGAGGACATGCGGATTCAGGACTTCGTCGACTGGGCGGCGGACCTGCCGATGATGTACCACCGCATCGCCGAGGACGACTACCGGCGAGGCCCCGACCGGCCGTTCCGGGAGCTGCTGGCCGCAGGCTTCGCCGACGGAACCCTGCCGGACCTCGCGGACTGGCGGGCACACCTGTCCCAGATCTGGACCGACGTCCGACTGCGCGAGACCCTGGAGCTGCGGGCCGCCGACGGCCCCTGCTGGCCGCACTCCCCGGCGATCCCGGCGCTGTGGGTCGGACTCAGCTATCACCCGCCGTCCCGCGACGCCGCCTGGCGCCTCCTCAAGTCGTATCGACCCGCCGACCTGCGGGCGGCGTCGGAGCAGTCGATCCGGCACGGCCTCGCGGCACGGATCGGAGGCGACTCCGTCCGCGAGCAGGCGGCCGAGCTGCTTCGGCTGGCCCGCGAGGGTCTGGAGGCTCGGGTCCGCGCCGGAGTGGAGCGGCCGGAGGTGGTCGCCTATCTCGATCCGCTGGTCGCGGTGGCCGAGAGCGGTCGCACGTTCGCGGAGGAGACGCTGGCCCGCTGGCACGGCGACCTCGCGGGCGACCCGGCGCGTTATGTCGCGGCCCATCGGATCTGAGACGGCCAGGCTCGCCCGGCGGCGGCGCCCCGGCGGGCTCGCCGCCGCCCCCGTGCCCCATGGTCGAGGCCGGACGTCGACGGGGAGCGGACGTCGGCCGGGTCCGAGCTACGGCGGGTCCGAGCTACGGCGGGTCCGAGCGTCGGTGGGCTCGGACCTCGATTTCACCCTGGTCGCCGTCCTCCGGTCGCATCACGGCGACGGACGAAACCGGCGGGGGCCGCCGGTTCACCACCGTGTCAGCCTTACGACTAGGTTGCAGGAGCGAGACGCCTCGACATGGGCGGCGGCGACGCCGACGCCAGGCCACTGAGGAGATGAACCGTGACAGAGCCAGAGACCGTCGCAAGAACGGCGTCCGCCGGTCTGGTCGAAGTACAGGTGGGCGCCGTGGCCGCACAGGTGCCGATCCTGCGGACCGTCGCGGCGGACATCGCCATGCGTGAGGATCTCGACCTCGACGCGATCGACGACCTCCGGATGGCCGTCGACGAAGCCTGCTCGCTGCTGGTCTCCATCGCCGCGCCCGAGGCGCGGCTGACGTGCTGCTTCCTTCCCAGTGAGCAGGACATCACCATCACCGCGGAGGTCCGGTCCCGCGTCGACCGGCCCGACTTCACCGACGCGATGGGCTGGCAGGTGCTGTCGGCACTGACCGACTCGGTGACCGATCACGTCGAGCCGTCCGGAGACGGTGACCTCGTGCGGATCGAACTGGTGCGCCGGAGGACCGAACAGGCGGATCGATGACGACACAGCAGACCGAGCCGACCACCGGCACCGACGAGCCGTCCGACGAGGAGCTGTTCGGCAGACTCGCCGACCTCGACGAGGACGACGACCGACGCCGGGCGGTGCGGGACGAACTCGTCAATCGGCACCTCCGGCTCGCCACGAACCTGGCGCGCAAGTTCGACCGTCGCGGCGAACCGCTGGACGACCTGATCCAGGTCGCGACGGTCGGACTCATCAACGCGGTCGACCGCTTCGACCCGGAGCGTGGGAGCGCCTTCCTGCCGTTCGCGGTGCCCACGATCATGGGCGAGCTGCGCAGGCACTTCCGGGACTCCAGCTGGTCGGTCCGCGTGCCCCGCAGGCTCAAGGAGCTGAGCGCCTCGGTGATCGGCGCCCGCAACGAGCTGACGCAGTCACTCGGCCGCACACCGAAGCCCAGTGAGCTGGCCGAACACCTCGGCATCCCTCGTGAGGACGTCTTCGAAGCACTGGTCGCCAGCGGCGGGCGGCAGGGCTCTTCGCTGGACCGGCTGCTGGAGGACACCCCCAATCCGCCGTTCGGCTCGGCCGATCCGGAGATGGCGGAGGTCGACAATCGCAGGCTGGTCCGCCCGCTGCTGGCCAGGCTGCCCGAGCGCGACCGCAAGATCGTCGTACTCCGCTTCTACGGCGGCCTGAGTCAGGCGGACATCGCCCGCCGTGTCGGCGTCTCCCAGATGCAGGTGTCGCGGCTGTTGGCGAGCATCCTCACCCGGCTGCGGGCGGGCATCGGCGATCTCGACGGCGGCGACGGTGCTCCGCACGAGTCCTGAGTCCTGCGGGGCGGCACCGCGGTCCGCGGAGCGGCGCCCCTGGGCGTCACCGTGCGGAGAGCGCCATCCGCAGCTCTCGGCGGCGTCCCTTGAGCAGTTCACGGCGTTCGCCCTCGCCCATGGCGCCCCAGACCCCGTAGGTCTCCTGGCTCGTCAGGGCGTAGTCACGACACTGGGTGAGCACGGGGCAGGACCGGCAGATCGCCTTCGCCCGGTTCTCCCGCTTCTCTCGGGCATGGCCTCGCTCGGACTCGGGGTGGAAGAAGAGTCTGCTGTTGGCGCCCCGGCAGGCGCCGTCGAGCTGCCAGTCCCAGTTCTCCGTCACCGGGGTGGGCAGGCGTCCGGTCTCAGCCATGATGACTCCCGAGGTCGTTGCGGCACGGCGGTACTCGCCGAACGGCGTGCCCGGGGGTTCGCGAGCCCCGCACGGACGGGGTCTCGTCGTTCACCGCCCTGGGTGACACGCCATCGGCAAGCGGTGAGGTACCCGACTCTTGGAAGGTGAAACGACGACGCGAAAGTGATCTACTCCACGTCGTCGGCGACGCGGCGGCCGTGATATGCAGTCGGCGTGGTCGGCGAGGCAGTGGTGACAGTTCTTTGTCGCTAGACAACTATCATGCGTGCACGGCCGTTCGCCGCGGGTTCACCGTGACATGCCCGGCTCGCCACCAGGCATGACGATCCAGTGCGATGGAAGGGATTGTGATGTTGCGCATCACCGCCGAAGGACACCCCTCGACGCGACTGAGTGTCACGGGCGAGGTGGACCTGAGCACCGCGCCGGAACTGGAGCGGGATCTGGGCACCGCGATCACCGCCGACGGCGCCGAATCGGTGATCGTCGACGTGGCCGGGGTCTCGTTCATGGACTCGGCGGGCCTGCGTGTCCTGGTGGGCGGCCTTCGCCAGGCCGAGGAGCACGACGTCCGCCTGACCGTGGAGAACCCGCAGTCCCAGCTGCGCAAGATCATCGAGATCACCGGGCTCGCCGACGTCCTGGGCCTCGGCGCGGCCTCGGCGGGCGGTCCCATGACCGGGTCGGGCGGCACGCAGGGCTGATCACCCGCCTGATTGACTCGCCCGACGGCTGGGTAAATCAAGCGGCGTGAGCGACCATGACGAGGCGGAGGGGAGACCGGTGGGCGCGGTGCGCGGCCGGTCTCCGTCAATGCCGACGGTCGACCGGCCGGGGTACGTCGAACAGACATCCTCGGGCGGGGTGATCGTCGACGGCACAGCGACCGGAGACGGACGCGATCACGGCGGTGTCGAGGCCCGCGGCCGAGGCACAGGAGTGTTCTTCATCGAGCATCCCCCGTCGTGGCGGACCGGCGCCGGCCGCACGACGGCGAGGGCGGGCAGGCATCGGACGATGGACACGGGTGCACTGGTCAGCATGGAGACGCCGGGCGGAGTCACCGCCGCGGGCGAGGCACGCCACACCGTGGGCACGGCACTGCATCGGTGGGGACTGAGCGGGGAGCTGGCGGACGACGTCCTGCTGGCCACCTCGGAACTCGTCACCAACGCCGTGGAGCACGGCGCGGCGCCGATCCGTCTCGAAGTCGAACGCGGCACGTCGCGGATCACCCTCCGCGTCCACGACCGCAGTCTCGACTCGCCGCAGATCTCCTGGTCGGACCCGCTGGGTGAACGCAGCAGGGGGCTGCTCATCGTCGCGGCCATCAGCTCGGACTGGGGCTTCGAGACCGAGGGCGCGGGCAAGTGCGTCTGGGCGGAGTTCCAGGTGCCGGACCAGTCGCGACGCGTCGCCGACGTCTGACCGGGCCGAGCAGACCGTTCAGGGGCGCCGGCCTCGGCTGACCTGACGGCTGACGGCCTGGCTTCACGCCGGACGGCCGGAGATCGCCGCCCGGACCGATCACGAGTCGGCGATCGCCTCGGTACGCCGGTCCGGGCCCGGCCCCCTCTCACCAGTGGCGGACACGCTTCGCCTGGTGGAAGCCCTCAGCCGACGGGTCCCCTCCGCCGACGGGAGCCCTCCGCACCGTCGGGGCCTGCCTTGACCGGAGCCGACCCGTACCAGTCCAGACTCACCACCACCGTCGTCGAGATCCGTGTGTTCGCGGAAGACGGCGAGAGCGGACCGGACGGCACGCACCGCCTCCCCGGCGGGCAGTCCTCCGGAGGACCGGACGACCCTGGTCGACGAGGTCTCCCCATAAACGACGGGTGCCGTCGGACGAGTCGTCGACGCCTCCGCCGACCACGAAGAGCCGATCGCGCGGCAGCAACGGCTCCTCCCTGGTCGCATAGGACGTCCCGTCGAACATGCCGAGCGGAAGCCGCTGCTCCAGTTCGATCCGCCGCGCGCGCTGCTCCCGGAGGGTCCACAGTCGAGGCGAGCCCGCGTCGACGATGAATCATCCGGCAGGTGGCCGGTTCGAACTCGATCAGCAGGGCCGCCCGATGCCGGTCGCCGCCGTGCTGTCCCCAGATCGCCTGACGGTGGCGTCGAGCGGGCCCGCGTGCACCGCCGACAGACCGGGAAGCACGCGAAGGAGATCATGCACCGCGTGCCTCCGAAGTGTCTGCTCCACCCGGGCGATCGCGGGCCATGCGTCATCGTTCCTCCCCGCGGCGGGGACCGCCGACTCGACGAGACGGTACCCACGGCGAGGCCCTCCGTACCGGATCACCAGCTATGTCACAGTGAGGTATGGCAGCCGAGCGACAGCCGCCCGCCGCGTCCCCGCAGGAGGCGTACCCGCTGGAGACCCGCGCGACGGATGTCGCGGCCGAGTCGCTCACCCTGCTGCTGGGCAGGGCGGCCGACACGGTCCGGCCGAAGGTGTCCCCCGCGCAGCTCCGCGCGCTTCAGGTCGTGGAGTGGCACCGCTCGATCAACCTGACCGGCCTCGCCGAGGTGCTCGGTGCCATACCGTCCTCGGCGAGCAGGCTGTGTGACCGGCTGGAGGCGGCGGGTCTCCTGGAACGACGGTCCGGCGCCCACGATCGACGCGAGATCGAGCTGGTGCTGAGCCCGGACGGCACCCACCTGCTGGCTCGGCTGCGTGAGGCGCGCCGCGCGGACCTCGGTGCCGTGCTGTCGATGATGAGCAGGCAGGGTCGGGCCGCACTGCTGCGGGGTCTGGAGGAGTTCGCCGCCGCGTTCGGCCGTCGGGATTCCGCCCGCGGCGTCGGCTCCGGCGGGCGTCTCGGGTCTGACGGCGACCTCGAGTCCGATCGGGACATCGCGGCAGGCGGCCCTCCCGACGGACCGGGCGCACGCGATCCGGTGTCCGGCGACGACCCGGCGTTCGCCGACGACGTGATGTCCGGCGGCGACTCGTTCCCCGGCGGCGGCCGTTCTCCCGACGACGGTCCGGCGGGTCCGAATTCCGGAGGGGCGACGGCCGGGGGATCGACGAGTCCGAGTTCCACGGGGCCGGCGAGTCAGCGTTCCGCGGGTTCGACGGGTTCGGGGCTCGCGGCCCCGAGCGGGTCGACGGTGAGAGCGGGCACGAAGCAGGACGGGCCCGGCGAGCGGCGAGGACGACTCGGCCGCGATCGCGGCCTCGGCGAACAGTGGGGCCGCGGATCGAGCGCGCCACGAGGCCGCCGGGGCTCGGACGGCCCCGGACACCCGCGAGACGGATCGCCCGGCGCCCGCCCCGGCGGCGAACGGCCGGAGACCGAGCAGCCGGCGTGACGCCGCAGAGGCGAACGGCATCGCAGCACAGCCGAGCCACAGAGCCACAGAGCCACAGAGCCACAGAGCACCGAAACACGGACGACACGGCAGCGTCCGAACAGCACGCGGGCACGCGCGGCACCGGACCGAGGTACCCGGCCGGGATCACCCGCTGTCCGCCGACGGCCGGACTAGCCGGGATCGACGTCGTAGACCAGCAGACCGTCCGACTGGACGCGCGCGCCCGGCGTCGGCGGATGCTCGACGAGCCTGCCGTCGTGCATCAGATGCCAGGCGGGGATGCCCGCGACGAGCCAGGTGTAGTCGGCGATGATGCGCCGGTGGCATCGCCACCAGACCGTCTCGCCGCAGAGCACGCTCACTCGACCGTCGGCACGCTCCCGCACCTCGTCGAGCAGTTCGGACATGGCCGCGAGGAAGTCCGGGGTGCGAGTATGTCCCGCGTAGGCCCGGAAGCTGGTGTTACGCCAGTACGTGTCCGGCGAGTGGTCTGCCAGTCGCCGGAAGCCGCCGAGGCGCTTCTCCCAGCGGTAGGAGATCCCCTCGGCGGGCAGCCATTCGCTCATCGCCTCGCGCGCGGTGTCCGGATTGCGCCGACTGCCCGGCACGGTGCGCACGTCGACCAACTCCCGGATCGAGGCTCCGTGCAGCAGGGCGGCCAGCTCCGACCGATCGAGGGTGCCGTGTCCGACGGTCACCAGCCCCGCACGACCGTCCGGCGACGGGACGGCCTCTCGGTCGGCCGCCGAGACGCCGCCTGCGCGGCCCTGGTGCGGCGTCGGCCCCCCGATACCTCGTGCCGAGTCCGATCGGCCGGCCTGCGTACCGTCGGAGGCGAACGAAGGCGCGGCGGGGCGGCCCCGTACCCCGTCCCGCCGCGTCCCCGGTCCCGTCCCGACCATGATCCGTCGACCGCTCACCGCCACGCCTCGTCGTCGGGTGATCACCGCCGCCGGCGACGAACCCGACGCAGCTCGTCGGCAAGGCCGGTCCGCATCCGAGTCCAGTCCTGCGGCGTCAGGGACGGCCGGGTGCCGGGGCCGCCGAGTTCGCTCGCCGCCGACTCCAGCTCGGCCATCGTCGTGATGATCTGGTCGACGACCTCGGGATGCCCCAGCGGCAGCGGCGCGCCCACCGCGTCCCCGGAGTGAACCGGGTCCCGCCGGATGATCCGCGTGGGCACGCCGCGCGCGGCGAGTTCCCGTACGAGCCGGTCGGTGGCGCCCTCGGGCACCGGCGAGTCGAGTTCCGAGTCCTCCTGGTCGGGTTCGATCAGCAGAACCGCGCGGACCAGCCGCCACTTCACCGCGCCGAGCAGCAGCGCGTCCTGCGTGGCCGTGCCGCTCGCGACCAGGTATGCAGGCATCCCGTACTCGGCCAGCTCGTCGAGCAGCTCGGCATTGGACTCGACGCCCGCCTCCGTGGCGGGCAGCCTGCACCACATCACTCGGACCCGTTCGGCCAGCGAGCGCCAGGTGCCCGGCAGGCCGCCGTGATTCGCCTCGCCCGCCGGATCGAGGACCAGCACGGCGGGACCGCCCGGTGGGCCGTGCTCGACGACGAGCGGGCCACCGGATCGAACGGTCTCGCTCCCAAAGTCACGCATCGACTTCCTCCTCGCCGACGTACACCCGGTCAGGACCTCTGCTCCGACGTCCACCTGGCACCGCGAGGCCCAGATGCACCACCTTCACCGCCGTCATCTCGTCCAACAACTCCGGGCCGAAGTCGAAGCCGGTGTCGACACCGCCTCGATCCCGTGCCCCTCGGCCGACCGCACCGACCACCGAGTTCACCCGGACGGTGCCGACCGGCAGGTCCTGCCACGCGCGCTGGGCGCGGCTCATCGACGCCGTGAGCACGGTGGCCGCGCGGCCGTAGCGGTCCTCCCCCGCCTCGGCGAGCGCCTGATCGAAGTCCTCGACGACGCGGATCGCGGCCACCGGACCGAACGTCTCCTCCCGCATCACCCGCATGTCCGGAACACAGCCGGTGAGGACCGTCGCCGGGTAGAAGGCGCCCGGCCCGCGCGGCACCCGCCCACCTGCCAGCGCCCAGGCGCCCCGGCCGATCGCCTCGCCGACCTGCTCGTGCACCTGATCGCGTCGCCGCCGGTCCACCAGGGGGCCCAGTTCGACGTCGCCGGGCAGGGCGGGCCGCGCCACCCGGCGGGCCGCCTGCGCGGCCAGCCGATGCGCGAACCGGTCGGCCAGCGTCCGATGCACGTAGATCCGCTCGATGGAGCCGCGACGCTGCCCGGTCTCGCTGAACGCCCCCACCGCCGCCTGTTCCGCGGCCCAGTCGACGTCGACGCCCGCGTCGACGATGAGCGCGTCGTTGCCGCCGTTCTCCAGCAGCACCGCCGCGCCCGTCCGTGCCGCCGACTCGGCGATGCTGCGGCCCGCCTCGGAGCAGCCCAGGTGGGCGATCAGGTCGACCCCGGGGTCGGCGGCCAGCCGGGCGCCGGTGCGGCCGTCACCGGAGATCATGGCCAGCACGCCGCTCGGCAGCACCGACGACAGCGTCTCGGTGAGATAACGGCCGACGTGCGGCGCCCGCTCACTCGGCTTGTACACCACGGCGTTGCCGGTGACCAGCGCGGCACCGAGCAGGCCGCAGGACACGCCGACCGGGTCGTTCCACGAGGTCAGCACCACGACGACGCCTCGGGGCTGCGGCACCGTCAGGTCGACGGCGCAGTGGCGGCCGAGAAGGCTGCGACCCCGGTGCACCGGGCCCAGCTCGGCGTACTGCTCCAAGACGTCGGCACCCGCGAGGACCCCGGCTCGGGCATCGGCGAACGATCGGCCCGTCTCGGCGTGGTGCAGCGCGGCCAGCTCGTCGACGGAGGCACGCACCGCCGAGGCGGCGATGCGCAGGCGGCGTCCCCGCTCGGCGGCCGAGGTTCGCGACCAGCCCGACAGCGCCGACCTGGCGGTACGCAGGGCCTGCGTGATCTCGTGCTCGTCGGCCACCGGGAGCAGACCGACCAGCGCTCCGTCGACCGGGCTGTGGACTCTCAGATGTTCCCGCGCCGCCTGTTCGAGCAGCACCGGTCTTGTCGTCGTGATCAGTGAGCCGGACAACCCGTCGAGCATCGCGCCTCCTGCTGTCGAGCTCCCCGAATACCCCCGCGCGGGCGCGGTACACCTCGCCGGGAACCCGACCAGGGAACGGGCGGCGGCGGGCGGGGCCGGACGAGACAGGGGCCCGGCGGGGCGAGACGTCCGGCGGGCCGGGGCGGGAGGCAGGCGAGCAGGGCGACGAGCCGAGGCGACCGCGGCGAAGACCGGGCCGACAGGCCGAGAACCCTCGTCCGGCTCCCTCACCCCGCGCGCGGGCGGGACGGACTCGCCGAGCAGGATCGTCTGGTGGTCGAAGGCCGGCGGATCACTCCGGTCGCACGGGGCGGACGATCTGCGCCGCGCGCCGATCGAGCTGCCGACCGGTGCGCTCGGGCTCACACCGGGCGGACACGTCGGCCCGCAGCGCCATCGGCACATGCCCGGTCCACCCCCACTCGCGCGGAGCGGACCGTTTTCAGACCCGCCGCGAATCGCGTAAGCACGGCTCACCCTCGTCTGCGCGGGGCGGACGATCACGCCCGGCGCGAGATCGCGAAGAAGAACGGCTCACCCACGCTTGCGCGGGGCGGACGCCGCAGCGGGGTCTCCCGTCGGCTGTGCGCTGGGCTCACCCCCGCTTGCGCGGGGCGGACCTGCCCCGGTGGATGTGGATTCTCGCCGCGATCGGCTCACCCCCGCTTGCGCGGGGCGGACAGCCCTCCGGGAGGTCCATGTCGCTCACTTTCGGGCTCACCCCCGCTTGCGCGGGGCGGACAAGAACCGCGTCGGCCTGGAGGCACGTCAGGACGGCTCACCCCCGCTTGCGCGGGGCGGACCACGGTGATCATGCGGATGCCTCCTGCCGCGGCGGCTCACCCCCGCTTGCGCGGGGCGGACGTCTACAGCTCCAGCGAGCTCACCGTGTACGAGGGCTCACCCCCGCTTGCGCGGGGCGGACGCTTCGTGAACTGGGCCTTCACTGGCACGTGATCGTCCTGTGATCTGACGGCGTGGGCGCGGAATGCGCACCTGCGATCACCGTACCGGAGCGTGAGACGCCGGTCCGACGACGTTCGACGCGACGCCGGGTCGATCGGGCCGGCGCAGGCCGACGGGCGCCGCCGACCCGACGTCGTCGGCCCGAGATCGTCCGCGTCGGGACCCGCTTCGGCGCACCCTCCTCGGGTGGACACAGGTGCAGTGTGAGGCGATCTCGGGTATCACCACCAGGGAGCGGTGTCGCAGACACGCTCTTACAGGACCACCATCACGCCCAGGCAGGACGTGCGTGTCGTCGAGACGCCGACCGCATCCCGTGCCGGGCCCCGCCGACAGAGGAGCAGCAGGTGGCCGTCATCGACAGGTCGACGGACGTTCCCGTGTCCGCAGCAACCGCCTACCGCTGGTGGGCCAGGCCGCAGCGTCTGGCCGAACTGCTTCCCGACGTCACGGAGGTCGTCTCCGACGGCGGGAGACGAAGTCGCTGGCGGCTCGCCGTCGGCAGCCGGGAGCACACCGAGTGGGAGATCGAGAAGCTCGGCGGCAGGCCCGCCCGCGAACTGCGCTGGCGATCCGGCACGGACACCCCGGAACACGCCGGCATCGTCACCTTCGAGCCCGTCGACGCGGAGCACTGTCGAATTCGGGTGCGCGTGGTCTGGCGTCCCCGATCCCTCGGCCAGCAGGTCACCCGGTATCTCGGAGTGGTGGAGCACTGGGTGGGCGCCGCGCTGGCGGAGTCCGCCCGCAGGCTCGCCGAACGGGGCGAACGGGCTCCGGTCGACCGCGACGCCCGGTCCGGCGAGGCCGAATCGGAGCCCGTCTGGCCCACGGAGGCCGATGTTCCGATCGCCCGACCGGGCCAGGCACCGCAGGGCGCCACCCACATCGGGGACAACCCCGCCGAGGCGGCGCCGGGCACACCCGGCACGCCCATGGGTCCGACCCCGCCCTACACCGATCCCCGGAACCGGCCCCGCTTCTGACGCCGCCGCCCGAGTCTCGGGGGCCGCGTGGCGCCGCGCCGGAACGCCTCGACGGCATCGGCGGCCACAGGATCGGCCGCCACAGGGTCGGCGGTCCCCGTCAGCGACCGCCGGGGGCCGGCGTCAGCTCGTCGCAGCGTCAGCAGGCCCCGACGCCGGCAGGTCTCAGCGCAGTCGGTCCCCACGCAATCGGTCCCCACGCAATCGGTCCCAGCGCAGTCGGTCCCCACGCAATCGGTCCCCACGCAATCGGTCCCCACGCAATCGGTCCCAGCGGAGTCGGTCCCAGCGGAGTCGGTCCCAGCGGAGTCGGTCCCAGCGGAGTCGGCCGGTTCGGCGGTCCGGGTCGTGCTGCACACCTGCCGGTCCGGCCGCGCGGTCCGAGGCGACCGCGTCTCGGCCGAGGGCGTCCGAGAGAGGCGACCGGCCGAGTCCCCCACACCGGCATGCCGTGCCCCCAGCGGACGGGCGTTCTCCCGGCCACGCATCCGACGGTTCGGGGCGGGTGCCCGTCGTGCGAGCCGCCGAGATCCGGCGCGCCGTAGGCGGGCCGGCCGCGGACACACGGGCACGAGACGAGCCGACAGCGGCCGCCCGATGAGAATTCGCCGGGCCACGGCCAGGCCGCGCCGGACAGGTCCGACCGACGACACCCGCTCTCCGCGCCGACGGATGGGCGGCGATCTCCCCGGCCGCCGCCGACCCGCCGAGGCCGGACACCCCACCAGTGCGGCCGCACAGCACCCAGCCGCACCACACCCCAGCCGCACCACACCCCAGCCGCACGACACCAGCCGCACCACATCCGACGCACCACACCCGCCGTCGGCGAGCGCGGCGAGACGCCGAGGGCTAGGAGGCCGAGGCCGTGCCCCGCTCGGCGACGGCGGGTCCGACCCGCGTCGGCAGCCTCGCCGTGTCCGTCTCTCGGATCCAGGTGACCTCCGTGATGGTCGCCAGACCGTCGGCGAGCAGGCTCGCGTCGGAGCCGTCGCCGCCCTCGGCCTCCATCCTGGTCGTCGTCACGCGCAGGCGTCCGTCGGTGAGGGCGTCGACATGCCCCTGCACCGCACCGAAGCGGGCCAGCGTCGCGCGATGCAGCATCGTCGCGGGCTGCTCGGTCGGCGGGAGGTTGACGTTGAACACCGTGCCGCGCGGCGCCGCCAACAACGGCGGCAGGGCGAGTCCCGCGCCGATCGCGGCGGCCCGCCACATCTCCCCGGTGACCCGCGTCGTCTCGGCGTCCAGCGACACCGCATCCAGGGACACCGCCATTGCTCGCGCCCCCTGCATCGCCCCGGTGATCGCGGCGCCCAGGGTGCCGGAGTGCAGCACCGAACGCCCGACGTTCGCGCCGAGATTGATGCCGGAGAGGACCAGTTCGGGTGCCGCGCCGAACGCGCCGCGCGAGGCGGCGAAGGCGATGAAGGCCGGGGCGGCCTGCACCGCGAAGCACTGGGCGCCCGCCAGGCCGGGCAGCCGACGCTCGTCGGCCACCACCCGCCCGTCGTGCTGCACCGACGTGATCGCGGCGCTACTGCCGCTCGACTCGTGGGCGGGCGCCGCCACCAGGACGTCCCATCCCTGTTCCAACGCCGCCGCCGCGAGGGCGTGCAGACCTGGTGACTCGACGCCGTCGTCGTTCGTGATCAGCACCCGCACGTGTTCCGCTCCGTCCTCACGCCCATGGCCGGCCTCAGATCTCCCGTAGTTCCACCTTCGCGGCCAACACCTCGATGCTCTCGTCGCTGCCGGTGCCGAGCCCGCGCCGGACCACGTTCACCGCACCCGCCGCCGCGCCGAGCCGCACCGCCTCCGTCAACGATCTGCCCCGTACCAGCGCGGCGGCGACCCCCGCCGCCATCGAGTCGCCCGCCCCTCGTGGCTCGGCGGGTTGCAGCACCGGGAGCCGCACCTCGTAGACGACATCGTCGAGCAGCGCCAACGCGGGCTCAGCGGCCCGAGAGACGAGCACCGCGCCCGGCCCGGCCGCCCGCAGCTCCTTGGCCGCCTTGATCAGCGAGTCGCGGTCGTCGTCGCGACTCCGACCGTCCGCGATCAACTCCTCGTGGCTGATCTTCACCATCGACACGCCGCCTGCCAGGGCGGCGTCGAGCTGTTCGCCCGCGAGGTCGACGAGCACCAGCCCGCCGTTGCCGGTCATGTCGGCGGCGAGCCGCCGGTAGGTGTCCGCCGGGATGGTGCCGAGTCGTGAAGGGCCGCTCAACACGGACAGACGGGCGTCGAGCCCGTGCACCAACGACAGTTCGTAGAGATCGTCCAGCTCGTGCCGGGACAGCGGCTCCCCCGGCGCGTCCACGATCTCCCTGCGCACGCCGCCCCGCCGATCATGCACGTAACCGCCGTTGCGGGTACTGACGTCGACCGCCTTCAGCTCCAGTCCGTCGTCGACGATCAGATGACGCAGCACGGCCCCCGTCTCGCCCCCCAGCGCCGCGCACAGGACGACCGGCACGCCGAGGGCGGCGATCATCCTGGCCTGCCAGACACCCTGGCCTCCCGCGTGCAGATGCAGATCGGGCTCCTCGCCCCGATCCTCCACGGTCACCGTGAGCTGGGGTGAGGGGGCGAAGACCATCACATGCTCGGTCATGATCCGCCGCTCTCGTCGCCGACTCGACTCGCCGCGCGGGCGGTGCGTCGGCACGGTCCTCGACCTCGCCGGAGCGCGTCCTGCGCTCCGGCGAGGGGCGGCGGGACGGCGGTCGCGGGACTCCGCATGAGTCGCCCTCCTCCCAGCCTCGTCGAAAGCACGGACCGCCACGAGGTACCCGTCGTGACGATCAGTCAAACGGCGGCGGCAGGCGGCTCAGCCGAGTGGGACGCCGCCGCCTCGACGCGGCCGACACGTCGCCGGGGCGCGCCTCCGGGGTGCGATCGCCGAGAAGGCGGGACCCGTCCGGGCCGCCGCCCGAGCACGACGGCCGCCGAAGAGGCCCCGAACGAGTCCGCCCGAGTGAATCGGTGCGCACCCGGGTACGCCACCGCGGACACCCGGACCGACGGGTGGCGACGCACCCACGACGGCATGCACGTCCGACATCGAGGAGAAGGCCCGTGGCACAGCAGCTCACGAAGCAGACCGTGGCATTCCTGGTGGCGCCGGAAGGCGTCGAGCAGGTCGAGTTCACCGAGCCGTGGGAGGCGGTCCGCGCCGCGGGCGGCACCCCCGAACTGGTGTCGACCGCGAAGGGTGAGATCCAGGGGTTCCACCATCTCGACAAGGCCGATCGCTTCCCGGTGGACCACGTCGTGAGCGAGGTCGACGCGCATCGCTACGACGCGCTCGTCCTGCCCGGCGGAGTGGCCAATCCCGATCTCCTGCGCACCGACGCGCAGGCCGTCGCCTTCGTTCGCGCGCTGATCGAGGCGGGCCGACCGATCGCGGCGATCTGCCATGCCCCGTGGACGCTCATCGAGGCGGACGCCGTCCGGGGACGCACCCTCACCTCTTGGCCGAGCCTCCAGACCGACCTGCGCAACGCGGGCGCGACCTGGGTGGACGAGGAGGTCGTCGTCGACGGCAGGCTCATCACCAGCCGTAAGCCCGACGACCTCCCGGTCTTCTGCGCGACGCTGGTGCGGGAGTTCGCCGACGCGGCGGAACCGACCCCGAACGTCGGCATCTGACCGCGTTCGGACGGCCGGGGGAAAACGCATCGCATCGACGGCGGGCGCCCCGACGCCCGGCCGGTCCGGGGCCCGCGCGCGGCCGCGGCGGACGCCATCGTCGGGCAGAGCGCCCGCGATACGGGCACGATGGAACGGGCGAGGGCATCGGTCCGCCTGCGGCACCGCCGGTCGGCTCGTCCGTCCACGTTGCACGCATCCCCGTCCCGCTCGGACGCCGAGTAGACCTTGGACCGCTGATGACGACCGCCGATCGACGTGACGACTCCGAGACCGACGCGCGGCGAGCCCTCCCCCGCTGGCTCCGGGTGAGCGCGGCCGCGGGCTGGCGACTGCTGGTCCTGGTCGCCGCCCTCTACGTGCTGGGTGTGGTGGCGACCCGGATCAGCATCGTGTTGATTCCGCTGGCGATCGCGCTGCTACTGGCCGCACTGCTCGAACCCGCCATGTCCGCGCTGCGCAGACGGGGGATGTCCCGAGGCCCGGCCACCGCGATCGTCCTGGTCAGTGGCGTGGCCGGGTTGGGCACCGCGCTGACCTTCATCGTCGCCACCTTCGTCGGCGGGCTCGCCGACCTCCAGTCCAGCCTGATCCAGGGCCTGAACTCGATCAGGGCCTGGCTGACCGACGGGCCCCTGGGGTTAGAGTCCGCCCAGATCGACAACGCCATCGGGGAACTCGGCACCACGCTGCAGGACAACCAGCAACGAGTCTTCTCCGGAGCGCTGACCACCGTCACCACCGTGGGAGGCTTCGTCACCGGCCTGGTGCTGGTGATCTTCATCCTGGTCTTCCTCCTGCGAGACGGCCCCCTGATCTGGCGGTTCGTGCTCCGTGCCGTCCCGAGGAGTCGACGGGCGCTGGCCGACGAGGCGGGCCGGAACGCCTTCCGATCGCTGACCGGCTACATCCGGGCGACCGCCACCGTGGCCGTCATCGACGCCGTCGGCATCGGCATCGGCCTCGTCATCCTCGGCATCCCGCTGGCGCTGCCGCTGACGGCGCTGGTGTTCTTCGGGGCCTTCATCCCGCTCATCGGGGCGCTGGTCTCCGGCGCCGCGGCGATCCTGGTGGCCTTGGCCTCGCAAGGCCTGGTCGCGGCGCTGCTCGTGCTCGGCATCGTGCTGCTCGTCCAGCAGATCGAGGGCAACGTCCTGCATCCCTGGATCATGGGCCGGACGATGCGGCTGCACCCGCTGGCCGTGGCGCTGACCCTGACGATCGGGCTGTCGCAGGCAGGCATCATCGGGGGGCTGCTGGCCGTGCCGTTGTTGACCTCGCTGCGGGCGATGGCGCGCACCTGGCGGGGCACGCGCGACGACGATCCCGACGACCCGGTCGGCGAGGTCGAGGCGAACCCGGCGTCCCGTTCGCGGACTCGAGCGGGCACGGCGGGGGATCGCGGTTCCGTCGACGACGGCGAGGAACCGGAGTCCTCACCCACCTGACGTCCCGCTCGGCCCGGCCGCTCGCGCCTCGTACACCCGCGCCCCTGCGGGGGCTGCTCGGCAGTGCGGCGCGGACGGACCGGGCCGCCGAGAACGACGGCAGAGGAAAGGGCGGGAGTACATCGCCGTTCGACCGGGTCCTCTCCGATCGTCACGCGCGACGCCCCCGCCCGAGGGAATCGATCATTCTGTCGTACCGGACCTGCACACCGGCCTGCCGACCACGCGGGCCGGCGACCGCGGCGCCGTCAGTGCCCGGCGGCGTGGTGGCCGGTCTTGCCCGGCCACGTGCCGGTGACTCGACGGTATCCCGCCGCCCCACCACGGTCCACCGCCGCCTTGACGACACCGAACACCGCTCCGTGCAACGCGGCCGCGGCCAGCACCTCGCGCCAGCCGTACTCCTCCATCGTGGCCTCGGGAGCATCCGCGTGGCCGGTCGACCGCTTCCAGATCCGATGGAAGATCGTGCTCGCCGCCAACCCGCCGAGCATGCCGAGCAGCGTGCCCAGCGGCCGGTAGAGCAGCCTGCCGATCATCGCTGTCGCCTCGTCAGCCTGCGCAGCACCAGCAGTGCCACCAGTGTGACGGCCGCCGCGGGTCCGGGGTTCTCCCGCACCGAGGACACCGCCTGATCGAACCTGCGGGACACCGGGGGCGGCAGCTTCTCCGACGCCCGGCTCACCCAGGCCTCGGCCCGCTCGCCCAGATGCGATGCGGAGGCACGCATCGCGTCGGTGCGACCGTGGAACTCGCCCTTGAGTCGGTTGGACACGTCGAACTTCTGCGCCAGTGCCTCGACCGTGTCGCCGAGTTCCTCGCGGGTCAGCTCGATGTCCAGCCGGAGGTCGCCGGGATCGCTCGGGCCGTCCGGCCGAGCCTGCGTCGAGGGGACCTCCTCCGAGACCGCGTACGTACGGTCGTCTCGCGGCCGGTCGTAATCGGGCCGCCGTTGCCGACTGCTCATCGATGCGCCCCTTCCCTGATCGTCTGTAGATCGTCGCGGACGCTCGCCATCGTCTGTTCCGGAACCGGCGGAGTCGCCCTACGGGTCTGGCCACGACCGACTGCCGCACACAGGCCTGCCACCGCCAGCAGCGCGACGCCCACGACGAGCCCCGCGATCCACGGCGTCAAGACCAGTGCGAGGAGCATGACCAGCGTGGCGATGAGCACGCCGCCGCCGTAGAGGGCGAGCACGCCCGCCGTGCCGAACAGCCCGGCACCCGCGCCCAGCCTTCGGCCCTTGCTCCGCAGTTCGGCCGTCGCGGCCTGCATCTCGTCACGCACGAGGCGAGTGAGCTGGGTCGAGAGATCCCCCATCAGCTCCGCCGTCGAACGATCGTCGTGATGTCGCGCGTAGCCCTGTTTCGTATCAGGATTCATGTTCGCCGCCTTTCGTTGGCTCCCTGACCCGACTCGGCTACCCCACTCGTGTCACGGGCAACCCTCCGGGCGGGCCGACCTGCGGCGGTCGAGACACGTCTGGCTCCGCCGGGGGATTCGGTGCCCGCCGGGGCGGGCCGGCCGCGACGGGCGATCCACCGCCGGCCGCGTGGTCACCGGCATCCGGACACAGTGCGATCGGAGGCGGTGCGACCGGAGACAGGACCGCCGGACAGGCCCGTGCCTTCCGGGTCCCGTGCCTTCGATCGCCGGCGGCCCGCGACCGGCATTCCGGACCGGACGCCCGCGGCGGCCGCGACCGGAGCAGGCGCCGGCCCGCCCGGGGGCGCGGGAGGCCGACCGAGGGCGAGCCGGACCGGATCAGCCGGGCCGGGGGCCGCGGACCGCGATCGGCGGGCCGCGAAGGGGCCGGACGACTCAGGCGACGTGGTCGAGGAGCAGTCGGCCCGCGCCCCGCGCCGTGACGCCGACGGCGCGCAGCGTCGCCCACATCGTGACCTGGTTGGCGGTGAGGACCGGCTTGCCGATCGCGGCCTCCAGCGGAGCGATCAGATCGTAGGTCCGGACGTTCGTGCAGCTCACGAAGACCGCCTCGGCATCGCGGCTGTCCACCGCCAGGACCGCCCGCACGACCTCGGAGAAGGAGACCTGCCAGATCCGGTCGACCAGGCCCAGACTCCGCTCGGCCACCACGTCGAACCCGTGCTCGCCGAGGAAACCCCGCAGCCGCTCGGTGACGGCCCCGACATACGGCGCCGCCACGGCCACCCGGCGAAGCCCGAGGACGTCCAGCGCCTCGACGAGCGCACCCGAGGTGGTGACGGCCGCGGGAGCCCCCGCAGCCACCATGGCCGCACGCAGCCCGCGCTCACCCGCCGCACCGGCCGCGAAGCTGCCGGAGGTGCAGGCGTAGGCCACCGCCGACGGCTCGGGGACCAGGATGTCGCGGAGTGCTTCGGCCACGGCGGCGGGCTCGGCGAGCGCCACGGCGGGTTCGCGTGCCGTCGGCGGCGGAGCGAACGGCAGTCGGGTCAGGTAGAGCGAGACCTCGTCGGGGACCCACCGCCAGAGTTCGCGATCCACGGCGAAGTCGAAGGGCGCCACCACACCGACCCCCGGCCCGGCGGTGAGGTCGGCGGGGAACCCGAACCGCTCGGGCGGCGGAACGACCAGCGCGCCGCCGAGGAGCGACTCGGCGTCGTCCGGGACAGGTGTGCTGAGGCTGCGCGTCATGGGACTCCCCTTTCGGCCGTGCCGTCAGGGTGGCCCGACGCCGTTGCCCGGCGTTTGAGCCGGTGTGACGGGTTGATGACGAGAGCCGGGGACCGCGGGCCGCCCGCGCGCCGACCACGCCCCCGTGCGACCTCGGCGGGTCCGGAGCAGACCGCCTGCCACGGCGCGCGGACTGACCACGGGCTCGGGTGTCCCAGCGCGATCGGGGAGCGTGTCGCGGCCCGTCGGGTCGTCCCACGGCCGACGGCCCGGCCGTGCTGGGCCGTCGTCGACGGCGAGGGCGGCCCGACCGCGTCAGTGCCGGAGGAGCTGCCGCACGACCGACCGGTAACGCCGCAAGGTCAGGCGCAGATCCTCGGTGGGCACCTCGCCGTCCCGCTGCCAGCGGGACCGCAGTTCGCCACGCCGTTCCTCCACGGCGTCGCGCAGCGAGTCCAGCACGTCGACCACCAGGGCGTCCGCGTCGCTCACGGCACGTCGCGGGTCGTCGACGAAGGAGACCTGGAGGTCCTGCCACTGCGCCTGCCTGCGGCCCTGCTCCTCCGGTGCGAACAGCCGCGCCGGGTCGTCCCGGCCCGCCGCATCCGACCGATCCGGCATGCCTGCCGCGGCGTCCGTGACGGCGGTCTGTCCGGCCGCCACCGCGGCCGGGTCGGGCGCGTCGAGGGGCAGGCCCGGCGACGGGTCGACGAGCGCCGCCTGGGCGGCGCCGTCCTGCACGCGGCGGCCGGCGGCGTAGTCCGCGATCGGTGGAGCCGAGTCGACCGGCTGCCTCCCGCCACGCGCCGGTCTGCGTCCGAGCCCCGGCGGCCGCGGCTCCTCCCGCCGCTCCGTCGGCGTCGTCTCGTCCGTCGGCACTCCCTGCTCAGTCGGCACTCCCTGCTCAGTCGGCGCTCCCTGCTCAGTCGGCACTTCCTGCTCCGTCGGCACTCCCTGCTCAGTCGGCGCTCCCTGCTCCGTCGGCGCTCCCTGCTCCGTCGGCACTTCCTGCTCCGTCGGCACTCCCTGCTCAGTCGGGACCGCCGGCTCGGTCGGCACCATCCGCCCGGACGGCGCCCCGCCGGGATCCGCCCCGATGCGACCCTCGTCCGAGGGCGAGGCGGCGGGCATCGCGACGTCGTCCCGTGCGATCGCGGCCCGCGCAGGCGGCTCCGTCGTCGACTCGCGTCGCGGTGCGTCATCCTGGGATCGGCGCATCATCGCCTCCGTCTCGATTCAGGCGGCCTGCGGGACCCGCACGGCCTGCTCTTGGTGTCGCGGGGCCGGCCGTCAGGCGGGGTGCCGGGCATCCGTCGGTCGGGCCTCGGGGCGTGGAGCGGGAGCCGGGTCGGGCGACGGGACGGCGGTCGCGTCGCCGTCACTCGGCAGGCCTGCCTGCTCGTCGCCGAGGAGGTCCTCGAAGAGCGCGCGGTAGTGCCGCATCGCGAGCCGGAGGTCCTCGGTCGCCGCCTCGCCCCCGACGCCGCGCTCCAGCACGCGATGTGCCTCGCGATAGTGCTCGAGGCTCCTCCCATGATCGACGGAGAGGTCCGTCACCTGCTGCCGATAGCCCTCCGTCGGGTAGCCCCGCTCCGCCATCAGGCTGGTGATCAGCCGATCCGCCTCCATGACGGCCGGCCCGGGCGAGTCGACGAATCGACCCTGGACCTCGGTCCAGCGGTGCGTGTAACGCCGTCGCATCTCGGCCGAGGCAGGCCGGACGTTCAAGTCCGCATGGCGCCTCTCCCGCTCGGTCAGTTCACGCTCCACCGCACGATGGTCCGGAGACTCCGCCAGCAGCCGTTCGTACTCCGGCCCGAACCGACGCCGCAGGCGTGCCCGCCGAAGCCGCTCTCGCAGGACGAACCCCGCCACGAGGGCGGCGAGTATCAGGACGACGACGACGGCGATGGTCAGCACGGTGTTCACACCGGCCTCCTCGGTATCGGGATGAACGTCTCGACTGGCGGCCTTGGTCCCCGGACGCCTCCGCGGTCAAACGTGCGCGAGCGTCGTCTGGGCCGAACGGCGCGCCGCGGTGCGTCCGGTCGGCGCACACGCCCCGCGGCTCTGGGTGCTCGCCGTTCTCGGGGCAACCCGCTGCTCGCGGGGTGCCCTACGCTCTGGGGACACCTGCCGCTCTGGGGGTCCTGCCGCTCTGGTGCAGCTCTGTCGGCACAGGTCGGTACGGCGGCGACGCGGGGCGGCGACGAGAAGACTGCGGCGACCGTCCGGATACGGTGGCGGAGGGTGAGTCCCGCCCACTCGGCACACTCCGTCGCGCGCGATGGGCCGAAATACCTCGAAAGTGTGCACGATGACGCGGGAAGCGGCGACAGATCGGCACAGGCCGTACCGCCGCATCTGCTTCCGCGCCGGTCAAACACGGAACATCCCGACCGATCACCATGCGTGAGGAGAAGGGCCGCGCGTCACTAGATCGGTGGAGAAGCCGGCTGGTGGTGGCGCGGTGCGACTCGACCGATGCAGTCTGGTGGGGAGCGACGATGCAGTCCTGGTATCCAGCCGAGACCGGTCAGGAGGGCAGCGATGGCCGATCGCCACTCGCGGGCTCAGGCTCGTGACTCCACAGGTGGACCTTCGCCCGAGCGTGCGGCGAGCCCGGCCGGATCGGGTGGAGAACGCGCCTACTGCGTCGCCGAACGGCTCGGCCGGTGCCCCTCCGAGGTGCTCCGGGTGCTGCACGACCTGGGCTACCGAGGATCGAGGGCATCCACCGTCCTGGCACCTCGGATCGTCACCGAGGTCGAGAGCGTGCTCATCGCGACGCGAGATTGAGCGGGCGATGACGGGGTAACCGGCGAAGAATCGCGATCAGATGACCTTGGCGAGCGCGACAAGGCAGGTCGCGAGTGCCACCAGAAGGGGATCGCGATGTTCGGACATGCCTCGCAGGGAGTTCCGCAGCCTCGTCCCACCGCTGAAGGCAGCGGCGGCAGCCGAGGAGACCAGTCCTCGCCCGATTCCACCGACGGCCGGGAGGCGGGCTTCCCGACCGACGACGACGAGATTCAACGGGCCGACCTGCCCACGGTCTACAGAGGTCTCGACTGACGATCTCGGTCGACGGGGTTTCTCAGACGGGGTTCCTCGACCGGCGGAGGTCTCGGCCGGTCGAACCCGTTCCCGGCCGCGGCCTCGACCGCGACACACCCGAGGCGCCGGGCGGCCCGGTGCGCCGAAGCCCGCCAGGCATCAGTCGATGCGGCCACGACGCACCCCGGCCACCGCCTGCGCGAACCCGGCGCGTACCTCCGCTACTCGGTGACCCGGCCCGCGTGCTCGGCACCGTGCCGGATCGACAGCGTCATCGAGCCCGCGGCCTCCATCGACCTCCGAGGGGCGCCGACGACGGTCGGCGAGACGACGGGAAGGCTGACGCCGAGCACCCGTGCGAGTTCGTCCTCCTCGGTCCACTGTTCCACCAGATCGGGAACCAGCCGGTGGGCATCGGCCAACCGCAGCAGGATGGCGTCTCGCAAGCCCCAGGGACAGATGTCGAGGCGGTCGCTGTCCAACAGGCTCATCGCCGTCTCGGCCACCACCGCGCCCGCGAGGATCTGCGCCGAGCGTGACGAGGAGACGCCGGGCAGCACCGCGCGATGCTTGGGATCAAGGCGGGCCAGCGGCGGAATCCACCGGCGTAGATCGGCGCGCAGCAGCGGCCTCGGCTCCCGGCCGGGCCCCGTCCCCGAGGCGAGCCTGCAGAGCTGGGTGAGGATCTTGGACGCGCCGACGAAGCGCGTCGAGCCGGTCAGCCTGCGGCGCGGGCCGCGCAACGCACGTTCGAGCACCTCGCGAACGTGCGCGGTCAGCAGCTCCGTCTTCGGAACCGAGGGCGAGTCGGCGAGGAACTCCCGGGTGAGGCGAGCGGCGCCCAGCGGCAGCGAGGCGGCCAGGCTCGGCTCCTCGGTCTCGCCGAGTGCCAGCTCCATCGTGCCACCGCCGATGTCGATCAGCGTGAGCTGTTCGCAGGACCACCCGAACCAACGGTGAGCCGCGAAGTACGAGAGCCTGGCCTCGTCCTCCGGACGCAGGAAGGCGAGTTCGACGCCGCTGTGCTCGCGGATGCGACTGCTCGCCGCCTCCTGGTTCACGGCGTCGCGCACGGCCGAGGTGGCGTAGGCGAGCAGCGCGGTGACCCGAAGCTCGCCCGCCGCGACCACACAGCGGCGCACCGCCTCGGCGACGCGCTCGAGACCGTCGGGAAGGATCTCTCCGTCGCGTGTGGTGAACTCGGCCAGCCGCGTGCTGACTCGGACGATCCTGGTCATCACGGGCGGCACCCCGGGGCGACACTCCAGCAGCTCCAGTTTCGCCGCCACCGAGCCGACGTCGAGCACGGCGATCTTCATCGCGCCCCGGCAGCGGATTCGTAGGCCATCGTGGTCACCACACTCCTTCGGTTCCGATCACCCAAGGTAGCCAATTATTGCCCGATCCGCTACAGTGAGTAATTTTCATGCTTGGGTCAGGCCTGTTGACCCAGTCGATCACCGTGAGTCTGCCTGCTCGACGGACGCGGCGGAGGAACCGTCCATTTCGTTGGCCACTGAACTAACAGTGGCCTGGTGCGGCCAACCTTCATTGACAGTGACTCACCGCACTCCTACGGTCGTAAGCGCTTTCTCACCCAAGGTCGGGTCTGCGCGGCGAGTCCGTTCCGGCGCCCGGCCTCATCGACTGGGCCCGCGCGCGGCGCGTGTGCCGACTAAGGAGAATCGCGATGGCCGATGTGGCTTACAGGGGTGCTTCGCGGGTGTTCGCGGGAACGCCCCCGGTCAAGGCCGTGGACCAGCTCGATCTGGAGATCTCCGACGGCGAGTTCCTCGTCCTGGTCGGCCCCTCAGGCTCCGGCAAGTCCACCGCCCTACGCATGCTCGCCGGACTCGAGGACATCGACGAAGGCGCCATCCAGATCGGCGGCCGCGACGTCACCCACACCCCGCCCAAAGGCCGCGACATCGCCATGGTCTTCCAGTCCTACGCCCTCTACCCCCACATGACCGTCGCCGAGAACATGGGCTTCGCCCTCAAACTCCGCCGCATCCCCAAAGACCAGATCAAAGCCAAGGTCGACGAAGCCGCCCGCATGCTCGACCTCACCCCCTACCTCGACCGCAAACCCAAAGCCCTCTCCGGCGGACAACGCCAACGCGTCGCCATGGGCCGCGCCATCGTCCGCGAACCCTCCGTCTTCCTCATGGACGAACCCCTCTCCAACCTCGACGCCAAACTCCGCGTCGAAACCCGCGCCAACATCGCCGCCCTCCAACAACGCCTCGACACCACCACCATCTACGTCACCCACGACCAGGTCGAAGCCATGACCATGGGCCACCGCGTCGCCGTCCTCAAAGACGGCCTCCTCCAACAATGCGACACCCCCCGCACCCTCTACGACGCCCCCGCCAACGCCTTCGTCGCCGGCTTCATGGGCTCCCCCGCCATGAACCTCAAAACCGCCACCCTCCACCCCGACGGCGCCCACCTCGACGGACTCACCATCCCCCTCACCACCACCACCCGCACCACCCTCGACACCGACACCATCACCATCGGCATCCGCCCCGAGAACCTCCACCTCACCACCACCGAACCCGGCATCACCCTCACCGTCGACCTCGTCGAAGAACTCGGCGCCGACGCCTACGTCTACGGCACCACCACCGCCGACACCCCCGAACGCTTCATCGTCCGCGTCGACTCCCGCACCCCACCCACCATCGGACAACAAGTCACCGCCACCCTCACCACCCCCGACCACACCCACCTCTTCCACCCCACCACCGGAAACCGCATCACCACCAACTAACCAACCGGCACACACCTAGGACACCCGGCCCGCGAGACGCCCGCGAGGACACGCGGGCCGAGGCGAAGGCCGTGGCTTGACCCATCCAGACGCGCCTGCCTACGCTTGCGAATGAAAAGCGCACCCTGCCTGGCAAGGCCGGTGATCGGCGCAGGGTCGGCCACGGCAGGAGTCCTCTGATGTTCGATCAACCGTCGACCGGCATCGCGACGCTGGTCGATGTGGCGCGGGCGGCCGAGGTGTCCCTGGCCACCGCGTCCAGGGTGCTCAACGGCAGCCCGCGCAAGGTCCGCGAGGACCTCCGGGCCCGCGTGATGAAGGCGGCGGAGGCGCTGAACTACGCGCCGAACGCACAGGCGCAAGCCATGGCACGCGGCCACACGAACGTCGTCGGCCTCGTCGTCCACGACATCGCCGATCCGTACTTCTCGTCGATCTCGGCGGGCGTGATGCGGCATGCCGAGGACAACGGCCTGATCGTCACGATGGCGAGCACGCTGCGCAGGCCGGAGCGCGAGGTGGAGTACGTCGCCGCGCTGCGGGCACAGCGCGCACAGGCCGTGGTGCTGGCGGGCAGCCGCGTGACCGATCAGGCCCTCCAGGACCGGCTGGCCGACGAGCTGGCCCGCTTCCAGGCCGCGGGCGGTCGGGTGGCGATGATCAGCCAGCGTCGTATCGAGGTCGACACGATCACCCTGGAGAACCACGCCGGGGCACGAGCGCTGGCCCGCGCTCTCTACGAGGGCGGCTATCGCCGCTTCGGCGTGCTCGGCGGGCCGGCGGAGCTGATGACGGCCCGGGACCGCCTCGCGGGGTTCCGCGAAGGCCTGGCCGACCACGGCGCCCAGCTGCCCGACGAACTCGTGGTGCACGGCGGCTTCACCCGCGACGGCGGCTATCACGCCCTGCGCGAGCTGCTGAGCAGGCGCGACGACGTGGACTGCCTCTTCGCGGTCAACGACGTGATGGCGGTCGGCGCGATGGCGGCGCTGCGCGACCTCGGCCGCAGGCTGCCCGACGACATGGCCGTGGCGGGCTTCGACGACATCGCCACCCTCCGCGACGTCACGCCCGCGCTGACGACGGTGCGCGTCCCGTTGGAAGAGCTGGGCGCCATGGCGGTGAGCCTGGTGCTCGATCCCGATCCGGACGAGCCCCGGACGCGACGGGTGCGGGGTGAGGTCGTGATCCGGGCCAGCACGCCGAAGGCGGACCCCGGCACGCGAAGCGAGGCCTGACCGCCGCGACCTCGCCGCGCCGGGACATGTTCGGCGCGCGGCCCGGCACCTGGCTGGATTCGTCCCCTGCCGCCCGAGACCGCCGTCCCCGGAGCCGCCTCACGGCCGCGCCCTTCCCGATCGGCGACGGCACGCCGCGGCGATCACGTCGACGCCTAGCCGGCCCGACGCCACCCCGCCCGGACGCTCCCGTGGCGCGCGTGCCCACCGCCGCCCGCGCCCCAGCCGAGGACCCCGCTCGCCGAACCGGACCGCGCACGACCGCACACCCGGGGCCCGCCGGAGAATCGAGCACGCCGCACCGGCCGCGGTCTCCGCCGCCGATCCGGCGAGCCCGCACGGGCTCCGGAGAAGACGGTCCGCGGACGACGGAAGCCTGCAATCACTTGTCCGAGTGAGATCGGACGCGGCTAGTCAGTCCGCAATGGACGAGATCGTGACCGTTTACCGGCGCTACGGCCGATCATGTCCACACAAGAGTGACAAGAACGCACATATCGAGTGAGAGAGCAGCCGGCGCCTTCACCGCCGGAGAGCCGGTCTCACGCCCCCGGTGTCGACGGCGGTGTCCGGCGACGGCACGATCCCGAACGAGGCGCGGCTTCTTTCCCGCGGCGAGCGATCGCCGGTCGTCCGACCGTCGTCGACGGCACGGGAGATCACGCGGCGGCCTGCGCGGCGCGGCACGCTGGAACAGGCGGCATTCTTCTCCGGGCGAGGGCGACGGCCCCCGCCCGGAACACGATCAGTTGCTCGCGGAGCTGAATCGGGGAAGAGACACCGCAGGCTTGCTGTTCTCCTCCTGCCTGACAGGTTCCTGCGCGGGCTTGGCGACCTCGAGATTCAACGCGGACACGTCCAGCGGGATCTCGCCACGCGCGGCCGCCCGCTCCTCGGCGACCCGCTTGACCTCGGCCTCTCTGGCCGCCGCGGCCGCCTCCAGGCGAGCCCGGTGCTGCTCCTTGGAGCGCTGGGCCACCGCGCGGATCTGATCGGTGGCCTTCTTGCGCTCGACGCGCTCCTGCGCAGGGTCCGCCGCCTCGACGCGGTGCGAGACCGGGCGACCGTGCGTGATATAGGGAGCCAACAGTTCGCGCAGCGAAGTAGCGTTGCGTTCGGAGAGGTCGATTTCGTAGTTAACCCCGTCCAAGGCGAACTGCACCGTGTGCTGGGCAGGCTCTCCGTCGAGGTCGTCAACCAGTTCGACGCAGACACGCTCGGCCATGATCACCTAGTCTTTCCCGTGGTACCACGTAGCCGCCGCTTACGACCTGCGGCGACGTCCCTGATTCTAACCTAATCGACCGGGGCGACCGAAACCGCCGCCGCCACGCTGAGCAGGGTGGAAGTATGCCGTCTCAGCGACCTATAGCCACACCCGCCCGGCGGGCGTGTGACGACCCCGATAGCGGGCTTAGACAAGCGGTGAAGCGACATCTGCACCCGACCATGTTTATGATTGTCGTCAGTGGGATACCTTGACGCGCGCGGACCTCACGGTCAACGCATAGGCATCCGAATGACAGACGAACATTTAAGGAGTCCCCGTGGCGCAGAAGGTCACCGTCCAACTACTCGACGACATCGACGGCACCGTCGCCGAGCAGACGGTTAAGTTCGGACTTGACGGCATGGAGTTCGAGATCGACCTCTCGACCACCAACGCCGACAAACTCCGCGAGACTTTGACCCCGTTCATGGACAACGCTCGCCGCACCGGCGGCCGCAAGCGGCCGGGTCGCGGCCGGGTCGCGGGCGCGCCCTCCGGACAGGCCGACCGGGAGCGCAACCAGGCCATTCGGGAGTGGGCCCGGACGCAGGGCCTCAAGGTCTCCGATCGCGGTCGCATCCCGGCGGAGGTCATCGAGGCCTACGACAAGCAGAGCTGAACCAGATTCCAGCAGCGCCCGTCCCGGCACCAGTAGGACAACGCTCGGCCAGCACCAGTGCCGGGACGCGGGCGAGTAACCGACCCGCCCGCACATCCAGTGACGATCAAACGAGGCCGCCGGATCACGCGCATCCCCACCCGGCGGGCAAAGATCCGACGTGACGAGAGCAGTCCGGCGTTACTCCAAGACGAGTAGCCAAATGAGCGACAGGCAGGCACAGACAAAGCGGGCGACATAAGCCGATCTTCATTGCCGGACCGGTCTCCGCGCGTTCACAACCGGACTCGGTGACCGGTTCGCCACCTCGCGAGGACTTTGTGCTTCAGCACACAAGCCCGGTTTCGCGCGCACGGCCCATCGCTATCGGCAAGGCATTGCCTACCCACCGCGATCGGGCGCGGGGCGTGGTGATTGGAAATCTCGAGCGGGGCCGCGAGATCCCGCCGTGGCCGCGACCACCGGCAATACCGACGGTCGCCCGCGATCGACTCCCCGCTTCGGCGGCGCCGCGATCCCGTCCGCTTCGCCGAAGGACGAACTCCGCTCGCCGGGTGACAGCACGACGCCCGCACGTCCGGTCGCCGACGGCAGAGCGCGGCACGGTGCACGTCGGCGAGTCGCCGCCGGACGGGCAGGCGGGCACGACCCCGACGATGCGGAGGCCGCGGACCCCGACTCGCCGCGGCACGGCCCGACTCCGTCGCGGCCCACCGGCCCGCCCTGGGGCCGACGGCGGCTCCGCCGCGGACGCCCGTTCGGATGCGCGGCGTCGCCCCCGCCGCGGCCGGTGCGGCGCCCGGTCCCCCGCCGGCCACGACGCCCGGCGACGGACGTCGATCGCCGGTGCGGCGCCGCCGACCCGCCCCCGCCGACCCCGCGCCGCCCGGCCTGTCGCACGCGCCGTCTTCCGGCCGCCCGGTGCGGCCCGTGCCGACGACACGGCATCCGACGACGACGGCCGCCCCGCCTGCGTCGCGCCGCCGGACGAGGCGAGCCGACCCCGGGCCCCGTCCGCTTCGGCGGCCGCCTCTCCGCACCACTCGCCTGTCGTGCGGCAGGCGCCCGTGCGCGGCCGCGCATCGGCGGCCTCGGCCTCGATCACAGCCGCGCGGTCGACGCGAGTCCTCGTCCCGGCGGGCCCACCGACTCCCGGACGATCAACTCGGAGGACAGCCACACGAGCCCGTCCGGCCCGGGCATGTCGTCCGCTCCGATGGCGAGCCTGCCCGCCCGTGCCGCCGCCTCCCGCAGCGGCAGCCGGACCGTGCTCAGCGCCGGCGCCGCGTCCATCGCGACGGGGAGGTCGTCGAAGCCCGCCACCGAGACGTCCTCCGGCACGCGCACCCCCTGCTCCCGTAGCGCGGCCATGACCCCGAGCGCGGTGAGATCGTTGCCCGCCACCACCGCGGTGCAGTCCACCCCGCGCCGCACCAGTTCCATCCCGGCGGCGAACCCGGAGGCACGGGAGAAGTCGCCGTGCAGGGCGGCCCCGTCCTCCGGTTCGAGCCCGGCGGCCAGCAGCGCGTCGCGGTGCCCGGCGGCCCGCGCGGTGGTGGTGGTGTTGGCCTCCGGTCCGGAGACGTAGGCGAATCGGCGATGCCCCATCGCGAGCAGATGCCGGGTGAGCGCTCGGGCGCCGCCCCTGTTGTCGAAGAGGATGCTGACCGCCTCGCTGTCCGGCGGTGCCTGGCGACCGCAGAAGACGACGCGGGCTCCACGTTCATGGCACTGTCGGATCAGCTGCGCGACCCGCTCGGCGTGGTCGGGGTCCTCCCGGCCGCCGCCGGTGAGGACGATCGCCCTGGCCCGCTGACGCAGGAGCAGCTGCATGTACTTCAGCTCGTCCTCCGGCGATCCCGCGGTGTTGCAGATCACCGCGAGCAGCTCGGCTCCGCCCGCCTCCCATTGGATCCCGCTGGAGAGGATGCCGAAGAACGGGTCGGAGACGTCGTTGACGATGACGCCGAGCATGTCCGAACTGGCCGCCGCCAGGGCCCGGGCCGGGCCGTTGACCACATAGTCGAGCTCGTGCAGTGCTGCGAGCACCCGAGCCTTCGTTCCCGGCGAGACCGGGTAGTTGCCGTTGAGCACACGAGAGACGGTGGCGGTGGAAACCCCGGCTCTCGCGGCGACATCGACCAACGTCGGCGCCACGCTCGACCTCCGATCACGAACAGTGCCCGCTCGTCCACGCGGTGCGCAGGCTATTGACAGCGTGTACTGGCGCGCTTAGTTTACGGTCACAGTAAGCGCTTTCTATAGCCTTTGTCTCGGTCGTCTTCCGGGGCGGGGCGTCTGACGACGTGGACATGGAGCGGACCCTGTGACTCTGAAGCTGCCCACCTCGACCGGTGAGTTCCTCGACTACGTCCCCAGATCGACGGGCGCCCTGGACGCCAGAGGCCCCAGTCCGACGAGCCGTGTCCTCTACGCGGCCGCGCACGTCGTCGCCGATCCCCTCGCCGACAACACCCCCGGCAGGCCCGCCCGGCCCGACTGGGAGGCCACCATGGCCTTCCGCAGGCACCTGTGGGCTCACGGCCTCGGAGTGGCCGACGCGATGGACACCGCGCAGCGCGGCATGGGCCTGGACTGGCCCACCGCGGCCGAGCTGATCCGCCGCAGCGGGGCCGAGGCCAGGGAACTGGGCGGCCTGCTGGCCTGCGGGGTAGGGACCGACCAGGTCCGCGACGAGGCCACCAGCCTGGACGAGGTCATCGCCGGTTACGTCGAGCAGGCCGCCGTCGTTCAGGATGCGGGGGCCACCGTGATCCTCATGGCGAGCAGGCGCCTGGCAGCCGTGGCGCGCGGCCCCGAGGACTACCACCGGGTCTATTCGACGTTGTTGGAGCAGCTCGACTCGCCCGCGATCCTGCACTGGCTCGGCCCGATGTTCGACCCCGCCCTCACCGGCTACTGGGGCTCGACGGACCTCGACGTGGCCACCGAGGTCTTCCTCGACGTGATCAAGGCGCACTCCGACAAGGTCGACGGCGTCAAGATGTCGCTGCTCGACGCCGATCGGGAGATCGGCGTTCGGCGCAGGCTGCCCGAGGGCGTCCGCTGCTACACGGGCGACGACTTCCACTACCCCGAGCTGATCAAGGGCGACGAGCAGGGCCACAGTGACGCCCTGCTCGGCATCTTCGACGCGATCGCCCCGGCGGCCGCCGCCGCGCTGCGCAGGCTGGACGCGGGCGACGTCGAGTCCTACGACGCGATCCTCGCGCCCACCGTCCCGCTGTCGCGGCACATCTTCGGGACGCCCACGTACTACTACAAGACGGGCATCGTCTTCCTCGCCTGGCTGGCCGGTCATCAACAGCACTTCCGCATGGTCGGCGGGCTGGAGAGCGCCCGTTCGGTCCCGCACCTGGCCCGGCTGTACGTGCTGGCCGACGAGGCGGGCCTGCTCCCCGACCCCGAACTGGCGGAACGCCGGATGCGGCGCTTCCTCGACCTGGCCGGAGTGCCGCGATGAGCGATCTGAGCAGGTTGAGCCTCAACCAGGCGACCATCAAGTACGCCGGAATGGAACAGGCCGTCAGCGCCTGTCTGCGCGCGGAGATCCCCGGGATCGGGCTGTGGCGCGAACCGGTCGCCGAATACGGGTTACGCAAGACCGGAGCGCTGCTCCGGCAGGCCGGACTGACTCCCACCTCGATGTGCCGAGGCGGCTTCTTCACCTCGCCCGACTCCGATCAGCGGATCAAGGACCTCGCCGACAACCGCGCGGCGGTGGACGAGTGCGCCGAACTGGGCGTCCCCGAGCTGGTGCTGGTCTCCGGCGGACTGCCCGACGGCAGCCGCGACGTCGACGGCGCCAGGTCGATGGTGCTGGACTCACTGGCGGAGCTCGCCCCCTACGCCGGGGAGCGCGGGGTTCGGCTGGCCATCGAGCCGCTGCACCCGATGTTCTGCTCCGACCGCTGCGTCGTCGCCACGCTGGGCCAGGCACTGGACCTCGCGAGCCGCTTCCCCGCCGAACAGGTCGGCGTGGTCGTGGACACCTATCACATCTGGTGGGACCCGACCGTCTATCAGGCGATCGAACGAGCCGAGGGGCGCATCTCGGCTTTCCAGGTGTGCGACTGGATCACGCCGCTGCCGGCGGGTGTGCTGCTGGGTCGCGGGATGATGGGCGACGGCTGCATCGAGCTGCGGCGGATGCGCGAGGCCGTCGACAAGGCGGGCTACACCGGACCGATCGAGGTCGAGATCTTCAATCAGGAGATCTGGGACGCCGACGCCATGGAGATCGCGGAACTCACGGCGGCCCGGTACGTCGAGCACGTGCTCTGAAGCCGCCCCGATCGACGACGCCCGGGCACGGGCGCGCTCCGGGCGGGTCCGACGGCCGCCACCGTCGGACCCGCCGCCCCGCCCGGACAGCCGGACTCGGCCGGGTGAGTCGGCACAGGAGGACTCGACACAGGACGATCCGGCGCAGGAGGGCCCGGTCCGGGCGCCCAGGGGTCGGTCCGTCGGATCTGTCGCCCCGGCGGCTGTGGGCCCGACCGCCCGCGTCGATCGTTCTGCTCCGGCCCGCCCGCCACACCCGTGCGTGCGGCGACGGGTTGGCGCGGCGCCGGTGAGTGCGGCGCCGGCTCGCGGATGACCGCCCTTGGTCCGAGCGACCGAGGACGGCGGTGCCCGACGACTCGGCGCGGCCGTGCGCGAGGCCGAACCGATCGGCGTCCCGTCTCGACGAGGAGACGACGAGACGAGTGGAGACGGGCAGGACACACGGCCCGCCGAGCAGCCGCACCGCACCACAGGGCACCAGGACCGCGCCCGTCACGGAAAGGCGTCGAACCCCCGGCGGCCGGCGCGTCGCCCCGGCGCGGGCGACGCGCGTGATTCGGCCGCCGGACGCCGCGTCGTGACACCGCTCATCGGGCCGTGCTCACCGATCGGGTGACTGTGTGGCTCCAGGTCTATCGTCCGCGTGACGATCGGCTCTACGATTCCGTCGCCCACCTCACGACGGGTGACCACCTCGGCGAAGGCCGATACCGCGCGTATGCCGCCGCGTCGCATCGGCTGCCCCGGCCGGGCGGCAGGCTGCTTCCGCACCCCGTCATCGAGGCGGAACCGGCCCGAGAGGCGGTGCCCTCATCGTGACGACTCCGGATCGGCGGCTCACGTCATGAATCAGGATGCGGTCGACGCGCTGCTGATCACGCTCGGAGTGAACGCGGGCGTCCTCGCGGCCCTGGTGTTCGGCGCCTTCCTGATCGGCCTGCGCCGCGGACGCCACGACGGCATCGACGTCGTCTGGGGACCGGGCTTCGTGGTGATCGCGCTGATCACGCTCGTGTCCTCGCACGGCCATGGCGACCTGCTGGTCCGGCTGCTGCTGACCGGGCTCACGGTCTGCTGGGGACTGCGCCTGGCGACGCGCCTCGCCCGGCGGTCGCGCGGCGGGCCCGAGGAGCGGCGCTATGCGGCGATCCGGGATCGGGCCGTCGGCGGTCCGCGCCTGCGCCTGCTGTGGACGGTGTACCTGCCGCGGGGTCTGGTGCTCTGGGTGGTGTCGGCCCCGGTCCAGGTCGGGCAGTTCTTCGCCGAGCGGTCCACGCCGTCGCTGATCGCCGGGGCGGTGGTGTGGCTGCTCGGCTTCGCCTTCGAGACGATCGGCGGCCACCAGCTCGCCCGGTTCCGCGCCGACCCGGCCAACTCCGTCCGGGTGCTGGACACCGGGCTGTGGCGGTACACCCGCCATCCGAACCACGTCGGCGACGCCGCCGTCTGGTGGGGGCTGTTCCTGCTGGCCTGCCACGGCCTGCCTGCCCTGCTGACCCTGCCCGCCCCGTTGCTCCTGAGCCTCCTGCTGTCTCGCGGCAGCAGGAGGCAGCTGCTGGAACGACGACTGCTCATGCGCCGCTCCGGCTATGCCCGCTACGTCGCCACCGCAAGCGGTTTCGTGCCGCTGCCACCGAAGAGAGAGCGAGTCGACAGGTGAACACCGGAGACCTGGTACCCGATTTCACGCTTCCCGACGAGCAGGGCACGCCGAGGACGCTGTCCGAACTGCTCGCGGGCGGGCCGGTCGTGCTGTTCTTCTATCCGGCGGCGATGTCCACCGGCTGCACGTCCGAGGCCTGCCGTTTCCGCGACCTCGGCGCCGAGTTCGGTGAGCTGGGCGCGGTACGGGTGGGAATCAGCGGCGACTCCGTGGACAGACAGCAGGAGTTCGCCGCGAAGCACTCGTTCGACTACCCCCTGCTCTCCGACGCCGACGGCGACGTGGCACGGCTCTTCGGCGTGCGTCGCCGGTTCGGCCCGATGGACATCAAGCGGCACACGTTCGTCATCGACGTCGACCGGCGGGTACTCGCGGTGGTGAAGAGCGAGATCCGCATGTCGGTGCATGCCGACAAGGCGCTGGCGGCCCTGCGTGCCCACGCGAGTGACAGGAGCGCGACCGAGGAGGGCTGATCACCGCGGCGCCCGGCGCCCGTGGTGCGTCGGGCGCCGCGATGAGACGCCGCCGGGGCGGGCACCGCCCAGGCCGCCGCCGGGCCGCGATCCGCCGTCGCGGAGTCCGGACAGGCGGACCGTCGATCACTATCGTCGGTGACATGTCACTGACCATGGGCGACGGTCCCTTCGCGAAGCCGCTCGCCGGCGAGTTGAACTTCGATCTGACCGCCTCGGCGCCGGGGCACGTGCTCTACGTGCACCAGCTGGACCGCAGGATTCGCGGCGAGTTCGCGGGCCGGACGGTGGTGGACACCGTCCGAGCCAGGATGCTCCACGAGACACGGCTGCTGCCGCAGTGGTACCTGCCGATCGAGGACGTCGCACCCGGAGTGCTCGTCGAGAGCGACCACCGGACGCACTGCCCGTTCAAGGGCGATGCGCGGTACTGGCACCTGCGGGTCGGCGATCGGACGGTCCGCGACGCCGGATGGTCCTACCCCGACCCGGTGGCGGGCAGTCCGGATCTCCGAGGGCTGATCGCCTTCTATCACGACCGCCTCGACGCCTGGTTCGAAGAGGATGAGCGGCTCCCGACGCACCCGCGCGATCCGTTCCACCGAGTGGACGCACGCAGGTCGAGCAGGCGGGTGACGGTGCGCGTCCGCGACGTGCCGATGGCCGACACCACCGGGGCCGTCGCCTTGTTCGAGACCGGGCTGCCCGCACGCTGGTATCTGCCCGCCGAGGACGTCGCGACCGAACATCTCGTCCCCTCCGAGACCGTCACGATCTGCCCCTACAAGGGGCGGGCTCGCTACTTCCACTTCCGGGCGGACTCGGGACGCGTCGACGACGTGGCGTGGAGCTTCGCGGCACCGTTCGCCGAGGCCGGGCCCGCGGCGGACATGCTGTGCTTCGACGGCCCCGAGGTGTCGGTGACCGTCGAGTCGTGATCGGCACGGGCCGGTCGGCGGCAGCCGGATCGCGCGGGCGGGCCGCTCGCTCACGGTCCCGACGACGGCGTCGGCCGCGCCCGACGAGCGTCGACCGACGACGACTGCGACGGCGCGTCCTGCCGCCCACCGGGCCGACGGTCGAACGACGGGCCGCCGTCGGGCGCAGTCGATACCGCCGACACCAGCCGATTATTTACCGCCTGTCTTTACCGTCCGCGTCCAACACGGGTTCACACCGTGTTTCGCGGACGGGACGGGGACGACGAGTCTCCGCGCGCCGCGATGTCGATGCGGCCGGGAGGCGCGGGTGTCCGAGACTGCTGTCGTCAACACGAATGCTCCTATCACCGTGGTCATCGTCCATGACGAGCCCGCGATCGCCGCGGGTTTCGCGGCCTGGTATCAGGTGGCGAGCCCCGCGATCGCGGTGGTGGCGGCCGGTCCCGACCCGGCGATCGCCTGGAGCGGTCCGGGGCAGGGCGCCGAGGTCGTGCTGTTCGGCGTCCAACACGGGGAGCCGACGGCCCGCGCGGCCGAGGTACGTCGGCTGGCGCAGGCGGGACGACGAGTCCTGCTGCACGCGGGCAACTGGCCGTGGGCCGAGACCGACGCGGCCAGCGTGCGGTGTCTGCCCCGCCGGGTGACCAGGGGCCAGCTGGTGAGCGCGACCCGGCTGGCGGCACGGGGCGGCACCACCGCACAGCTGCCCGTGGTGGCGATCCCGACGCTCTCACCCCGTGAGGTCGACGTCCTCCGGACCTGGCTCCGCTGCCGCTCGAAGTCCTCGGTGGCCACGGAGTTGCAGCTTTCGGCCCGGACCGTCAGCTCCTATCTGGAGCGGATCAGGTTCAAGTACGAGCACGCGGGCAGGCCCGCCTCGACGAAGACCGACCTCCTCGCCAGGGCGTTGCAGGACGGGCTGATCAGTCTCGCCGAGATCTGAGGTACGCCCACCCGGCAGGCCGGCGGCGCCCGCGTCGGGGCCGCCGCCGGCCGGCAGCGTGCCGCCCGAAGGCGGTAACGGCCCAGGCCGGTCGGGTTCGCCCTCGTCGGGCTCCGATCGGCGGAGCCCGACGCAACGTCGGGAACGATCGCCGCGCCCGGCCGCGGACGGCGCGGGTCAGCCTGCCGCCAGGACGGCGGGCGAACTCGGCGCGGCGGCGGTGAAGGCGGGCAGGTAGGCCTGGGCGTGCCCGGCCGCGTTCGGGTGGAACGACTCGGTGATCGGCCAGGCGAGCGAGTTGATCCACGGCGTGCTCGCGCAGACCCCGCGACCGTCGAAGTGGGATCGCACGTCGGCGTAGACGAAGCCGGCCGCCGCGGCCCGCCCCGCGGTGACCTCGGAGAGCAGATCGGCCGTGGCGTTCAACGCCGCCCGTGCCCCTTCGGTGAGGACGCAGGCGCCGGTGGGGTGGAACAGGCGCGGGTAGCCGAGCACGACCACCGAGGAGTTCGGCGCCGCGCTTCGGATCGCCGCGTAGGTGGCGTCCAGCCTCGCGGGCAGCTCCGTCTGGATGTACTCGTTCGCCTCGGCGGCGGCGTTCTGGCAGCCGGCGGTGCCCAGGAGCGTGCAGCGGGTGATCACCTCCACGAAACCCGCGTCGTTGCCGCCGATCGAGATGCTCACCAGGTCGGTGTCGGCGGTGAGGCCGCCGAGCTGCCCGGTGACGACGTCGTCGGTCACGGCGCCGGAGCAGGCGGCGAAGGTGAAGGACGAGACGTCGTTCGCCGCCGCCCAGAGTTCGGGATACGCGCCGGGGCTCCGCAGGCAGGAGCCGCTGCCCGAGTGGTAGTCGCCTATCCCCGTTCCCGAGGCGTAGGAGTCGCCGAGTGCGACGTAGTCGACGGGGGCGGCGGGGACGGTCTCCTCGGCCGACGCCGCGGGCGCCCCGAGAGCGACGGCGATCAACGCACCGGCGACGACGCCGGTCATGCGAGCAGGACGCACGGTTACCTCCGAGTAGATACGTGAGATCACTACGTACCACGCGCCTATTCGGGGAGGAAGCAACCGCCGCCAGGTCTGACCGTCTGGACCAAGGACCACCCGGGCAGGCAGCGATCAGCCGCCGAACACACCGACAGTCGGTGACGCCGACGCGGCGATCCTCACCCGTTGAGTGGCTACCTGACAGGGGGATGTGTTGGCAATGTGAAGAGATTGGGCGTACCCGGCCCGCCTGCGGACGTCGACATCGGCGGCGACACGGCCACGCCCGTTCCCCGCGGTCCTCGACGTCGATGCCGCCTGCTCCGCCGGGCCGCATCCGACGGATCACCGGTCCCCGCCGGAGACGATCTCCGGCGCGCACCCCGCGTGCACAACAAGACGCCGCCAGGACGGCGGACTACGCAACGGACCGCGCACCGCACGCGGCGTTCGCGCACTGATATTCGGCCGTCCGGCCTCTAGCCTGAGGCCCATGACGGCCACCACTCAGAACGCGGCGCCCGGTCCGGCCGGGACCGAATCGACCGAGAGGCACTCCGCGGCAGGCGGCACCGGCCGGACGGGACTCGCCGCCGCCGAGCTCATCGCCCTCGACGAGCAGTGGAGCACGCACAACTATCACCCGCTGCCGGTGGTCATCGCCGAGGCGCAGGGCGCCTGGGTCACCGACGTCCACGGCAGGCGTCACCTCGATCTGCTGGCCGGCTACTCGGCGCTGAACTTCGGCCACCGACACCCCGACCTGGTCGCCGCGGCGGTCGAGCAGCTCGGGCGGGTCACGCTCACCAGCCGCGCGTTCCACCATGATCAGCTGGGGTTGTTCTGCCGGGAGCTGGCCGAACTCACCGAGACCGAGCTGGTCCTGCCGATGAACTCCGGTGCCGAGGCCGTCGAGTCCGCCGTCAAGGTCGCCCGCAAGTGGGCGTATCAGGTCAAGGGCGTGCCGGACGACCGCGCCGAGATCATCGTCGCGGGCTCGAACTTCCACGGCCGCACCACCACCATCGTCTCCTTCTCCACCGATCCGACGGCCCGCGCCGACTTCGGCCCGTTCACCCCCGGCTTCACCGTGGTCGAGTACGGCTCGACGCAGGCCGTGGCCGAGGCGATCACCGAGCACACCGCCGCGGTGCTCGTGGAGCCGATCCAGGGCGAGGCGGGCGTGATCGTGCCCCCGGCGGGATATCTGGCCGGGCTACGCAGGCTCTGCGACGACAACGGCGTCCTGCTGATCGCCGACGAGATCCAGTCCGGGCTCGCCCGGACCGGAGACCTGCTCGCCAGCGCCGCCGACGGGGTGCGCGCCGACCTCTACACCCTGGGCAAGGCGCTCGGCGGCGGGATCGTGCCGGTGTCCGCCGTGGTCGGGCGCCGAGACGTCCTCGGCGTGCTGCGACCGGGCGAACACGGGTCCACCTTCGGCGGCAACCCGCTGGCCTGCGCCGTCGGCCGGGCCGTCGTCCGCCTGCTGTCCACCGGCGAATACCAGCAGCGGTCCCGCGAGCTGGGCGCGCACCTGCACCGGCGGCTCGGCGAGCTCGTCGGGCACGGAGTCGACGCCGTGCGCGGTCGCGGCCTGTGGGCCGGGGTGGAGATCGCCCCGGAGGGCCCGACGGGGCGGGAGGCGACGGCGGCGCTGCTGGAGCGCGGGGTGCTGTGCAAGGAGACCCAGGACACGACCCTGCGCATCGCGCCGCCGCTGGTCATCACCGAGTCCGAGCTGGACCACGGCGTCGACGCCGTCGGCGAGGTGCTGTCCCGCTGATGCGCGAGCGGGCGGCCGATGCTCGAGTGGACGCGCCGACCCGTCCCCGGCTGCCCGGACACGGCAGTCGGGGACGGGCTGGGACGGGCCACCGGAACCTCGTCCGCTCGGTCGCCAGGCGGACCGCCACCGATCCCGTCCGGGGACGACGCCGATCGAGACCCGCGGGGCGAACCGTGCAGGTCTCGCCCTCGGTGGACCTCGTCGAGGAGGGGCGTCGGTCGCACTCCCGGCGCCCGCCGCCGCGAATGCGGGTGCCTGCGGCCCGCGACGCGATCGTCGAGATCGCCGCGCATCCCGTCGGCGTCGCAGAACGGCCGAGCCGCACGCGAGGTCGTCGGGCCGCCGGTCGGCGCCCGCTGGATGCGCGAGATGCCCGCCCATGACACCCGCGACGACCTCGCCTGGTCGGAGGGCGCTCGGATGGCGTCGGCGGTGTTCGCGGGTCGGTTCGGCGCCGCCGCAACGCGGCCAGGGTGATCTTCGGTCTCGACGGCGCCCCGGTGGCCGCCTTCGCCCTGTTCTCGCGCGGAGTGCGCGATGCGGACGACTTCGGCGCGACACACCCTGTGGTGCGGGCTCGGGCGGTGATGGGACGGGCGTTCCTGAACTCCGTCACCGGGGCCGCCGGCCGTAGGACACCCGGCCGCCGGTCGCGGGCCGGTCAGGCGGGCCTGGTCCGACCTGCCCGGGCGGCGCGGACGCCGTCCTGCTCGGGCTCGGCCGAGCCCCGCGACAGCGCGATCAACCTGCTGACGGCCCGCAGATACTTCTTGCGATAGCCGCCGCGCAGCATCTCCTCGGTGAACAGCTCCGAGACCGGCGCACCGGAGACCACCACCGGCACCGCACGGTCGTAGAGCCGGTCGGCGAAGGACACCAGCCGCAGCGCCACGTCCTGACCGCCTGCCGGACGCACGCCGCGCAGGTGGACGACGCTCACGTCGTCGACCAGCCTGCCGTAGCGCGACGGGTGCAGGGTCCCGAGATGCGTGCACAGCGCGTCGAAGTCGTCGATGGTGGCCCCGGCCACGGCGTCCGCCCTGGCCGCCAGTTCGGCGTCGGACACCGGCGGCGGGGCGTCGGGCAGACCCCGATGTCGATAGTCGGCACCGTCGACCCGCACGATCTCGAAGCGCTCGGCCATGGCGTGGATCTCTCGCAGGAAGTCGCCCGCGGCGAAGCGTCCCTCGCCCAGCCGGTCCGGCAGCGTGTTGGACGTCGCCGCCACGCAGACCCCCGCCGAGGTGAGCTCGGCGATCAGGCGGGTGACCAGCATCGTGTCGCCGGGGTCGTCCAGCTCGAACTCGTCGATCGCGAGCAGGCTGTAGCCCGACAGCCTGCGCACCGTCTCGCCGAAGCCGAGCGCGCCTACCAGGTGCGTCAGCTCCACGAACGTGCCGAAGGCCCTCGGTTCGGGCACCTCGTGCCAGACGGCCGCGAGCAGATGCGTCTTGCCGACGCCGAAACCGCCGTCCAGATAGAGTCCTGGCCTGCCCGTCGCCTGCCTGCCCGCGCCGGTCAGCGTCTGCCACCACGATCGACGGGCCCGGCCCGCGCCGACGCGGCGGGCGAACTCGCGACAGGCCGTCAGCGCCGCGGCCTGGCTCGGCTGCGCCGGGTCGGGCAGGTAGGTGTCGAAACGCACGCCGTCGAATCTCGGCGGCGGGCACATCGCCGCCACCAGCTCGTCCGGCCCGACCTCTGGACGACGGTCGGTCAGGTGGGTGGCGGACATGCCCTTGAGCCTAAACCTCGCCCCGGGATGGAAACGTGCAGAGCCTCTTCCTCGCCTCGACCGAGACCGGCGCCACAGTCGCCGCCGACGCCGCCGAACGGCCGGTGCCGGGCCTGCTGCTGTCGGAACCGGAGATCGAGAACGTCTACGCCTACCCGGAGCCCCTGGACCGGCCGTGGCTGCGCGTCAACTTCGTCACGAGTCTCGACGGCGCCGCCAGCGCGGTCGACGGCCGCTCCCGGTCGCTCTCCAGCCCCGCCGACCGTCGGATGCTGTCGATGCTCCGCGATCTGTCGGACGTGATCCTGGTGGGCGCGGGCACCGCCGTCGCCGAGGGGTATCGGGCGGTCCGACCGCGGGAGAGCCGGGCGGAGCGACGCGCCAGGCTGCGGCTCGCCGTGCTGCCCTCGATCGCCGTCGTCACGGGCACGGCGGACCTGGACCCGGCGAGCGGCCTCTTCGCCGATGCCTCGGCCGACGCGCCGACGATCGTCTTCACCGTCGAGTCCGCGCCGACGGACCGACGCCGGGCCCTCGCCGACGCGGGCGCCGACGTGGTGATCGTCGGAGACGGCGCCGTCGAGCCCAGCGCCCTGATCGCGGAGCTGGACCACCGGGGACTGCGTCGCGTCTGCTGCGAGGGCGGGCCTCGGCTGTTCGGCTCGCTGATCGCCGCCGACGTCGTGGACGAACTGTGCCTGACCGTCGCGCCGCTGCTGGAGGGCGGTGCGGCCCCTCGGCTCGCCGCCGCGGCGCCGCCCGTCGCGGCACCCGTCGGCATGACGCTGCGCTCGGTGCTGCTCGCCGACGGCCAGCTCTTCCTCCGGCACGCCAGGGCATCCGCCCGCCCCGGCTCCTCGGTTCAACGGGCCTGACTGACGCGGCGCGGCCGACGACCCGCCGTCGGGCGCCGGTCCGCCGCCGCCCGGCCCCATCGGTCGGGTGAGCCCCAGACCATCCGATCGGGTCGCGTCGGGTAGGTCTCGCGCCGCACGGGCACCACCGGTCGGACGGACCACGCGCGCCCGGCCCCGCGGCGCCGCCCGGTGTCGACCGGCCGCGGCGAACCGAGGACGGGCGCGGTCGGGCGACGAAGGGACCAGCGCCATGGCGACCACCAGCGGGGTGACTCGCAACGACGAACCGAGCACCATCGACGTGAGCCTGCTGTCCGGGCCCGCGCATGCCTGGGCGGCGGGCGAGCAGCAGTCGGGCAAGACCAGCATCTCCCCCGCCGTGGTGCAGAAGGTGGCAGGCATCGCGGCCAGGGAGATCTCCGGCGTGGCCGCGATGGGAGGCGGCGTCTCCCGCGCGTTCGGCGCCCTGCGCGAGCGGATTCCGGGCGGCGGCACCTCCGCCACCGCGGGCGTGCAGGTCGAGGTCGGCGAACGACAGGCCGCCGTCGACCTGGACATCATCGTCGAGTACGGCATGTCGATCGCCGAGCTGGCCAGGGCGGTGCGCCGCAACGTCGTGACCGCCGTCGAGCGGATGACCGGGCTCGACGTGATCGAGGTCAACATCGCGGTGAACGACATCCGGCTCCCCGAGGAGGAGAGGCCGGAGCCCGCCTCTCCCCGCGTCGAATGACCGGCTCGGTCGCCGGGCCGCCCGCCCCGGCGGCACCGGCGCGGGCCCGCCGTCGCGGGCGTCGAACGGCACGCGGGGCGTCGAGAGGGCGCGGCGATCGGATCCTCCGATGACCGCCCGGCGACCCGCCGCCGCCGAGCGCGCGGCGCTGCGGGCGTTCGTCCGCGAGCACCATCCCGACCTCGGCGGCGACCCAGACCGGTTCGCCGCGGGTCTGCGGGATCTCCAGGAGGCCCGTCGCCGTGCCGAGCTGGGCCTGGATCGTCCCGGCAGGCATCGGGCCGACGCCGCGGGCGGCCCGTCTCGGCGGGCCGACCGTTTCGACGGCCCGATCGTCGGCCGCCGCCCCGACACCGCCGTCCGCAGACTGCTGCATCGGCTCCGCCGATGGGCGAGCAGGCGACGACGGCCCGCCCGATTCCGCTGAACCCGGTCCCGCCGACAGGAGGCCTCCATGACCACCACCCACACCGGACTGATCGCCGGACTCGTCCTCGGCCTGGCAGGCGCCCTCGGCGGCTTCTCGGCCTTTCTGATCTGCCTGGTCGTCGGGGGCGTCGGATTCTTCGCGGGACGCGCCCTCGACGGCGAGCTGGACCTCGGCGAGCTCCTCGGCAGGGGAGATCGAAGCGAGGAGCGATGAGCACCGTCGCCGGTCGAGACGACGGCCGTCCGGTCCCGCCGCCGGTGCACCGAGAAGCCCGTCCCGACGGCGTGGCGCCGGTCGAACCCGACGACCGGGGCTCGCTCACGATCGCACCGGCCGTCTACTGCAAGCTGATCCGGCGTGTCGCCCACGAGTTCCCCGAGGTCCTGTCCGACCGCCGCGGCGGCCGAGGCGTGCGGGTGCGGCGTCACGACGGGGCGGCGGGCCCGCGTCGCCGACGCCGGTGGGTCCGAGGCCGACGGCGGCACGGTTCGGCACCGGACCGGTTCGCCGGCCCGGCCGACGGGGTGCGCGTGCGGCTGGCCGTGGCGCTGCGCTATCCGTGCGGGGTCCGCGAGGTCGCGGGGCGCATCCGCGACCGGGTGATCGCCGAGGTCGATCGGGTCACCGGGACCCCCGTGCGGGCGCTCGACATCGTCGTCGACGGCCTCCGTGCCGACGCCGGTCCGTCACCGCGCTGACCCGCTCCCGCCGCCTCGCGACGCCCGATCCCCCCGCGCGCACCATCCGACGATCCGACACACCGGGAGGCCACGTCGATGCGACTGCTGGTGCGGCTGCTCGCCACGCTCGTCGGCCTGGGGGCCGCGGTCGCGGGGGTGCTGCTCGTCGTCGAGGTGAGCCGGTCCTGGCTGCGTCCGGGCGGCGCGCCGCTGATCGTGCCGTGGCGTGCCTGGCTCGAGCACGGCTCCCGACTCGGCTGGGCGGATCGGGAGGTGCTGGCCGGTTCGCTGTTGACCATCGCGTCGGGCCTGCTGCTGTGCACGGCGGCGTCCGCGGCCCGCAGACGGGTCCTCCCGTTGGCGGACCTGCGACCCGAGGTGTCGGTCACCACGTCCGGTCGATCGGTGGCCCGACTCGTGGACCGTCGCCTCCGCGCCGAGGAGGACGTCGTGGACGTCGCCGTGCGGGCCGATCGACGCCGGGTCCGGGTGCGTGTCGTCGGAGCGGACGGGATGCCGGACGAACTACGCACCCGGCTCCTCGGCCTGACCCGACGGCTGGTGGCGGACCTGCCGCTGCGAGAACAGCCGAGGATCTCGCTGGACATGCGACGCGGGCGGACGATCCGATGAGTCGTCGACGCCGTCCGATCGACGTCCGGTCGATGGCCTGGGCCCGCGCCGTCGTCTGGAGCGCGGGTCTGCTGGCCGTCGTGATCGGGCTCGTGGCGTCGCTGACGGGCAGCGGTCTGTTCGGCGTCTTCCGGGGGCGACGGCCGCTGGCCGACCCGCTGGCGCTGGACTGGCTCGGGACGCACGCGGCGGGCGCGGGCGCGGCGGCGATACTGACCGGGCTGCTGCTGACGGCGGCGGGGCTCGGCGCGGTCCTCCTCGTGCTGCGTCCCGAGCACCGCGTCGACCTGGTGTTCGCCGACGGCGGGACGAGCCTGCTCGTCGTCACGGCCTCGGCCGTCGCCGAGGCCGTCCGCGCCGACGCCGAGGCGACTCCCGGAGTGGCGCGGGCACGCGTGGCCGTCGTCGGGAGCGTCCGCAGGCCCCGGCTGCGGGTGACGCTGTCGCTGCGCGAGGGCGGCGATCTTCCGACGATCTGGGCCGATCTCGATCAGCGGGTCCTCGAGCGTGCTCGCCGATCGTTGGGCGTGGCCGTCCTCCCGGCGACCGTCCATCTGGATCTCGACGCGGTCCCGGCCGTGCGCGTGTCCTGACCAGCCAGAACCCGACCCGGTGCCGGGCGTCGCGTCGAGATGCCGGGCGACGGCCGCCGGGAGACCATGTCGGGATGGCACTGCCGTTGAAGTCGCCGATCGAGCCGATGCTGGCGAGCACCGCCGCCGAACTGCCCGCCGGGGACTGGTTGTTCGAGCCCAAGTGGGACGGCTTCCGCTGCGTGGTCTTCCGGGACGGCGACGAGATCATCCTGCAGTCACGCACCGGCCGGCCGCTGAACCGCTACTTTCCCGAAGTGGTGCGGCGGCTCGCCGAGGTCCTGCCCGAGCAGATCGTCCTCGACGGCGAACTGGTGGTGGCCCGGGGCGGCAGGCTCGACTTCGACGCGCTCGGCGAACGCATCCATCCGGCCGACAGCAGGGTCCGCATGCTCGCCGAGGCGACGCCCGCCGAGTTCCTGGCCTTCGACCTGCTGGCCCTCGGCTCCCGCGATCTGCTCGGCGCTCCCCTGCACGAACGCCGCGAGCTGCTGATCGAGCTCGGGTCGACGGGCCAGGCCGCCCGGCTGCGCGTCACCCCCGCGACGACCGACCCGGACACGGCCATGACCTGGTTCGATCTGTTCGAGGGCGCCGGACTGGACGGGATCGTCTGCAAGCTGCTGGACGGCGCCTACACTCCCGGACGCCGCACCATGATCAAACTCAAGCACGAGCGCACGGCCGACTGCGTGGTGGCCGGGCTGCGCTGGCACGCCAAGACCGAGCCCGGCACCTCGGTGGGCTCGCTGCTGCTCGGACTGTACGACGAGCGGCGGACCCTGCATCACGTCGGCGTCGTGGGCGCCTTCACCGCCGCCGTCCGCCGTTCGCTGGCGGACGACCTCGCGGACCTGCGGGTGACGGACGCCGACGAACATCCCTGGCTCGGCGACCGCCCCGTCGACGGGCAGCGACTGCCCGGAGGCGAGAGCCGATGGCGTAAGGCGAACACCGACTGGGTCGCGCTGCGGCCGGAACGGGTGGTGGAGGTCGCCTACGACCACACCGAGGGCGCCCAGCCCGCCCGATTCCGCCACACCGCCCGGTTTCGCCGGTGGCGCCCCGACCGCGATCCCGCGTCGTGCCGATACGACCAGCTCGACGAACCGGTCCGCTACGACCTGGCCGCCGTGCTCGCGGGCGAGGTCCGCCCACAGGCATCTCGCTGATCACGCCGCGCGCCGGGCGAGGGCCGCGGACCGCCGTGCGACGGACGTCGTCCCACGCACGCCACGCGCCGCCGCCCCGACGGGCGATCCCGCGCTCCGCGGCCATCCGAGGGACCGCCCGCGACCGGCCCGGCGTCGCCCGCCGATCGCGTCGCGCCCGGCTCGTTATGCGCGCCTCACGGGCAGACGGGCACCCTGACTGCGTAGCCTGAGTCGCGCGTCCGCACCCGCCGACCCGAGGCCGGGGGCGTCGACGAACGTCGACCAGCCGGACGTCGGGACGGCCGCCGAGGGCGGGCCGGTCAGCGAGGGCGGGCCGGTCAGCGAGTGGGGTCCGGCCGACCCGCCGACTCCGGACGGCAGGCGGGTCTCAAGCCGACCGCACCTCGCCGACGTCGCCCGAGTCCCGGACCCGACGACCGCTTCGAGAGCAAGGAGACACCGTGCCGCGCATCGAACGGACGGTCACGGTGCTGTGCGCCGCGCTCGCCGTGCTGCTCACCGCCGCCTGCACGGTAGGCGGCTCGGAGCGTCCGCCGGTGCCGCTGTTGATCGACGGGCCGACGGAGGCACCCGGCGACGACGGCAGCGACGCCGAGGTGCCGGTTCCCGACCTGGAGACTCCGTCGGGGATGCTCGCGTGGTCCGACTGCACGGCCGCGACCGCCGACCGGCTCGGCGATGCCGCGGACGGCTCGGCGGAATACCAGTGCGCGCAGCTGGTCGCGCCGCTGGAGGCGCCGGGGATGCCCGGCTTCGGCTCGACCCCGCTGAACCTGCTGCGGGTCGGCAGCGGCCCGACGCCACTGGTCGTGGTCGACGACGCCGCGGGCCTGCCCGGCACGCTGTACGCGGCCCGGCTGGCCCGGAGTCTGTCCCCGGAGACGCTGGAGACCTTCTCGCTCATCGGCGTGGACCGGCGCGGCACCGGGACGTCCTTCGACACGAGCTGCGTCCGTCCGCAGGACCGGGAGACGGTGCTGTCCTACGACCCCACGGCGGCCACCGCCGAGGAGCTGCGCGGCCTTCAGACGGCCACCGAGAGCGCGGCCAAGGAGTGCACCCTCATCCTCGACCAGCTGACCAGGGCCTTCGACGGTCATCGCACGGCGGGCGATCTGGAGCAGCTGCGCGGCGAGCTGGGGCTGGAGCGGCTGAACGCCATCGGCCGAGGCGAGGGGGCGCAGGCGCTGACCACCTACGCCGCGCGGTTCCCCGAGTCGGTGGGCCGGCTGGTGCTCGACGGGGTGCCCGACCCGAACCTGGACGCCGTCGGCCTCGCCGAGGAGCAGGCCCGCGCCGCGGAGTCCACCCTGGACGCCTTCTTGAGCGACTGCGCGTCGGGTCCGGAGTGTCCGCTCGGCTCCGACCCCCGGCAGGCCCTCGACACGCTGTTCGCGGACCTCGCCGTCCAGCCGCTGCCCACCGAGCGCGCGCCGCTGACCCACGGTCTGGCCACCTCCGCGATCCTGCTCGGACTCGCCGACCGGGCGGGCTGGTCCGATCTGGCCGACCGCGTCGCGAGTGCGATCGACGGGCAGGGACAGGCGTTGGCGGCGCTGGTCGAGCCGTTGTTGACCTCGTCCGGTGTCGACCAGCCCCGATTCGAGGCGATGATGATCAACGGCTGCAACGACACCCGCGACCGCATCCCGCCGAACCGGGTCGCCGAGCTGGCCGAGGAGTGGGCTCAACGGCATCCCTACTTCGGCGGGCAGGCGGCACAGCGCCTGATGCTGTGCAGCTCGTGGCCCATCCCCACCGAGGAGCCCGCCGCGCCCGAGGTCGGCGGGCTGCCGCCGACCATGGTGATCGCGACGGCGCTGGATCCGGTGACGCCGGGCCTCGGCACCGCCAAGGCCGCCGAGGCGCTGCCGGGCGCCGTGCTGGTGGACTGGCAGGGGGCCGGGCACGGTGCGGTGGGCACCTCCACCTGTGCCACCGGCGTCGCCGAGGACTTCCTGGTGCACGGCGAGGTACCCGAGGACACGGTGGTCTGTCCGCCGTGACACCGGGGGCGCCGGCCCTGGCTCGGCGATCGTGAGGCCACCGGGAGAGCGTGGTGCGGGCTCGCGCCGGTCACCGCCGCGCCCCCGCGTCGAGGGCGACGCGCCCCTCGGTGCGACGGGCCGATCCGCCCGTTCGGAGGCGAAGTGCTCGGGGCTCGGCGAGCAGCCGCCTTCGACGTCGCGTCGATCGCGCGGCGGGCGAGTGTGGGAGGGGGCGGCGGCAGGCGGCGAGTCATCGGCCGAGCAGGCGGTGGGCACGGGGATCCGCCGCGCCCGCCGCCGCGACTCGACCGTTCCGACCGCGGTCCTCGCCGTCGGACACGAGCTGACCGTCCGGTCAGCAGCCCTTGCAGCAGCCGCAGCCGGGCCCGGTGCATCCGGAACAGCAACCGCATCCGTCGAGACCGGGCGGCTGAGCTCGAACACTCTCCATGGTGACCTCCTACAGAACGCCGTGTGCCGACGCCTGTCGATGCTGCTGCACGCGGCGAACACCCCGGCACCACCGCCAGATTGAAGTGCCGGCACGACGGAGTCGCCGAACCCGACACACACCGTGACATCACCCCGCGCCCGACGTCTCACCATCTGGACGTCGCGTCACTCCGCGAGACGAGCCGCGACTCCGGACACCGCCGATGACGTGCGTCTTCGTCGGCGTGATCGTCCCCCCGGACATCCCGGCTCGGTTCGATCAGCGTATGCGTATGAGTGAATGGACGACGGTCCCGGTCACCCAGCGCGCAGGACCGGACCGCCGCGACGCGGGCTGGCGAGGCCACACCGCCGGGCAGGCGACGGGCACCGCCGCGCGGCCCGTCGAGCAGCCTGCGACGGCGGGCCCGGCGATGTCGGACACGGCGATGTCGGACACGACGGCGCGCACGGCCCCGCTCGGCGACGGGCACCGGCAGGCGCGGGCGCGCGGCAGGCCCCCGCCGGAGAACACCGGTGCCGCGGCGCCGACGGCCGACCGCCGCGACATCGCCACCCGGCGCCGCCGCGACCGGCCGTGCGCTCGTCCCGCCCGGGCCGACGCGTCACACGGGCCGACGACCCGCCGCCGGTGTCACCGCTCGCCGAGCGGTCGCTCCGCCCACGGCGCCGCCGAGTCCCGACGGGTGCCGAGGTGCACGAAGGAGGTGAACCCCCAGTCGGTGAGCCGGTCGAGCTGAGCGCCGAACTTGCCGCGCCTGCGCACCGGAGCCGCGGGCCGACCGGCCGACCGCAGTTCCCGTGCGACGGCCAGCACCTCGGCCGCGGGGACGTCGGTCTCGTACAGCACCGCCACCTGTTCGCCGCGTCGCGTCCCGCCGAGCAGGTCCACGATGCGCTCGAAACCGATGGAGAAGCCGCAGGCGGGCACCTCACGACCGAGCGACCGGCCGATCAGGCGGTCGTAACGCCCGCCGCCCGCCACCGACGAGGAGCTGTCGGGGTGGACGATCTCGAACACCTGACCGGTGTAGTACCCCATCCCCCGGACCAGCGTCGGGTCGAACTCCCAGGTCGAGCCCGACGACTCGGCGAGCGGTGCCAGGCCGGCGATGGTGGAGCCGAGGTCGGTCAGGACCTGCTCGTCCAGCGACGGCAGCGCGTCGGCCAAGGTGTCCACCACGTCGTCGATCGCGACGGACCGCAGGCGCTCGATCTGCGTGCGCACCATCGTGACCGCCTCGGCGGCCAGCCCGCGTGACTCCACCAGTTCGGCGGAGACGCCGTCCCAGCCGATCTTGTCCAGCTTGTCCAGAGTGATGAAGAAGCCGTCCCAGGCCTGTTCGGGCAGCCCGACGTGTTCGGCCACGGCGGCCAGCAGCCTGCGGTCGGAGATGCGGACCGTAGTCCCCGTCAGGCCGATCGCGTCCAGCGCCGCGACGGTCGCCTCGATCAGCTCGATCTCGGCGAGCACGCTCTCCTCGCCGATGATGTCGATGTCGCACTGGTAGAACTGCCGATACCGACCCTTCTGCGGTCGTTCCGCCCGCCACACCGGCCCGAACTGGAACGATCGGAACGGCAGTGGCAGCTGCGCGTGGTGCGCGCCGTAGAAGCGCGTCAACGGGACGGTCAGGTCGTAGCGCAGGCCCAGATCCACCAGGTCGGCCAGCCCGACGCCCTCCGCGAGCGGCTCGGTGAGTCCGCGCCGCAGCACCCGGTAGATCAGCTTCTCGTTCTCGCCGCCCTGGCCGCCGGTGAGCCTGCCGATGTCCTCCAGCGCGGGCGTCTCGATGCGGTGATAGCCGTGATGCCGGTAGACCTCCGTGATGGCCGCCAGCACATGATCGCGGTCGGCGACGGCGGCGGGAAGCAGATCACGGGTGCCCCTGGGGGGGCTGTTGTCAGATTTCACCGAACATCCTTGCGCTGTCGAACCAGGGCATGATCCCGCCCGAGAAGCCGGACGGGCACCGGGCGCAATCCTAAGCCCCGGCCTCAAGCCCCCGGGGCGGTGAGCGTCGGCGAACGACCACCACACGGCCGATCATCACGAGATCACCACGGGACCGATCGTCACGCCTGCCGACGTCGACCGGACGACGCACGAAGGCGGCGCGGGCGGACGTGGTCCGGACGGCGGCCGTGGCGGTCGGCGGAGCCCCGGCGATCAGCGCAACCGGGCGGCCGGCGGAGCCAAGCCGGCCCCTCCGTGAGCCCGCGTGTCTCGTCAGCTCGTCGGCCTGCGGCGTTCCCGGCTGGGCTGCACCCTGGGCGGCTCCCCCGGCATCTTGGGGTGGTCGGGCGGATAGGGCAGATCGCCCAGTCCGTGGTCGCGCGCATCGCGCGCCGCCCACTCCAACAGGGGCTCGATCGACTGCGGGTCGTCGTCGATGCCCGCGTGCGCGTCGCCGTGCTCGGCCAGCCAGTCCGGCACGGTGCGCAGGGTGAAGTCGTCCGGTTCCACCGATTCCAGCTGCTCCCAGCGCAGCGGGGTGGAGACGGTGGCCCTCGGGGTGCCCCGCACCGACCAGGCCGAGGCGATCGTGCGGTCCCGTGCCGTCTGGTTGAAGTCCAGGAACACGCGGCGGCCGCGCTCCTCCTTCCACCAGGAGACGGTGGCCAACTCCGGAATCCGCCGGGCGACCTCCCGCGCCAACGCGATCACCGCGCGGCGGACCCCGACGAAGTCGTGCTCGGGGCGGATGCGGACCAGCACGTGGATGCCTCGGCCGCCGGAGGTCTTGGGATGGCCGACGATGCCCGCGTCGCCGAGCACCTCCGCCAGCACCAACGCCACCCGGACGGCGTCGTCGAAGGTGGTCCCCGGCTGCGGGTCGAGGTCGATGCGCAACTCGTCCGGGCGATCCACGTCGGCGCGGCGGACCGGCCAGGGATGGAAGTCGAAGGTGCCGAGGTTGGCGGCCCAGGCGAGCACGGCGGGCTCGGTCGGACACACCTCCACGGCGGTGCGCCCCGACGGGAACGTGATCCGCACTCCCTCCACCCAGCTCGGCGCGCCCTTCGGCACGCGCTTGGCGTAGAAGGGCTCGCCGTCCACCCCGTCCGGGAACCGTTTGAGGGTGGTCGGCCGATGCAGCAGGGCGGTCAGCAGCGGCTCCGCGACCGTCAGGTAGTACTCGACCAGCTCGCGCTTGGTGATCCCCGGCTGGGGGAAGTACACCTTGTCGGGGTTGGTCACCCGGACACGTCGGTCCCCGTGCGGCCCGGGGACGGCGATCTCGACGGCATCGGCCATCGGGCCAGCGTAAGCGCGGTGCGCCCGCCTCGCGCCCGGAGCGACGCGACCGTCTCGTACCCCGGCCCGGTGCACTGCCGAGCGGGTCGCGACGGAACCGCTACCGTGGAGTCATGGGTGAGAGCAGTCGGCCGAGGGACTCCGACGACGGCGGTCACCGCGAGCTGGGCGCGGGCGGCCCGACGGCGCCCTCGGATCGCTTCACGGAGGACCTGATCGGCCTCGACCCGCACGATCCGGAGGCCAAGGCCTTCGCGGCGCATCTCGACCGGATGGAACGCGACCGGCCGAGCATGACCATCGAGGGCTCGCTGGCGGCGCTGCGGGAGTTCACCGACTCGGCGAACCGGGTCGGCGGCGGCCGACGGCTGGTGGCCGTGGTCGTGGTGACGCTGATCCTGACCGCGTTCGTCCTGCTCGTCTGGCACATCCTGGTGCTCGCCGCCACCGTCTTCCTCGGGTGAACCAGGCGGGACGTCGAGGCGGCACGGGGTGATGACCACCGCAGTCGCCGGACGCGCCGAGGTCGGCCCGGCAGGACTATTTTGAGGGCATGGAACCAGTCCGGGGTGCCACACCCAAGGTCGTGAAGTCCGACGAGGAATGGCGGGAGGAGCTCACGCCGGTCGAGTACCGGGTCCTGCGGCAGGCGGGCACCGAGCCCGCTTGGACGGGCGAGTACACCGAGACCAAGACCAAGGGCGTCTATCTCTGTCGTGCCTGCGGCGCGGAGCTGTTCCGCAGCGACACGAAGTTCGAGTCCAACTGCGGCTGGCCGTCCTTCTACACGCCCTCCGACGCCGACCACGTGATCCTGCGGGAGGACCTCAGCCACGGGGCCCGCCGCACCGAGGTGCTGTGCGCGAGCTGCCACAGCCATCTGGGCCACGTCTTCGAGGGCGAGGGCTACCAGACGCCCACCGACCAGCGGTGGTGCATCAACTCGGTCTCCCTGCGGCTGGCGCCCGAGGGCCGGTAGCCCTCCTGGACGGGCGCGCCGCCGCCGGACCGGGGCGCGCGCCCGACCGAGGCGCCGCACCGTTCGCACCGCCGAGCCTCGACCGCCGAGCCTCGGTCGCCGACCGCCGAGCCCGGCCGCCGCACGACCGCGGCGGCTCCGGTTCGATGCAACGGATCGCGACGACGGCTCCGTCTGCACGTCATGAGGAGATCATCGCGGTCGATGCTCGTCGCGTTCGGCCTGGTCGTCCTGGCGGGCTGCGGCACCCAGGGCGCGGGCGTCGGGGTGGAGTGCACGGCGATCGGTGCCCGCACCGGCCTCGGGCTGGACGTCGCCGCAGGCCTCGCGCCCGACGTCGCCGAGGCGCGGGTCCTGCTCTGCCAGGACGACGAGTGCACGGAGACCGACATGCCCGCCGACTGCGGCGACGACTGCGGGATGGATTCGCTGCGACCCGGCAGCGACACGGTCGATCAGGGCTGCGTGGACGGCGTCTGCTCCGCCTCCTCGGTCCCCGACGGGACGCTGCACGGCTTCGTCGACCTGCCCGAACTGGCCGCGGGCCCCGCCGAGGTCTCCGTGACCCTCGTGGACCGGGCGGGCGCCGAGATCCTGGCCGAGACGATCAGCCTGACGGTCGAGGACGTCTACCCCAACGGCCCGGAGTGCGGCGCGGGTGGTGTCGCCGCCGCCGTCCGCGTCACCGACGACCACACCCTCGTGGAGGCCTGAGCGACGCCCCGGCTCGCCCGACACGGGCAGGCGGGGCGCCGCCCGAGGACTCCGGAGCGCGCCCGTCGGGCCGCCGCGTCCCGCCCGCGCGGCCCGCGCACGAAGTCCGGCCGGACCGCAGGGCAACCGAACCGCAGCGCAGCCGGGGCCGCAGGGCAGCCGAGCCTCAGGGCAGCCGGTCGACCAGCTCGCCGACGGACACCCGGACGCCGGTGTAGAACGGCAGCTCCTCGCGGACGTGCCGCCGGGCCTCGGTGGCCCGCAGCTCGCGCATCAGGTCGACGATGCGGTGCAGCTCGGCCGCCTCGAACGCCAGCAGCCACTCGTAGTCGCCGAGCGCGAACGAGGCCACCGTGTTCGCCCGGACGTCGGGGAACGGCCGCGCGGCCTTGCCGTGGTCGGCGAGCATCGTGCGCCGCTCGTCCTCCGGCAGCAGATACCAGTCGTAGGACCGCACGAAGGGATACACGCAGAGGTACTTCTGCGGCTCCTCCCCGGCGAGGAACGCGGGGATGTGCGACCGGTTGAACTCGGCGGGGCGGTGCAGCCCGACGCTGCTCCACACCGGTTCGCAGGCCTGCCCCAGCACGATGCGCCGCAGACCGGTGTAGGCGGCCTGCAGGGCCTCGACCTCCTCGGCGTGCCACCAGATCATGAAGTCGGCGTCGGCCCGCATCCCGGAGACGTCGTAGACGCCGCGGACGGTGACGCCCTTCGCCTCGAGCCCGGCGAGGTACCGCTCCGCCTCCCGCGCCGCCTCGGCCCGATCGACGGGCAGCGCGCCCTGCTCGATGCGGAAGACGGACCACATGGTGTATCGGATGGACGAGTTGATCTCAGCCGCGTTCACGCCAGACATGGGCTCATCCTCGCACCGAGTCACGCAGGATCGTCGTGGAGGTCAGCTCCGCCGCCACGGCGGCGGCGGCCCGTCGCGCCCCGCCCACGCAGGCGGCCAGCCCGATGCCGTCGAAGGCGGCACCGGTCACCTCCAGGCCCGCCAGCCCGGCGACCTCCGTCCTGATCCGCCGCACCAGGTCGACGTGGCCGACGCCGTACTGGGGCAGCGCCCCGCCCCAGCGCGTCACCACGGCCTCGATCGGGTCGGCTCGGACGCCCGTGAGCTCGGCGAGATCCGCGCGGACCGCGCGGATCAGCTCGTCGTCGTCACGCTGCATGGTCGAGATCTCGCCGACCCGGCCGATGGAGCCCCGGACCAGCAGTGGCGCCGCGGAGCCGCGATCGTCGCCGAGATGGCGCCACTTGCGGCTGGAGAAGGTGAACGCCTTGGCGGTGAAGTCGGTGCCGTCGTCGTGCCGTTCGCCCCGCGCGATCAGCACGCCGCTGGCCTCGGGCAGCCGAGCCGCGGGCGGCAGCGCCAGGCTGACCACGACACTGGAGGCCACCTCGATGGCGCCGTAGGCGGCGGCCGCGGCCGGAGCGGTCACCGCGAGCAGGCGCCGCGCCGCGGGCGGCGGCACGGCCAGCAGCACGGCGTCGACCTCCAGCAGCTCCGGGCTCGGCACCGCGCCGAAGGCGAGCCGCCAGCCGACGTCGCCCCTGGTCAGCGCGTGCACCGGCAGGCCGAGTCGCACCGTGGCGCCCGCGGCCTCCGCCAGCCGGTCGATCAGTCTGATCAGGCCGCCGCGCAGCGTGCCGAACACCGGGGCTCTGGGCTCGCCGGGCGCCGGGGCGGGCGGGAGGAGTCCGGCCGCGGCATGCAGCACCGAGCCGTCGCCCTCATCGAGCGCCCTGGCGAGGGCGGGCATGGTGGCGCGCAGCCCCAGCCGGTCCGCGTCGCCCGCGTAGACCCCGCCCAGCATCGGATCGACGAGCCGGTCGGTGAGTTCGTCGCCGAAGCGCGCCCGCAGCATCCGACCGAGTGCGACGTCGCCGCCGTCGAGACGCAGCGGTGGGGCCGAGGGCTCCTCGGCCACTCTGGCGACACCCTCCGCCGAGAGCACCCCGCGCAGCGCCTCCACCGAGCCGGGGACGCCCTGCACGGTCCCGGTGACCGGCATCGGAACCGTCCGGCCGCCCGCCCGGACCGTCGGCCCCGCCGAGGTGGGGTTGACCACCTCGCCCGAGGCGTCGAGGTCGGCGAGGAGATCGAGGACCTCCGGCCTGCGGACCAGGAACGCCTCGGCCCCGACGTCGAAGGCGCCGCCGCCCAGCTGGGCGGTCGCGAGCTTGCCGCCGAGACGACGGCTCTGCTCCAGCACGGTGATCCGCGCGGCGCGTCCGAGCAGCCTGCGCAGCTCGTAGGCGGCGGTGAGTCCGGACACCCCGCCGCCGATCACGGCGATGTGCGGGACGTGCTGCGGCCTGGTCACCGAGTTTCGGCTTCCGCGTCCGTCTCCTCGGACTCGTCGGAGGGGACGCCGCGCTCGTGGACCAGCTCGACGACCCGGGTGATCGCGTCCGGATCGGTGTCCGGCAGCACCCCGTGCCCGAGGTTGAAGACGTGGCCGCCGGTCCGCCTGCCCTCGGCGAGGATGCGATCCACCTCGCGCTCGATCGCGGGCGCGCCCGCGAAGAGCACGGCCGGGTCGAGGTTGCCCTGGACCACCGGGGCGGGCCGCTCGGGGGCCGCGGCCACCAGCCTGCGCGCGGCGACGTCCAACGGCGTCCGCCAGTCGACCCCGACCACGTCGGCGCCCGCCTCCCGCATCGCGGGCAGCAGCTCGCCGGTGCCGACGCCGAAGTGGAATCGGGGCAGGCCCGCGTCGGCCAGGCCGCCCAGGACCTTGGCGGAGTGCGGGAGGACGAACTCGCGGTAGTCGCGTTCGCTGAGGGCGCCCGCCCAGGAGTCGAACAGCTGCACGGCGTCCACGCCCGCGTCGATCTGCAGGCGCAGGAAGCCGAGGGTGATGTCGGCGAGCCGGTCGAGCAGGGCGTGCCAGGTCGCGGGCTCGCCGTGCATCAACGCCTTGGTCCGCTCGTGGTTCCGGCTCGGGCCGCCCTCCACCAGGTACGAGGCCACGGTGAACGGAGCGCCGGCGAACCCGATCAGCGGGGTGTCGCCCGCCTCGGCGGTGATCAGCCGGATCGCCTCGGCGACGGGCGCCACCTGTTCGTCTCGCAGACTCGGCAGCGCGGCGACGTCGGCCGCGGTGCGCACCGGCTGGGCGATCACCGGGCCGGTGCCGGGCACGATGTCCAGGTCGACGCCCGCCGCGAAGAGCGGCACCACGATGTCGCTGAACAGGATCGCGGCGTCGACGCCGTGCCTGCGGACCGGCTGCAGGGTGACCTCGCAGACCAGTTCCGGGTTCAGGCACGCCTCGAGCATCGGAATCCCCGCTCGCACCTTGCGGTACTCGGGCAGGGATCGACCGGCCTGCCGCATGAACCACACGGGCGTACGGCTGGGACGACCGCCCTGTGCGGCGATCAGGAACGGGGCATCGGAGAGGTCCCTACGAGCGGGCACCAGCGCAGCGTTCGTCATCTCGCCGAGCATTTTCCCATGAGGGGTCGTCGTCGTGCGGCGCGACCGGCACCGAATGTGAGGCACGGCGCTCAGCCGGGTGATACGGGAGGTGACGTACCAGCGCACGGCTCCGGCTCCGCCGGTCTCGGTGACCGGGTCGGAGCGGCGACGAGGCCGTTCGCGACGGGCGGGCGGGCTGACGGCGAGCGGTTCGCGACCGGACCGCGTCCGACGCGGGCGGAGAGTCGGCGAAGATCGACGGCCTCCGCTCGGCGTGGCGAACCCCGCATCATCCCCGATTGCCTCTAAAGTCGCGATTCGTGACCGGGATGACTCCAATACCTGAGGTGTTCCGGCACGCCGTGAGCACTCTGAAGTCGGTTCGACCTCGGTCGGAGCTGACCTTCGAGGAGGTCCGGCCGCCGCAGCGACTCGCACCGTGGGCGTACGCGCTCAGTGCCGAGGTGACGGGTCCCACCAACGAGTTCGCCTCCGGCAGGCTCGTCGTGCTCCATGACCCGGACAACGTCGACGTCTGGAACGGCGAGCTGCGCGTGGTGGTGTATCTCCAGGCCGAGTTGGACTCGGAGTTCGCCAGCGATCCGCTGCTGCCGCAGGTCGGGTGGTCGTGGCTGACCGACGCGCTGGAGGGCTGCGGGGCGCGGTGGACGACGTTGGGCGGCACGGTGACCGTGACGTCCTCGGCGCGGTTCGGCGAGATCGAAGGGCCTGCCCACACTCACGATCTGGAGCTGCGGGCGTCCTGGACGGCGTCGGACTCGGAGCTGGCCGCCCACGGCGAGGCGCTGTGCGAGGTGCTGGCCAGCGCGGCGGGCCTGCCGCCGATCGGCGTGGTCGAGCTGCGTCCCCGATAGCCGCTCTCGGGCAGGCGGCGCTCGGCGGCGCCGAGGCTGCGGCGGGCCCTCGGCTGCGGCCCTCGTCGGGTTCGATGACGACCCCGTGGCGCGGGGCGTCTCCTCGCGGCTCGGCCGTGCCTCCTCGGCGCTCGACCGCGCTGCGACTCGACGTTCGGCGGGGCGACGGCCGCGCTCGTGATCGACCATCCGGCCCTGCTGCCGGAGTCGGAGCGGTTCCCGGAACCGGCACTCGTGTCGGAGGTCGAACAGACGGTCTCGCAGCGTCCGGCGGACGGCTCACCCCCGCACTCGCCACACCTCCAAACGAGACCTGGCGGCACCGCGGACGACGGAGGTCTCGGACGGGGCGACGCCGGGCCGGGGTGAGCGGCGGCGGCCCTACCCGGGCAGGCTCGATGCCGTCCTCGGCTCCGCCGCCGTGGCATCGGGGCACGGCCGGCCGAGCGGACCGCCGGGGGATGCGAGGCAGCCGCCCGACGTCCCCGCCACCGGGATCGCACGACACCCCGCCCGACGTCGCGCGGGCGGCCTTCGCCGGCCGGCCTGACGCAGGCGGCTTTCCGCGACCGGTCCTGCGCAGCCCGGCGCGCGCCGCCCGATCTCGCGCATCCGAGCCTCACGCATCCCGGGGGCATGCAGCCGATCCCGCGCGTGCCGCCCGGTCTCCCCGTCCCGTCGGCCGCCGCGGACCGTCACGCTCCGTCCGCACGGGCGGATGAGCGCCGCGGGCCCGGCCGAACGGCGCTGGACTTCTCGGATAGTCGGCTGCATCACACTCCGGCGGTCGGCCTAGCGAAGGAGCCGTCGACTGCCGATGGATTGGCAGGACGGGGGACGACGCGGTACGACGCCAGACGTCGAGGTCATTGCTCCGGACGGAGGACGGCGGGCCGGGCCCGACGACCGGCCGTCCGGACGCGCGACGGGCCGCGGGCGAGGCGGTCTAAACCAATGCCAAACCAGGAATGTCGTACGGGCGCGGCTCAGTGTTAGCAAGACACGCGCTTGTACCCCGATCGTGTTATCACAAGCCACCCTTGTGACAACCCGATCGGGATAGATCGCACATTGATCGTCCCGCTGGCGCCGTTTGGCGGCTACGCTGCCCCAGTCGACACCACTTTCGGTCGATCAGTGGCGCGGCTGATTGACCGAGAGTCCCGGTGCCGGTCGGGGGGCACGACCGACTCCAGGGAGGTAGTGACGTGGCTGCCGTCGGCTTAGGTCAGGCCGTTCGTACCACGCCAGCCGGTGCTTTGCCGGCCAACATGGTCCCGCACCCGCGGGAAGAGCTGTTCTCGGTATTGGTGGTAGACGACCATCCGCTGCTCCGAGAGGCGATCGCCGCTCGGTTGCAACAGATGGGCGCAGGCACCGTGCACGAGGCCGCATCGCTGGCCGAGGCCAGGGCGCGAGCCCTGGCGACAGGTCCGTGCGACCTCGCGATCCTCGATCTCGGGCTCCCGGACGGGAGTGGCATCGACCTGGTCACGGAACTCCGTGGCCACGGTTGGCCGCGGATCGTGGTCCTGGCATCCTCCGATGACCCGTATGCGGTCCGGGCGGCGTTTCAGGCAGGCGCTCAGGCGTACCTGCTGAAGTCCGCCTCGCCGATGGTGGTCACCGACGGGGTGCGTCGGGTCCTCGACGGCGGCGTGTATGCCGACCCGAGCGTGGCGCCGGTCCTTGCCGCGGGCACTCGCGTGCCGGGCACGGACAACACGCCGCGCGAGCTGTCCGCGCGCGAGGTCGAGGTGTTGCAGTTAGTCGCCGACGGTCGATCGAACAAGGAGATCGGCGAGGCGTTGAATCTGTCCGCACTCACAGTGAAGAGCCATCTGTCGCGGATCGGCCGGAAGCTGGGTACGGGAGACCGTGCGCAGATGGTCGCTCTGGCGATGCGCGCAGGTGTCATCAGATAAGTCCGGCGCCTTCTGGAGTCCGTGCCGTGTCACGCGACTCCAGAAGGTGCTCGCACTTCGTGTCGTTCGACCTTGCGCGCCGCGCTCGACGACTTCGACGTAGGGTCAGCGGCCGTGGATGCACACCGTTGCGAACCCGACGCCGAGCCAGCGACCGAGCCTGGGCGGGCGGTCTCGGAGATCACCGAGCTCACCACGCCCGCCGAGGGCGTGCCGCCGGTCGTGGCCGATCCCACCGCACTGCGAGCGGCCGCCGACGCGCTCGCCGCGGGCACGGGGCCGATCGCGGTGGACACCGAGCGTGCGTCCGGATACCGATACTCGGCGCGGGCCTACCTGGTGCAGCTGCGGCGCGCAGGTTCGGGCACGGTGCTGGTCGACCCGATCCCGCTGCGCGGCAGGCTCGCTCCGCTGATCGAGGCCGTGGGCGATCAGGAGTGGGTGCTGCATGCGGCGTCCCAGGACCTGCCCTGTCTCGCCGAACTCGATCTGCGGCCCTCCTCGTTGTTCGACACCGAGCTGGCGGGCAGGCTCGCGGGTTACCCGAGGGTCGCGCTCGGCGCGCTGGTCGAACAACAGCTCGGGTATCGGCTGGAGAAGGGCCACGGCGCGGCGGACTGGTCTCGACGCCCGCTGCCCGCCGACTGGCTGAGCTACGCGGCGCTGGACGTCGAGCTGCTGCTCCCGCTGCGGGAATCCCTGGAGGCGGAGCTGAGGGCCCAGGGCAAGCTCGAGTGGGCGTCGCAGGAGTTCGAGGCCGTGCGCACCGCGCCGCCGCCGGGGCCGAGGCCGGAGCCGTGGCGACGGACGTCGGGCATCCACCGGCTCCACGCGCCGCGCAAGCTGGCTGCTGTTCGGGCGCTGTGGCTGGCGCGGGACGAGCTGGCCAGGACTCGGGACATCGCACCCGGTCGGGTGCTGCCGGACAAGGCGATCATCGAGGCGGCCCAGACTCAGCCCGCCGACACCACGGCGCTGGTGGCCCTGCCGATCTTCGGCGGACGGGCCCAGCGTCGGCGCGCCGACGTGTGGATGGCGGCGTTGCGCGAGGCGGCGGAGCTGCCGAACTCCGCGCTGCCCGCCTCCTCGCCGCCCTCGGACGGTCCGCCGCCGCCGAACCGATGGGCCGATCGCGATCCGGAGGCCGCCGCCCGCCTGTCGGCGGCTCGGGCGGCGTTGAGCGCGCTGGCCGAGCGACACGGTCTGCCGGTGGAGAACCTGCTGCAACCCGATCTGGTGCGTCGGACCTGCTGGGCACCGCAGGAGGACCGCTCCGTGACGGGCACCGCCGCCGCGCTGCGGGCGGGCGGCGCCCGGCCGTGGCAGGTCGCGCTGACCGCCGAGCCGTTGAGCGCCGCGTTGGCGGCCACCACAGAACCGGCGTCCTGACCGAGGGCCCGCGTTCCGCCCTGGACCGGTTCCGCCCCGGCCCCGAATCCCGCCCGAGGCCGCGTCCTTGAACCCCGCATCCCGACCGGACCCCGTGTCCCCGAACCCCGCGTCTCGCCCCGGCCCGCACCCGGACGCCGAAGCCCCGGTCGGCGATGAGCGGACCGGCGTCGAGCATCGTCCCGAACGGTGCGGCCTCGACGGCCCGCCCACCGTCCGCATCGGACTCGGTGGGCGTCGCCGAGCCGGGGAGGACCCGCGCCGCGGTCCGTTTCATGATTGTCTGGAAGGGGTAGACACCAAGGTCAAGACCACGGTGTCCGGCAGCCGGGCGATGCCGTGGCCGAACACGTCGACGGGAGAGTCATCGTGGGCACCTCGGAACTCCTTCTGGCCGGACTCATCAGCGCGGGCGGCGCGCTGATCATCCTCGCGCTGCTGATCGTCATCACGACCGATCGCTGGAACGTGCTCCAGACGTTGATCTGGGCGCTGGTCGTCCTCGCCGTCCCGGTGATCGGCGCGGCCGTGTTCCTCGTCGTCGACCACCAGCAGAAGGCGGCGCGCCGGGCGACGCACCGCGACGAGGCCGTCACCGACGCCTCGGCCTCCAACTGACGCCTCCCCGCGGCGGGGCCCGCCTGTCTCGGCGGTTCCGGACGAAGCAGGGCGGAGCGCACGGTGTGTCGACGATTCGGACCGCGCGGGGCGAGCCACTGGTTACCAGTCGGTAGCAGCGGCTAGAGTGATTGTTACCGGCGGGTAGCACTGGCGGCCTCGCGTCGCCGTGCCGTCTGCCCAGCCGACCCCCGAGCTTTCAGGAGGAGCACGCCGTGGCCGCAAACGTCGCAGGACGTGCACTTCGGGACGTGGTCTTCGTCGACGGCGTGCGCACGCCGTTCGGCAAGGCAGGCCCGAAAGGCATGTATGCGGAGACCCGAGCCGACGACCTCGTCGTCAAGGCCATCCGGGAACTGCTCCGCCGCCATCCGCAGCTGCCGCCGGAGCGGATCGACGAGGTCGCCGTCGCGGCGACGACCCAGATCGGCGACCAGGGGCTGACCATCGGCCGCACCGCCGCGCTGCTCGCCGGACTGCCCAGGTCGGTGCCCGGCTTCGCCGTCGACCGGATGTGCGCGGGCGCCATGACGGCCGTCACCACCACGGCGGGCGGCATCGCCCTGGGCTCCTACGACGTCACCATCGCGGGCGGCGTCGAGCACATGGGCCGTCACCCGATGGGCGAGGGCGTCGACCCGAACCCCCGGTTCCTCGCCGACAAGCTCGTCGACCCGTCCGCCCTGGTCATGGGGCAGACGGCGGAGAACCTGCACGACCGGTTCCCGACGATCACCAAGGCCAGGACCGACGCCTACGCCGCCGCGAGCCAGGAGCGGTTCGCCGAGGCCGTCAAGACGGGGCGGATCGGCCAGGACCTCGTCCCGGTCGCGACCCGCTCCGCCGAGCTGGGCTGGGGGCTGGCCACCGAGGACGAGGCGCCCCGCCCCGGCACCACCGTGGAGGCCCTGGCCACGCTGCGGACGCCGTTCCGCCCGCACGGCCGGATCACCGCGGGCAACGCCGCCGGACTCAACGACGGCGCCACCGGTGCGCTGCTCGCCGCCGAGGACGTCGCGCGCGAGCTGGGCCTGCCGGTGGGGATGCGGCTGGTCGGCTACTCCTTCGCGGGCGTCGACCCCGAGGTCATGGGCGTCGGCCCGGTCCCGGCGACCGAGAAGGCGCTGTCCCGCGCGGGGCTGAGCATCGACGACATCGGCCTGTTCGAGATCAACGAGGCGTTCGCGGTCCAGGTGCTGGCCTTTCTGGAGCACTTCGGCATCGCCGACGACGACGCCCGAGTCAATCAGTGGGGCGGCGCGATCGCCTGCGGTCACCCGCTCGCCGCCTCGGGGGTACGGCTGATGACTCAGCTGTCCCGCCAGTTCGCCGAGCGCCCGGACGTGCGCTACGGCATCACCACGATGTGCGTCGGAATCGGCATGGGCGGCACCGTGATCTGGGAGAACCCGGCCTGGAACGGAGGCGACAAGTGAGCAGCACACTCTCCATCGACGACCTCAAGGCCGCGATGCCCGACGAGGTGGTCACCAGGGCGGTCACCCGCCTGGTCCGCGTCCCGGGCCTCGACGGGCCGATCGCGCTGATCACGATCGACAACGGCCACGACCACACCCGGCCCTCCACGCTCGGTCCGCAGGGCCTGATCAGCCTGAACGAGGCGCTGGACACCGCCTTCGCCGCCGAGCCCGCCGCGATCGCGGTGACCGGCAAGCCCTTCGTCTTCGCGGCCGGGGCCGACCTCTCCGGGATCGGCAGGCTCACCGCGAAGGAGCAGGCCGACTGGATGGCGGAGACCGGCCACGCCGTCTTCCGCAGGCTGATCGACTCCGCCGTGCCGACCTTCGCCTTCGTCAACGGCGCGGCGCTCGGCGGCGGCCTCGAACTGGCGCTGTCGTGTCACTACCGCACGGTGGCCTCCAACGCGGGCGTCATCGCCCTGCCGGAGACGTTCCTGGGCCTGTTCCCCGGCTGGGGCGGCACCCAGCTGCTGCCGAACCTGATCGGTCCGGACGCGGCAGTGACGGTCATGGTGGAGAACGCCCTCAACCAGAACCGCATGCTCAAGCCCGCCCAGGCCGCCAAGCTGGGCATCGTCGACGTGCTCCTGGACTCCGCCGACTACCTGGAGCAGTCGCTGGCCTGGGCGGCGCGGGTGGTGCGCGGCGAGATCACCGTCGACCGTCCGGAGATCGATCGGGGCCCGGGCTGGGACGCGGCGGTGGCGCGGGCGCAGGCCCTCGTCACGGCGAAGACCCAGGGGGCGGCGCCCGGACCGCAGCACGCGGTGGACCTGCTCGAGATCGCCCGCGCGAACGATCTCGACGCGGGCTTCGCCGCCGAGACGCAGCGGCTCGCCGAGGTCCTGATGTCCGACGAGACCCGCGCCGGGCTCTACTCCTTCGACCTCGTGCAGCGACGGGTGAAGCGGCCCGCCGGGGCGCCGGACAAGTCGCTGGCCCGTGACGTCGGCAAGGTCGGCATCGTGGGCGCGGGCCTGATGGCCAGCCAGCTCGCGCTGCTGTTCGTGCGACGGCTGAAGGTGCCGGTGGTGCTCACCGACGTCGACGAGGCGCGAATCGAGAAGGGCGTCGGCTACGTCCACGCCGAGGTGGACAAGCTCCTCGGCAAGGGGCGGGTCTCCCCCGACGAGGCGAACCGGCTCAAGGCGCTGGTCTCCGGCTCCCTGGACAAGGCGGCCTTCGCCGACGCCGACTTCGTCATCGAGGCCGTCTTCGAGGAGCTGTCGGTCAAGCAGCAGGTCTTCGCCGAGCTGGAGGAGCACGTCTCCCCGGAGGCGATCCTGGCGACGAACACCTCGTCGTTGTCGATCACCGAGATGGCCGCCAAGCTCCAGCACCCCGAGCGGGTCGTGGGCTTCCACTTCTTCAACCCGGTGGCCGTGCTGCCGCTGCTGGAGATCGTGCGCGGCGAGCGCACCGACGATGCAGCGCTGGCCACGGCCTTCGCCACCGGCAAGAACCTGAAGAAGTCCTGCGTCCTGGTCAAGGACGCGCCCGCGTTCGTGGTGAACCGGCTGCTGACCAGGTTCCTCGGCGAGGTCATCAAGGCCATCGACGAGGGCACCCCGTTCGACGTCGCCGACCGTGCCCTGGCGCCGCTGGGACTGCCGATGAGCCCGCTCGTGCTGGTGCAGCTGGTGGGTCCCGCCGTGGCCACGCACGTCGCCGGGACCCTGCACGAGGCGTTCCCCGAGCGCTTCGGCGTCAGCGAGAACATGCGGCGGCTCGTCGCCGCGGGCAAGACCGCGGTGTGGACCTGGGACGAGCAGGGCACCCAGCGCATCGACCCGGAGGTCGCCGCGCTCTGGGAGCAGGGCCCCACGGTGCTCACCGAGGAGCAGGTGCGGCACAAGGCGCTGTCGGCCCTGGCCGAGGAGTCCCGGATCATGCTGGACGAGGGCGTGGTGGCCGAGGCCCAGGACCTCGACCTGTGCATGATCCTCGGCGCGGGCTGGCCGTTCTGGCTGGGCGGGATCACGCCCTACCTGGACCGCAGCGGGATCGCCGAGGAGGTCAACAAGGCCCGCTTCCACGCGCCCGGAGTCGCCTCGGCCGCGAGCTGACCCGCTCGCACCGGAGCCGGCACCGGCCGGACACCCGAGGGGCCCCGCCTCCACTGCGATCGCGGTGAGGGCGGGGCCGCTCGCCGTCGGCGGCCGCGCAGGCGTTCCTGGATCTGCGCCGCCATCGAACGGCGGGGGCGGGCCACGGCCGAGGAGTCGACGAGAGCCGTGATCTGTTCGGCCAAGACGTCGTTTCCACGGGCTGCCGGTATGAGCCATCGAGACAGCCGGTCGGCGGGGAGCGGACCAGGGGCGGTGCCGCGCGTGGAACACTCGCCCGACACCGTCCGTGGGTGCGGCCTCAGCGGAGTCGGTCGGCCTTGATCGCGCCGAGGAAGCCGGCGAAGACGGCACGGCCGACGACGAGCGTCCCGCCATCACGGTCCTTGGTGTCGCGGATGCCGACTAAGCCTGTTGTGGGGCCGACCTCGATGCATGCCCCACCGTTGCCACTGCTGCGCGACGACTTGCGCCATGCGGCTCGGGAGAGGTCCATCCCGCACTCCCTTTCGGTTGTCCTCAGAGGTCGATGCCAGCGTAGCCGGCAGATCTGCCGAACGCTTCAGCGTCGAGCACTGTCGTGTGGCGTGACAGCCGCCGTCGATGGTGGCGAGGCGGTCCGTTCACCGGCTCCCGACCTGCCCTCGTCGCGCCGGGGCAGCGGCCGGAGCCGGCTGCTACAAGTCAGCGGAGTCGGTCGGCCTTGATCGCGTCGAGGAAGCCGGCGAAGGCGGCACGGCCGACGACGAGGGTCCCACCGTCCCGGTTCTTGGTGTCGCGGATGCCGATGTTGTCGGAACCATAGCCGAGTTCGACGCACGCCGATTGGGTCCCGCTTCGGCGTGACTTCCGCCAGCCGGTGAAGCTGTTCATGAGGCTGCTCCTCCTAGCGAACGGGCGACGGATCGGAGTCCGCAGCTGACAGGCGAACCGACGAGAAGGCAACGGACGGGAGGTGTCCAGCGAACACATCGCTCGACACCGTCCGTCGATGCAGCAGTCAGCGGAGCCGGTCAGCCTTGATCGCGCCGAGAAGGCCGGCGAAGGCGGCACGGCCGACGACGAGGGTCCCACCGTCCCGGTTCTTGGTATCCCGGATGCCGACCGCCGTGGCGTCCTGCGCGACCTCGACACAGTTGCCTTCACCCGTGTACGTGGACGTACGCCAGTCGTTGAACCGGTCACTGGGCATGAGTTCCGCTCCGTTCTGCGTGGTTCTGCTGGTAGCGCGCCAACGTTGCGGCAGTCTGGTCCTCAGACAGTGCTACCTCGTCGAGCGTAGTAACGGCGCGGATGTAGGGGCCTGCGTCCTTCGTCTTGTCGAGGTATGTACCTGTGGCCAGGTGCTCCAGGTACACCACTGGATCAGCAGCCGAGAACGTCATCAGCGTGAACGCTGACAGCATTCCTGGATACGCGCCGCCACCGATCGGCAGGACGCGGACCACGGCCGTGGAGTTGATGAGAGCCGTGATCTGTTCAGCCATGACGTCGTGCCCGCCGACTGCCCGTATGAGCGCCAGCTCATCGAGGTAGACGGTCGGTAGGGAGTCGCCCAGGGACGGTGCCGCGCGTGGAACACTCGCCCGACACCGCCCGTCGGGCCGAAGTCAGCGGAGTCGGTCGGCCTTGATCGCGCCGAGAAGGCCAGCGAAGGCAGCACGGCCGACGACGAGGGTCCCGCCATCGCGGTTCTTGGTGTCGCGGATGCCGACGACGCCGGGGGCCTGTCCGATCTCGATGCAGCTGCTCGTGGCCTGAGACCAGCGGGACTTCCGCCAGCCGGTGAAGCGGCGCTGCGGTAACGTCATGATGTCCCCTCAAGAGATTCGGCAACGTCGGCGATGAGCCCGGCCGATGCCTCTGGACTCATCGCCACCGACATGACGATATCCGCCGCCGCGCGGTACGCCTCAACGTCGTCGGGCTCGTGAAGAACCAGGGCGCTGCGACGGTTCTCCAAGTGCACGACCGGTTCCCGGTCGTCACGGAAGGCGAACATATCGAACATGCCCTCAAGATCCGGTGCCCAGTCAGCGGTGAACGGGACGATGCGCAGATCGACGACGGGCAGAGCAGCGATGTCCAGCAGGGTCCTCAGTTGGTGTGCCATCACCTTCCGACCGCCGACAAGACGTCGCAGCGCGCCCTCGCCGATCATCGTGGTCAGTCGGGGCGGGTTCTGGTCCCGCAGGACCTCTCGTCGTCCGACGCGGACCCGCACACGGGGTTCGACCTCATGCTCAGGCACTCCACCAGCACCCAGGATCGCCCTCGCGTAGGCAGTGGTTTGAAGCATTCCCGGGACCAGATTGGGTGCCACGGTCGTGATCTCGGCGGCGTCCCGCTCAGCTTCCAAAAGTGCGCTGAGCGCCCGTGCCTGTTCAGGCAGGCCCACGGCCAGCCAATGGCGTTCCCCTTTGTCTCGGGCCATCGCCACCAACTCATCACGAGTCTCAGCATCGACGCCCAACGCGGTAAGCAGGGCAGCAGCGTCGGCCGGGCTTGGCATCCGGACACCGGACTCCCAGCGTCCGACAGTGGATGACGACCAGCCCATCTGAAGTGAAATGCCACTCGCGGTCAAGCCTGCCGCCTCGCGAGCACGCTTCAGTGCGCGTCCGAGCTCTGCTGATCTTGGTGTCACACCGGCCATGGGCGAAGCGTAGTCGCGCGTGCGCCAGATCCGGTTCCCTCGATCAGGGCATTGTTCCAGTACTCCATAAAGTTCCATACTGCCGGAACATCGGAACATTGGAACACAAGATGATCAAGGGGCTCGGCATGACACATCGGACTCGCATCTCAGATCGCACCGGCGTCACCGCCATGACCAGCGCATCTCGAGACGCTGGACTTGATTCTTGCCGCCAACGCGTTGACCGCCCGCCGGAGTGCTTGCCGAACGGCAACCACGACATGTGCTGTGCACGGGTTTCGCGGTTCGTCGCCGCTGGGCGGCGGGTCGGTGGTGTGTCGTGATCCCGACCGTCGTAGTCGGCGTGTTCCTGATGGCGGCCGGGTTTCCGTTGACCGTCTGGGGTTACCGCACTCCCCCTGCCCGCCGGCACGTGCGCCGCCGGACGGTGGCGTTCGCGTCGATCCTGGCTCGGTTGGCTGAGGAGCGGTTGGATGTGGTGGGGGTGCGGTCGTGACGACTCTGGCCGCGTTGTTCCTCGACACCGACACCGATGCCGATGCGCGTGTCCGGTTTCGGAGTGGGGTCATGTTCGTGACCTCGGGTGCGCAGGGTGTGCTGGTGGAGGGTGTGCGGCCTGGTCGTGATCCGGTGCGTGCGGTGATCGGTGCGACGGACGCGGTCGACGTCCTGGACGCGTTGTGGGCGTGGCGTTCGATCGAGTTGCCCGCGATGGACGGCGTCACCGGTGTTCGACGGCTCCGTTTCCATCCCCGACCCGACGGCGTCGAGGTCTCCATCCGCAGCCGCACCACGACCCGAGGCCGCTGGCTCGTCCACGCCGATCGTGTCCCGGAACTCGGTGATGCGTTGTGTCGGGCACTGATCACCGCCCGCAGCACCACCGCCACCGCCGCTGTCGGAACAGCTCCCGGCGGACATCCCGCCGCTGTTCAGAGCCCCGACACCGATACTGAAAACGGGGTCGCGGCGGGAGTCGGCGCAGGTGGCGCCGCCGTCGGGTTGCGAATCGTCCCCGGTGGCCGCCGATGACCGGCGTCGGCCCGTGGTTCGTCCGGTCAGTGAGCGACGGCGATACTCACCGAGCCTTTCGGGAGTACTGGACACGGGACGGCGTGGCGCGTATCCGCCCGGTCTGCGATCCGAACAGCGTGTTCACGGCATTGAACCGGAATCCGGTCGCGGTCCCCTACTTCGACGAGCACCGCTGCCCCACCTGCCTGACCACCCCACCCGTTGCCGAGGCACGGCATCGTCTGGTGGTGGTCCGATGAGGACCCTGGTCACCTACCGGTCCGTCCCCGTCGTCCACCGACTACGAGCCGCCCGCATCCGGCCCTACATCTGGGCTGTAGCCGGCGGGTGGCGATGACCGGCGACAGCCGGGAGATCGCCGTCGAACCGTTGCGGCTGCGGCAAGCCTGGCCGCCGGTGGTCGGGATCTTCCTCGACCTGCACACCGTGTTCATCGACCACGGCCACCCCATCCCGATCAACGGCGACCAGGCCAAGACGATCTGCGGCGTCATGGTCACCCTCGGCCCCCTCACCCTCGACGGCGACAGCCCCACCAGCGTCGTGCCCTACGTCCAGGACTGCCCGTACTGCACCGCGATCCTCGACAACGACGACACCACCCCCACCCCGCACACCACCGGCTGGGCGCTGTGCCTGCGCCGCCGCCACCCCGACGGCCGACCCGGACTCGTCCACCTCGCCGACACCCACAGAACCGACGGGACCGACGGGACCAGCGGTGTCGACACAACCGGCGGAACCAGCCGTGTCGGCAGAAACGGCGGCACGACCATCACGACCCGGTGCGGCCAACACCTCACCCTCGGCGACACCGCTCGACCGGTCGAGCGGGTCGAGCCCGGTCAGGGCGTCCCCTGCACACCCTGCCTGCTCCGCTCGCACTGAACCACCACACCACCGAACACCGCCCCCCGGCACCCAGCACATCAGCACATCAGCACTGGCACTTCAGCACTCAGCACTCAGCACTCAGGAGAACGTCCGCATGCCTGCCACCCGACCGACCACCACCCCGAAGCCGACGCCGCAGCCGTCGCCGACACCGACCACCCGAACCGACCCGTCCCCCATGGCCCGCACCACCACCCCCACGCCGTTGGACATCGCGGTGGGTGCCGGGACTGTCACCGCCGAACCCTGGGTGTTGTGGGAGTCCCTGATCGCGGCGACCCAACGCTGGACCACCCACCCCGCCGACGCCCTGCGCAACAACCACGGCATCACCGTCTACGACTACCGACTCCTCCGTCTGCTGGCCCGCACACCCCGGCCAGTACGCAAATCCATCACCCACACCGCCCTGGACCTGCCGCCACGCAGCCTTGATCACAGCATCGCCCGCCTCACCGAACGCGGTTGTCTCACCGTCACCGGCCGAGGACAAGAGAAACGACTCCGCATCACCGACCACGGCATCGAATTCCTCGAAGCCGCCATCACCACACTCCGCACGGTGACGGCCGACAGCCTCCCCGCCGCCGCACTGCCACCCCGCAGCCGAGCCGCACTCGTCACCCTCCTCAATCGACTACGCCACTGAACCCACCACACCACCACGGCCCGCGACGCCCCATACCCATGGCGACGACGCGCCTGAGGGACAGGGGACTCGGAGCCCGGCCTGCGCCGCGCCCGGCGGCCGGACATGCTCCCGACAGCGTGATAGGAGGGCCGGCCACCAGGCCTGCCCTCCCCGCCGTCAGGTCACGCCCGAGGAGTCACTCGTTGAGATCACGCAGGAAGCGCTCCGCCGCCGCGGTCGCGGGTCCGCCCGCGTCGCCGCCGTCCTCGACGAAGCTGGCCAACGCCACGTCGCCCTGCCAGCCGACGAACCAGCTGTGGCTGCGCAGCGGGACCTCCGTGCCGTACTCGGCCGTGCCCGTCTTGCCGTGCACCGGCTCGCCGGGCACCTCCGCCAGTCGCGTCGCGGTGCCCTCGGTGACGACCTCGCGCATCATCGTGTGCAGGGCGTCCACCGACTCCGGCTCCAACGGCTCACGGGTCTCGGGCTCCGTCGCCTCCGCCTGGTCGGTCTCGACGACCAGCCTCGGCTGCTTCCACTGTCCCGCCGCGACGCCGGCGGTCGCGGCGGCCATCGTCATGGGGTTGACCGTGGTCTGGCCTTGGCCGAAGGCCGAGGCCGCCTGCGCGGCGGGGCCGTCCGCGGGCGGCACCGAGCCGGTGGAGACGTCGACGCCGATGTCCCAGTCGCCGCCGATGCCGAGCTTCGCCGCCGCCTCGGTGAGGCCGTCCGAGCCCAGGTTCGGCGCCAGCGCCACGAAGGCGGTGTTGCAGGACCGGGCGAAGTTCTCCCGGAACGGAACCTCGCCCAACGCCTCGGGGAAGGCGTTCTTGACGCTGTGTCCGTCCACCTCGATCGTCGAAGGGCAGTCGACCGGCTGGTCCAGGGTGACGTCGCCGCCGTCGAGCAGCGCCATCGCGCTGACCATCTTGAACGTGGAGCCCGGCGGGACCCAGCCGTGGAGGGCGACGTCGCCGCTGCCGCCGTCCGGCCCGCCCGCGACCGCGAGGACGTGACCGTCGCTGATCCGCACCGCCACCAGCGCGCTGGGCCGGGGTTCCGCCGCCAGCGCGCGGTCGGCCGCGTTCTGCACGGCCGGGTCCAGGGTCAGGGTGACCGTCTCCCCCGGCACGGGATCGGAGCTGTACAGCTCGCGTTCGGTGCCGTCGATGACGACCGCGACGCCGCCCGTGCCCCGCAGCCGGTCGTCCAGGCTGCGCTGCAGGCCGCTGAGGCCGACCACGTCCCCGATCCGGTACCGGCCCGGTTCGTCGTCCATGATCTCCTGGGTGACCGGGCCCGCGCTGCCCAGCAACGCCCTGGCGAACTCCCGAGTCGGTGCCAGCTGCCGGGTCTCCTCGCGGAAGACGGTGCCGGGCAGCTCGTAGATCAGCGGCCGGATCTCCTGATAACGCTCCTCGCGCAGGGTGACGACCTCGACGAAGTCGTCCGGGTCCGCCGCCGCGATGCGGTCGGGCAGCTCGGAGGTGTCCACCCCGTCCTGAGCCAGCGCGTCGCCCAGGCTCCGGGCGAGTCCGGCGGCGTCGGTGACGTTGGCCGGGTGGACGCCGATCACGACCACGGGGCGGGCGGTGACGATGGGCTCGCCGTCGACGCCGACGATCTCGCCGCGCTCCGCAGGCGTGTGGCTGCTGCGGAGACGCTCGCCGTCGACCAGGTCGGGGTGCACGGCGCCCGGATCGAGGACGATCTGCCAGTCCTCGCCCTGTTGCCGCAGGTCGACGGTGGTCTGGTACTGCCATTCACCCCCCGAGGCCAGCTCCCAGGAGACGTCGAGCCGAGCCTCGGCCGCCGCGTCGTCGACCGTGACGTCGCCGACGGTCACCTCGTGGACCCGGCCCGCCACTCCCTCGGTGATCTCGGTGTACCACTCCTGGGCCTCGTCGCCGGAGCTCTCGACGTACGAGAGCGATGTCAGATCGCCCGACTGCCAGGCCTGAGCGAACCGAGTCGCCGCGTCCTCGGCCGCCGCGTGGCCGTTCGAACACGCGGCCACTCCGCCGCAGGCCAGCACGGTGACCCCGAACAGGACGGCCGTCCGTCTTCCGATGCGCATGTGGATCTCTCCTCGACAGCCGGATCACCAAGGCCGTGCGGCGGCCGGATTCCGGCCCCGCAGGCCGCTATCGTGGATCGCCCCCGAAGCGAAAGCACGATCTGTCTGACACGAACTAGACGCACGGCACCGCATGCGGGTGGGCCGAACCAGGGTTAGCTGTACCACATCCGAGCGGCGGCGCACGTCGTCTACGTTAACGAGCGCGACGTGTACTCACGACGACTCGGCGCTGATCCGACACGGTGGCCCGCCGCCCGCGCCGGAGCCGTGTGCCTGCCCGCCGCCCGTCGGAGAGCCCCGCGATCCCGTCGCCGCGGCACGCTCGCACGGACGTTCCCGCCGAGCCGTCGGCGGTGCGGGGCCGGGCGAGGCGGCCTCGGCGACGTGTCCGACGGGCGTGTGTTCGACGGGATCGAGGACGGCAGGCGTCGAACCCGTCGGGGCGTCGAACCTGCGGCCGTCGAGCCCGACGACGCCTAGTCCGCGAGCGGGGTCAGCCGCTCGGTGGCGAAGACGAGCCCGTGACCGGGCACCGTCGCGGTGTGCGCCGAGGGCGCGTCGAGCCGAACCCCGCTCGGCTCCGCCAGCGCACCGAGGGCGCCGAACGAGGCACGGTCGATGTCCTCCACCATGGACACCGAGCCCACGCACATCGCCAGTTGCGCGGACAGCTCCGGCAGCAGATGCGGCGCGGTCGGCACGCCGAAGGACGCGGCCAGCTCGGCGATCCGCAGGAACGGCGTGATGCCGCCGACCCGGACCACGTTGGGCTGCACGAAGTCGACCGCGCCCGCCGTCAGCGCGTCGCGGAACTGATGTCCGGTCCGCAGGTTCTCGCCGACCGCGACGGGCACGTCGACGGCCGCGCGAAACCGGGCGAGGCCCGGAAGCTCGTCGGCGAGCAGGGGCTCCTCGATCCAGTAGGGATCGTAGGCCGACAGGGCGCGGACGGCCCGCACCGCGGTGGGGTGGTCCCAGCGCTGATTCGCGTCGATCATCAGCAGCCGATCCGGGCCGAGGACCTCCCGTACCGCGGCGACCCGTTCAAGGTCTCTGGCCAATTCGGGGGACCCGACCTTGATCTTCACCGCGCGGTGGCCCGCGGCCACGAAGCGGCGGACCTGCTCCAGCAGCTCGTCGAGCTCGTAGTAGAGGTTGACGCCGCTGCCGTAGACCCCGATGGTCTCGCGTCGCCTGCCGATGAAGTCGACCAGCGGGAGCCCGGCGGCCTTGGCCCGAAGATCCCACAGGGCGATGTCGACGGCCGCGAGGGCCATCCCGGTGATGCCCCCCGAGCCGCCCTCGTGCAGTCCCGCCCACCAGCGGTCCCACAGCACGCCCGCCGGGGCGGTCTCCGCGCCCACGACCAGCCTGGGCAGGTCGTGTCGCAGCATGGCGAGCACCGAGTGCGCTCCGACCAGCGGCGTCCAGCTGAAACCGGTGCCGGTAGCGCCGTCCTCGGTGCGCAGGGTCGTGACGATCAGGTGCTGCTGGTCGACGCCGGGACCCCAGGACCGGTCCAACGGCACGGTGAACGCCTCGCTGGTCAGCTCGGTGATGCGCATCGGGTCGCGTTCCCTCTCGTTCGGCATCGGCATCGGCATCGGCGTAGGCCCGGCGAGACCGCGCGACGGTCGGCGGCGCGCGGGCGTCGTCACGGCGCCGGGCGTCTTCCTCATCGGGTCCGCCAGACCCGCGACCGGGTCGGGCGGCAGCGTAAGGCCGGCTGCCCGACGCCCCGCGCCGTCCCGGCCGACGCGCCCGCCCCGCGCCCTTCTCGTCGGCACACGCGAACGCGCGGAGTCGGGGCGGCCGGGAACCGCCCGCGGTTCAGCGCAGCTCGGTGCGCCAGCTCCGCTTCGCGCGCCAGCCCAGCAGCCGCTCGGCCTTGGTGCTGTCGAAGGCCGGGCTCGAACCGGTCAGTCCCGCCGCCTGTTCGGCGGACACGCCCGCGTGTGCGACGAGCAGCTCGGACAACGGCTCTCTGGCCATGGCGTCCGGCGCGCTGACGAAGAAGACCTCGCCCGGCGGGATGTCGTGTGCCTTGGCCAGCAGCGCGGCGACGAAGTCACCCGCGTCGCGCGCGTCGAGATAGTTGAACAGCGACACGGCGGCCAGTTCGGGCCGGTTCAGTCGATCGAGGATCGTGTCGCCGGTCTGGGTGGGCGCCCCGTCCCACTCCTCCGGTGAGACGACGAAGCAGGGCCGGAACGCATGGCAGGCGATGCGGTCCGGCCAGCGGCGCGCGAACGCCTGGATCGTCTCCTCCGCGACGACCTTGGACAGCCCGTAGGCGTGCCACGGCCGCGTCGGATGCGCCTCGTCCAGCGGCAGGTAGTCCGCCTGCCAGCCCGCCGGGTTCCCGTAGCCGATGACGGTGGGGCTGCTGGCGGCCAGCACCGTGCCGACGCCCAGCTCCGTGGCGGCCTGACAGACGTTGAACACCATCTGCGTGTTGGTGCGGAAGGTCGCGACGTCGGTACGCAGGAACGGAACCGGTACGGCCGCCAGATGCACGACGGCATCCGGCCGGTACCGGCCGATGACGCTGTAGCACTCACCGGTGTCGAGCAGGTCCACCGCGAAGGACTCGTAGGGGACCTGCTCGAACGACGGCCGGACGAGGTCGACGCAGACGGGTTCGTGCCCCGCCTCGGCCAGCGCCGCGAGGACGCTGCGCCCCAGCCTGCCGCTGCCTCCGGTGACGAGTACCCGCACTGGTCGACCTCCTGGGTGTCTCGGGACTGACGTGGACGAGACGGATCAGCCCGTCACGCCGTGATGGGCTCGATGGCGACGCGACGGCCGGTGCGCGAGGACTCCAGGCCTGCCTCGGCCAGCTGCACTCCCCTGGCTCCGGCCAGGAAGTCGTGCGGGAACGGCGCGTCCTCGCAGACATGGCGGACGAACATCTCCCACTGCACGCGGAATCCGTTGTCCAGCTCGCCGTTGTCCGGCACGTCCTGCCACTGCTCGCGGAACGGCTCCGGCTGCGCGACGTCGGGATCCCACACCGGCATCGGCGTGGCCGATCGGTGCTGGGCACGGCAGGAACGCAGGCCCGCGACCGCGCTGCCCTCGGTGCCGTCGACCTGGAACTCGACGAGTTCGTCGCGGTTGACCCGCACCGACCACGAGGAGTTGATCTGAGCGATGACGCCGCCCGCCAGCTCGAAGATCCCGTAGGCGGAGTCGTCGGCCGTCGCCTCGTAGGCCTGGTTCTTCTCGTCCCAGCGACGGTCGATGTGCGTGACGGCCTTGGCGGTGACCGCCTCCACCGCACCGAACAGGTCCTCCAGCACGTAGTGCCAGTGGGGGAACATGTCGACGACGATGCCGCCGCCGTCCTCGGCCCGGTAGTTCCAGCTCGGGCGCTGCGCACGCTGCCAGTCGCCCTCGAAGACCCAGTAGCCGAACTCGCCGCGCACCGAGAGGATGCGGCCGAAGAAGCCGCCCTCGACGAGCCGCTTGAGCTTCATCAGGCCGGGCAGGAACAGCTTGTCCTGCACGACGCCCGTCTTCACCCCGGCCTCGGCGGCGACCCTGGCCAGTTCCACGGCACCCGCGAGCGAGGTCGCGGTGGGCTTCTCGGTGTAGACGTGCTTGCCCGCCTCGACCGCGCGACGCACCGCCTCCTCGCGGGCGCTGGTCACCTGGGCGTCGAAGTAGATCGACACGTCGTCGGCGGCCAGGGCCTCGCCGAGGTCGGTCGTCCACCGATCCAGCTTGTGCCGTCGGGCCAGTTCTCGAAGCTTCTGTTCGCTGCGTCCGACGAGGATCGGCTCGGGCATGACCCGAGTCCCGTCGGACAGCGTGACGCCGCCCGCCTCGCGGATGGCGAGGATCGAGCGGAGCAGATGCTGGCGATAGCCCATCCGTCCCGTGATCCCGTTCATCGCGATACCCAGCACTTGACTGTCCATGCGTCCTTACCTCCCAGGAAAGCGCTTTCCACCGTAACCTGTGTCGGACCGCACGCCAAGACCCGGTTCCCCGCGGCAGGACCGCCCGCCCCACCAGCGCTGACGTCCGACTTCGTCCGGTTTCGGCCGTGTGATTGACACCACCGAAGATGACGCATACTTTCGGTAAACGCTTTCCAGTGAGTGCTCGGTCACCCTGGCCGGCACTGTTCAGATCAGGAGGCCCGGGATGGGTGCGCAGAGACGCTCACCGTTACAACGGGGAAGATCTGTTTTAGCCGCGGCCGTGGTGGCCGGACTGGTGACGGCATGCGGCGGCGCGGGCGGGGACTCCGACGGCCAGGTGGAGCTGCGGTTCACCTGGTGGGGCAGCGACGACCGCGCCGAGATCACCGAAGAGGCGATCGCGTTGTTCGAGGAGCGGCATCCGAACATCACGGTGAACACGTCGTATGCGGCGTTCTCGGGGTACTTCGAGCGGTTGGCGACCGAGGTCGCGGGCAACAACGCTCCGGACGTGATCCAGATGGACTACGCCTATCTGCGGGAGTACGGGGATCGGGGTGTCCTTGCCGATCTGCACGAGTTCGACGAGGATCAGCTGGGCACCGAGGGGATCACGCCGTTGCTGGCGCGGTCCGGGGAGATCGACGGGAGTCTGTACGCGCTGCCGATGGCGCAGAACACGCATGCGTGGGCGTATGACGAGCAGGCCTGGACGGAGTCCGGGGTGCCGCTGCCCGAGGCGGGCTGGACGTGGGAGGACCTGCTGAGCAGCAGTCAGGCGCTCACCGAGTCCACCGACGGCGAGCGCTACGGGACCACCGACTTCGGCTGGTCCTGGGAGACCTACCAGGTCTGGCTGCGTCAGCAGGACAAGGACCTCTACACCGACGCGGGCGAGATCGGCTTCACCTCCGACGACCTGCGCACCTACCTCGAACTCCTCGACGAGTTCCGCACCACCGAGGCCGCCACCCCCGCCACCATCACCTCCGAGATCGACGGCGCCGTGGAGAACTCGCCGCTGGCCAGGGGTTCGGCGTTCGCCGACTTCACGTGGGACAGCACGGCGGTCAGCTTCTTCTCCGTGCTGCCGGACGGCGTCGGCCTCGCACCGATGCCGCGCATCGAGGGCAGCGACCGGGTGGGCCAGTTCGCCAAGCCCGGCATGCTCATCAGCATCGCGGCGAACAGTGATCACCCCGAGGAGTCGGCCGCCCTGGTCGACTTCCTGCTCAACGACGTCGACGCCGGACTCATCCTCGGCACCTCCCGAGGCATGCCCGTCAACGACGACGTCCGAGCAGCCGTCGGAGCCGAACTCGACGGCCCCGACCAACTCGTCTACGACTACGAGGAAGCCCTCGCCGACGAACTCGAGGAACCCCCGTCCGCCCCGCCACCGGGCAACAGCGCGCTCAAACGAGAATGGCAGCGACTCAACTCGGTGATCGGCTTCGGACAACTGTCCATCGACGACGCGGTCGAACAGTTCATGGAACGCGCCGAACAGGAACTCTGAGGAGAGTCCGTTGAGCGGATGCGGCCGCCTGAGAACGGCCGCATCCCAGGATAGGTAAGGTCATGGTCGCGCAACAAGTCAACGAAGTGGCATCGCCGCAGCCCGGCGGGACGAGACCGGGCCGCGCCCGGAAGGGGCCGAAGAACAAGGAGCAGACAGGCATCGCCTATCTGTTCCTGTCGCCGTGGATCGCGGGCGCCGTGCTGCTCACCATCGGTCCGATGGTGGCCTCGCTGTACCTGTCCTTCACGAACTACAACCTGTTCACCGCGCCCGAATGGGTCGGCCTGGACAACTACATCCGACTGTTCACCCAGGACGACCGGTTCATGTCGTCGGTCGGGGTGACCTTCCAGTACGTCTTCCTGTCCGCGCCGCTCAAGCTGGCGGCGGCCCTGGGCGTGGCCCTGCTGCTCAACCGCCCGAGGAAGGGCCAGGGCTTCTACCGCTCCGCGTTCTACGCCCCGTCGCTGCTGGGCGCCAGCGTCGGCATCGCCCTGGTGTGGCGGTCGCTGTTCACCGACGACGGCGCGGTCGACTCGCTGCTGCGGTCCGTCGGGATCGACACCGGCGGCTGGATCAACCAGCCCGACTACGCGATGTACGTCATCGTCATCCTGGCGGTCTGGCAGTTCGGCGCGCCGATGGTCATCTTCCTCGCGGGCCTCAAGCAGATCCCGCAGGACCTCTACGACGCCGCCGCCGTGGACGGGGCGAGCACGTGGAAGACCTTCACCTCGGTGACGCTGCCGATGCTGTCCCCGGTCATCTTCTTCAACCTCGTGATGGAGATCATCCAGTCGTTCCAGTCCTTCACCGGGGCCTTCGTGGTCAGCAACGGGCAGGGCGGCCCCGCCGACTCCACGCTCTTCTACACGCTGTACCTGTACCAGCGTGGATTCCAGGACTTCCAGATGGGCTACGCCTCGGCGATGGCCTGGCTGCTGCTCCTGACCATCGCGCTGTTCACCGGACTGGTCTTCAAGACGTCCGGCCGGTGGGTGTTCTACGCCGGAGAGGACAAGTAGATGAGTACTGCGACGCTGACCGCGCCGGAGGACCAGGCGGCGACGCCCCCGCCCAAGCGGAACAAGAAGCCGGGCAGGCTGCGCACCGTCCTCTGGCACGCGGTGATCCTGGCGTTCATCGCCGTGCTGCTCTACCCGATCGCCTGGCTGCTCGGTGCCGCGTTCAAGCCCGCGAACGAGGTCATCACCAGCCTGGCGCTGCTGCCGGAGAATCCGACCTGGCAGAACTTCGTCGACGCCGTGGCAGGCATCGGCGGCACCAGCTTCGGGACCTTCCTGTACAACTCGCTGTTCATCGCGGGCGGATCGGTCGTCGGCAACGTCGTCTCGTGTGTGCTGGCCGCCTACGCCTTCGCCAGGCTGCGGTTCAAGCTGAGCAAGCTGATGTTCGGCTTCATGCTGATGACGCTCATGCTGCCGCACCACGTGGTGCTGATCCCGCAGTACATCATCTTCCAGAACATGGGCATGGTCGACACGTTCTGGCCGCTGATCCTGCCGAAGTTCCTGGCCACCGAGGCGTTCTTCGTCTTCCTGATGATCCAGTTCATGCGGGGCCTGCCCCGTGAGCTGGACGAGGCGGCGACGATCGACGGCTGCGGACCGCTGCGGCTGTTCTACTACATCATCCTGCCGCTGGCCCGACCCGCGTTGATCACCACCGCGATCTTCACGTTCATCTGGACCTGGAACGACTTCTTCAGCCAGCTGATCTACCTGAGCAGCCCGAGCAACTACACGCTGCCGCTGGCCCTGCGGCTGTTCATCGACCAGACGAGCGTCTCGGCCTACGGTCCGATGTTCGCCATGTCGGTGCTCACGCTGGTGCCGATCGGGCTGTTCTTCTTCGCGTTCCAGCGCTACCTGGTCCAGGGCCTGGCGACCTCCGGACTGAAGGGCTGATCATGTCTTCCGTGACCACGGGTGGGCGGGCCGGGATCTTCGGCGGAAGGTTCGTGTTGTTCGCCGACGTCCTGTACCTCGGCGTACTGGTGTTCCTGGCCTCGCTGCCCGTGGTCACCGCCTTCGCGGCGGTGACCGCCGGGTCCGACGTGCTGCGCGACCGCATCCGGCGGGACGGCACCTTCACCATCGGCCGGTACCTCCGGCGGGTCGGCGACGTCGTCCGTGCGCAGAAGGCCGTGCTGCTGGCCCCCGTCGGGGTCCTCGTCGTGTTCCTGCTCAACACGCTCGCCCTCGTGGCGGGCATGCCGGGCGCCGAGTTCTACCGGCCGATGCTGCTGGGCATCGCGGCCGTCGGAGCCGTGATCGGGCTGCGGGTGGCGCTGGCCTGGTCCGAGGAGTCGAGCTGGACGACCGCGCTGCGCGACGGCGCGACGACCGCCGTGCGCGATCCGGGAGGCAGCGCGCTGCTGCTGGGCGCGCTGGTGGCGGCGGTCGTCATCATCGGACAGACCTGGTTGATGCTGCCGCTGGTGACCGGCATGGTGCTGTTCGCCTCGGTGGCCGTGTCGCTGCGGGAGCGGTCGTGAACGACAGGACGACGACGGTGGTCCAGGTCGGGGCGCACGGCTACGGCCGGGTGCACCTCGACCAGCAGGTCGAGCTGGCCGACGAGGGCGTCCTGCGGGTCGTCGGCGTGGCCGACCCGCGACCGCCCGACGCCGAGCTGATCGCACGCCTCGGCGGGCCGGAGACCGCGGACTCCCTGGAGCCGCTGCTGCGGAGGCACTCCCCCGACATCGTCGTGATCGCCACGCCGATCCACACCCACGTCCCGCTGGCGGTGACCGCCATGCGGGCGGGGGCGCACGTCCTGGTGGAGAAGCCGCCGACCGCCACGCTCGCCGAGTTCGAGAAGCTGCTCGCCGTCGCGACGGAGACGGGGCGCGGCTGCCAGATCGGCTTCCAGAGCCTGGGCTCCACCGCGCTGGACCGCGCCCGCGAACTGATCGCCGACGGCGTGCTCGGCGAGCTGCGCGGCGTCGGAGGGGCGGGCACCTGGATTCGCGACGCCGCCTACTACGCCCGCTCTCCGTGGGCGGGCCGGATGACGCTCGACGGCGTCGCCGTCACCGACGGAGCGCTCACCAACCCCTTCGCCCATGCCGTCGCCTCGGCACTCCGCGTCGTGGGCGCCGAGGAACGCGGCAGCCTGCGCTCGATCGAGGTCGAACGGTTCCGCGCTCGTCCGATCGAGACCGACGACACCGCCTGTGTGCGGGTGGTGACCTCGACGGGCGTGCCGGTGACCGTCGCCGTGACCCTCTCGGCGGCCACCACCCGCGACCCGGTGCTGATCCTGCACGGCACCCGGGGAACGGTGCGGCTCTGGTACACCCGCGACGAACTACGACTGGAGATCGACGGCGTCGAGCAGGAGAGCGCCCGATGGCCGCGAGTCGGCCTGCTGCGCAATCTGGCGGAGCACATCGCCGACCCCGCCGTGGAACTGCTCTCCCCCGCCGCGCGCAGCCACTCGTTCATGTCGGTGCTGGAGGCGATCCGACTCGACGGTCCCGCCGAGGAGCTGGCGGCCGAGCACTATCGCCTGATCGGCGAGGGTCCGGCCCTGCGTCCGGTCGTCGACGGCGTGGACGACGCGGTGTTCGCCGCCGCCGAGCGGCTGGCCCTGTTCTCCGAGCTGGACCTGGCGTGGGCCTGACGTGCTGCGCGGCCGCGGGTGCGGGGCTGAGCGGAGCGAGGCTGAGCTGGTGTGAGGCCGAGGCGGTGTGAGGCCGAACGGGGCCGCCGCCAGGCCGACACCGGTCGCCGCACGGCCGCCACCGGCGGTGTCGCGGTGAGCCTGTGCCGCCGTGAGCCCGAGGCGGCTGCGCCCGAGCCGGCTGTGTCCGTGAGGTTCCCGGCTTCTCGTCCTATGCCGCGACGCGGCACGGTCGTGGCGTTCCCGCCGCGCACGGGCCGACCAGACCGGACGCCGCCCGCACCACCGGCACGCCGCTCCCTCCCCGGCCCGCCGCCTGCCCGGGTCTCGTCGGCCCGGGGGCATTCGCCGTCGGAACCGTCGAACGGGACGGACACCGGACGCTCCGGTCGGGCTCGGCGGCGCGTGACGCGAACCGAGCCCGGCCGGGACGCGGTCAACGCAGTCGGCCTGCTCCCGCCTTGGCACCGACCACGCCGGGCACCGAACGGACCGGATCGATCCTGGTGTGCAGGGTCGGACGCCAGCCGACGTCGTCGGTGAGGTCCAGGCCATAGGCCTCGTTGTGCGCCACCCGGAGGTCGACCAGGCGACGACCCCGCTCGTCGGCGACGAGGTCGCCCGCGCTGTGCACGGTGGTGCCGCCCCAGTCGTAGAGGACCTCCGAGGCAGGCACGCCGGTCATGCGGAAGTAGTTGCGCTCTGATCGGATGGCCGACTCGACGCCGACGCCGAGGCTGTACAGATAGCCCTCGCCCGCTCGGATCACGTAATGGTTGTTGTAGAGGTGCACCTGTCCGAAGCGGACCCTCGGCGCACGCTGCAGGATGCCGTCGAAGACGTTGTGGTGCAGGGTGACGCGCAGCCTGCCCCGGTCGGTGAACCGGGTGTTCGACGAGCCGATCAGCATCGTCTTGTCATGATCGCGGAACACGTTCCACGAGACCGTGACGAGGTCTGAGCCGTTGGTGATGTCGACGAGCCCGTCGTGCACCTGGTAGGGCACGCCGAAGTGGTCGGGCTGGGCACTGTCCGGGTAGCGCCCGTCGTGGAAGGTGTTGTGGTCCACCCATACGTGGGTGGCCTCGGTCAGCGAGATCGCGTCGTACTCGGAGTTCCAGGCACCCAGCTCACCGTCGGTCGGGTCCCACTGCGGGAAGCAGTCGACGGGCGCCTCGAACTCGATGTTGCGGATGATCACGTTGTCGACGCCCGCCAACCGCAGGCTCACCCCGCGCAGTTCGGCGTCGCGGCCCACGCCGATGACGGTCGTGTCGGACGGGACGTCGAGGCGGATGCGCTCCGCCTGGTTGGCGGCCGACCGGACGCGCGCCTCCTCCAGCGGCCCGGCCGGGTCCGCGTCGCCCCAGGTGTCCGGGTCGTAGGCGGCCAGGTAGGCCTCCAGCGTGTAGCCGGGATCGGCGTCGTCGGCACAGGTCACCTCGGTGCCGTCGGCGTCGATGTTCGCGTCCACCACGCCGTCGATCTCGATGATGCTGGGCCGGCCCTCGCTCGCGCGAAGCGCCTCGACCAGCTCGGCGTGGTCGGTGACTCGGTGAACGTCGTCGCGCGCCGCTCGGGAGCCGCCGGTGGTGCCGCCGTCGGCGGCGGCCCAGCCGTCACGGTGCGGCAGGACCTCGCGCGCGAGGCCGCGAGGACCACCCTGGGGGCCTGCCTCGCCTGTCCGCTCCGTCTCCGAGGCCGCGGCCGTCGAGCCGGACTCGGCCCACCCGACGGACTGGACGGCGACCCCTGCGCCCGCGGCGAGAACCGCCGTGACGAGAATGCCGATCGATCTTCGCATGGTCGTGCCTCCTACTCGTCGAGCCCGATCGGTCGAATTACCGACGAGAATCATCGAATTACTTCGACGATCCGACTCGAAAAGAAATCTTCCGGACTCTTGATCCGCTTTCTCACCCGGTGTCGACCACGGGAACGCGACGTCGATCTCGACGGGCAAGAACTTGTTCCACCCATCCGAAGTGTCCCTTCACCAGTGGGTCTCAGACAGCGAGAAAGCGCTTTCCCCCACGGTATTCGGCGCCGATCGACTGGTCAATACCCGACTACCCTGGTAGCTGCCCGCTTCCCATCTGAACCGAACAGCCGACGTGCTGATCCCTGCGGACGCCGAAGTTCGACTATTCGGGCCATTGAGTCGACTCGACCGCCGGTGGTAGGAATGGACACAACTTGGATAGCGCTTTCCAAGTCAGCCTGACCCGTTGTGAGAATGCCCCACCGCCCGACCACGGCGAAGCGAAGCGGGTCAGCACTGCCCCCTTGAGATCCGGGAAGGAATTGACAATGTCGTCTTCCTCAACGAATACGTCGAAGGCCGGGCGCCGGACGGCCGTGCTCGCCGCGGCAGGCGCGCTGCTGCTCACCATGACCAGTGTGACCGGCGCCGCCGCGGACCAGGCCGCTCCCACCGCCGACCCCGGCGTCCTCCAGTCCGGTCCGATCGGCTGGGCGTCGCAGAACGGCGGCACCACCGGCGGCGCGGGCGGATCCACCGTCACCGTGACCTCGGCCTCCGCCCTCATCAGCAACATGCAGGCGTCCGGGCCGCGCATCGTGCAGGTCAGCGGCACGATCAATCTGAGCGGCATGAACGACATCGCCTCGGACAAGACCCTGGTCGGGATCAACAACGCCCGGATCAACGGCGGCGGCATCGACGTCGACGACGCCCACAACGTCATCATCCGCAACATCACCTTCGCGGGCGCCGCCGACGACTCGATCAACGTGCAGGACGGGTCGACCAACATCTGGATCGACCACAACACGTTCCTGCCCGGCTACGACGGATCGCTCGACATCAAGCGCGAGTCGGACTTCATCACCGTGTCCTGGAACCACTTCGACGGGACGGACAAGACCTCGCTGCTCGGCCACAGCGACAGCTTCAGCGCCGACGCCGACAACCTGCGGGTGACCTACCACCACAACTTCTACGACAACACCAACACCCGGAACCCGCGCATCCGCTTCGGCAAGGGCGTGCACGTCTTCAACAACTACTACCTGAACAACAACGAGTACGGCATCGCGTCCACGCAGGGAGCCTCCGTGCTGGTCGAGTCGAACTACTTCCAGGGCGTGGACACGCCCACCGAGGTGGGCTACGCCAGCTCCGGACCCGGCGACCTCGTCGAGCGCAACAACATCTACTCCAACTCGGGATCGCCCAACACCCGGGGCGGCTTCGTCGGAGTCCCGTACTCCTACAGCGCCGACCCGGCGTCGAGCATCCCGTCGCTCGTGAGCAACGGCGCGGGCGTCTTCTGACCTGATCCGACGACACCCGGTCCGCGGCGCCTCGCCCGAGTCGCGGACCGGGTGTCCGGGCGTCAGCCCTCGGCGGTGTCGGCGATCCGGCTCCGCAGCGCGGTCAGCCGGATGCCGTCGACGGCCAGATACGCCGAGCCGCCCGCGTCGTCGGCGCCGCCCGCCGCCGTGATCGCCTGCGCGCCGCCGGCCGTCGGCTCCGACACGGCGAACAGCCCCACCTTCGCCCCCACCCAGCGTCCCGCGGTGGCGGCGAAGGTCGCGTCCGGCCCGGTGCCGACGAGCCGGAACACGCCGTCGGCGTCGGCCACGCCGAACCGGCAGCGCCCGCCCGCCGAGACCTCCAGTCGCAGCCGGATCGGCGCCGGATCCGCCGAGTCGAGGTCGCGGGCCGCCAGTTCGGTCTCGGCGTCCGCGCCGTCGATCCTGCGGCGCAGCACCAAGCGAGACCCGGCGGGCCCGGTCGACACCCCCAGCCAGGCGTAATCGTCGCCGAGCACCGCGAGTCCGCCGCGCCATGCCCGCCCGGGCGGCCCCACCGGCCGCACGTCCACGGTGACCGCGAACTCCACCGCGGGCCAGCGGCGTGTGAGCACCTGGCCGACCGCCCGCAGATCCTCCGCGTCCCGATCCGGTCGGGCGAAGAGGCGAAGCACCCCGGGCTCCTCGGTCAGCGACCACCAGGATCGCACCGGGTTCGCCTGCCAGGACCACTGCGGCCCGAGTCCGTCGGGACTGAAGCGCTCGTCCACCGGGTCCGGCGTGAGCGCGCCGGAGTCGGCCACCGGGCTCACGGCGGGCCTGGGGTGGACCAGCACCGGCTTGCCGCACCCGTTCTCGTCCGGGTCGACGCCGATGACCGGCCAGCCGTCCGCCCCCCACCGCATCGGTTGAAGATGGACGACCCGGCCGTAGACGCCGCGATCCTGAAAGTGCAGGAACCAGTCCTCGCCCGAAGGCGTGTCGACCCACGCCCCCTGATGCGGGCCGTTGACCTCGGTGTCCCGCTGCGCCAACACGATCCGGTGCTCGTAGGGGCCGCCGATCGACCGGGAGCGGAACACCGACTGCCATCCGGTGGCGACCCCGCCCGCCGGGGCGAAGACGTAGTACCAGCCGTCCCGCCGGTAGAGCTTCGGTCCCTCCAGCGTGTGGCAGCCGGGGATCTCGTCGCCGTCGATGAGGGTCCGGCCCTCGTCGAGCAGCTCGGTCGCGTCGGCGGACATCCGATGCAGGGTGAGCCGGTTGCTGATGCCCGAGCGGCTGGCCGCCCAGCCGTGCACCAGGTACGCCGAGCCGTCGGCGTCCCACAACGGACACGGATCGATGAGCCCCCGGCCCGCTTTGATCAGGTGCGGCGCCGACCACGGGCCCGCCGGCCGCGTCGCGGTGAGCACTCGGACGCCGAAGTCGGGATCGCCGTAGAAGACGTGGTAGCGGCCCGCGTGGAAGCGCAGCGACGGGGCCCACACGCCCTTGCCCCGCTGCGGTCGCGCGAACACGTCGGCTGGTTCCTGGGCGGCCAGCGCGTGACCGGTCAGCCGCCAGTCGACGAGATCGCGGGAGGTGGCCAGCGTCAGTCCCGGCGCCGCGGCGAAGGTGGAGGCGACCAGGTGGAAGTCGTCGCCGACGCGGATGACGTCCGGGTCCGACAGGTCGGTGCACAGCACCGGGTTCCGATAGGTCCCGTCGCCGAGGTCGGCCCGCCACGGCGGGCCGTCGCCCTCCTCGTGCGACACCGCGAGGCCCGCCCGGACAGCGGGGGACATCGGTTGTGGACCGTTCGACACGACACGCGCCTCTCGTTCGGCGAGACGACCGGGCACCACGCGGATCGACCGCGGCCACCCGGTCGATCCCGGATCGTCTGCACTGCCGAGGCCGACCCGGCCTCTCACCGGATCGACCTCGACGCCACCGGCCCGGCTCAGTCGCCGAGTGCCTGGGCGGCCTCGTTCATCAGCTGGCTCGCCGCCTCCTCGACGGACATCCCGCCGAAGTTGTACGAGTCGTAGATGACCGTGAACGAGCGCTTCACCGAGCCCGCGCCCGTGGGCGGCGCGTTGGGCGCCTCGCCCATCAGCTCGGCGACGCTCTCCTGGAAGTCGAAGACCTGCTGATTCGCGCCGTCCAGGTCGGACGCGATCGCCTCCCGGACCGCCGCGTTCGGCGGCATGCTGCGCACGACGCCCAGCTCCTGACCGGCGTCGACGTCGTTGACCAGGAAGTCGATCAGCATCGCCGCCTCGACCGGGTGGTCGCTGGAGCTGCCGATGCTGTACATCGACGCGGCGGCGGCGAGCATCCCGGTGCTGTCGGTGTCGGTCGGCCACGGGGCCAGCTCGACCAGGCCGTCGGACGAGGCGTGGTAGCTGGGTGCCGAGGAGTCGTAGTTGAACTCGGCCGCCGATCGGCCCAACACCAGCGGCGAGGTGTCGATGCTGCCGGTGAAGGTCGTCGTGATCTCGGCGGGGGTCACCACGCCGTCGGACTGGAGGCTCTTGGTCCAGGTCCAGAACTCGACGAGGTCGGTCTCCTCGAAGCCGAGCGTGCCGTCGGGCGCGTACAGCGACTTCCCGTCCTGCCGGAGCCAGAAGTCGAACCAGTCGGAGAATCCGCCGAAGTCGCTGTACCCGTAGACCTCGCCGTCGGTGGCCTCGTGGATGTCGCGACCCGCCGACTCGAAGTCCGCCCAGCTCCAGCCGGCCGCGGGCGGCTCGACCCCGGCGGCCTCCCACTCCTCGACGTCGTACAGCAGCGTCTGGGTGTTCTGCCCGGCGGGGATCGCGTAGAGGACGCCGTCGATGCTGGCGCCGTCGATCAGGCTGGGTGGCAGATCGTCGGTGTCGATCTCGCTTCCGACGTGCTCACCGAGGTCCCGGAGCACGCCGCGGTCGGCGAACTCCCGCAGGAACGGCATGTCGGTCTGCACGACGTCCGGACTGTTCCCGCCCGCCACCTGGGTGGAGAGGCGCTCGACGTAGGCGTTGTAGTCGGCGAAGGACACCGAGACGGTGATGTCGGGGTGCTCGGCCATGAACAGCTCGACCGCCGCCTGAGTGGCCTCGGCGCGATCGTCGTTGCCCCACCAGTGGAAGGAGATCTCGACCGCGCCGTCGTCGGCGGTGTCTCCACACGCGGCCAACGTGCTCCCCAGGGCTAACGCGATCACCATCGCACCAGTCCGCTGCCATCGTGATCGAGACACGGCACTCCCCTCTCGACACAAAGTCGAAAATGATTCGTTTCCTTGTCGGGCCCCAGATGCTAAGCAGCGACCACGCGGACCCCACGACCGGGAGCGAATGTATCCGGCCCGTGCCATTGCCTCATCGGGAATTGTTCACGAACTTACTCCGAATGGATCAACCATTCCTCACTCATAGTCACTATAAACACGTTGAACACGGGATACGGTGACTCACTGTCCGCCCAACGGCGTAGTTCGGCGACCGGTGAAAATCACGTCACTCCGGCCGCACCTTCACCGAACCGTGACCCCGATCCTCCCGCGACGAGACCAGCCGACGACGTGCCCGCAGCTCGACGAGGGCGACCGGGCCCTCACGACGGCCACTCGACGGACTGCGTGCGGCCGTCGCCCCACCGCACCACGACGACGGGCGATCCGGTCGCAGTCGCGGAGATCGCCACGTCCACGGCCGGTGCCACGTCCGCGGCCGACGCCGAGCCCGCGGCCGACGACGCGGTCCCCGCCGCCCGCCCGGACAGCGCGAACGCGGCGGCATAGACCCGCCCCGGCTCCACCGGACCCGTGCCGACCAGCGTGGACACCGCGGAGTATCGGCCGACCGCCGAGACGCCCTCGAACCGCAGCGCCTCCCCGCCGACGAGGCCCAGCAGTCCCACGGCGCGGCTCCGCGGCCCGCCCGCCGAGATCACCTCGCCGTCCGGTCCGAACTCGATCTCGGGGGGAGCCTCCCCCGCCACCGGCCACCCGCTGACCCGCAACCGCAACCCCGCCGGATCGACGTCCTCCGACATCGGTTCCTCGGCCGCCCCGGTCGACTCCTCGACGCGGATCAGACGCACCTCCCACGCCCCGCGCAGCACCGACCCCACCGTCACCGTCGGCCCCGTCCGGAAGACGTCGGCCGCGGAGTCGACCGGCCAGTGCGCGCGGTGCCGCGAGAAGGCGACGCCGTCGACCACGCCCAGCGGCCGCACCGGCGGCCGCATCGACGGCTCGCCCCGCTCGTCCAGCAGCACCACCGCCGAATCGGCGGGAGCCGCCTCCAGTCCTCGGCCCCGCCACAGCTCCTGTGCCGGATCGAGCCCGACCGCGGTGTGCGTGGAGAAGGCGAAGGCCGTGTACACCGGCAGCTCCGGCGCGAGTCGTTCGTCCGAGGCCCGGTCGGTGCCGTGGTTGGCCACCCGGACGATGCCGTCGTCCTTCGTCCCCGACACCAGCCAGCCCGGGCCGGGCAGATCGAGCTGGAAGTCCGCCCGCTCCACCGGCAGCGGCTGCTCCACCGACGTCCACACCGGATGGTCCTCGGGCAGCAGGAGGCCGAGCATCCCCTTGCTCGCCCAGTACGGCGAGGCGGGACCCGAATACCACTGCGCCAAGGCCGGGAAGGACCCGTGCCAGCCGGTGGTCAGCACGTCATCGTCGTCCAGCGCGCCCCGATCGAGGAAGTACCGCAGTGTGCCGCTGGCCCACCGACGCAGCATCCCGGGATCGAACGGTCCGGAGTCGAACACGGCGGCGACCCAGACCGGCGCGAGGGCGGCCCAGCGGTAGGTGAGGGAACGGCCCTGGAACAGCGGGGCGCCGTCGGCGCCGAACAGCGCGGCGTGCCCGGGCAGGAACTCGGCGAGCCGATCGAGATACACGGAGCGGTACTCCTGCGCGAGCGGCAGGTCGGGCGCCATGCGGCACCACCACAGCGGGTAGAGGTGGAACGCCCACGCGGTGTAGAAGTCGTGCTTGCGGAGCCCGCCGTCGGTGTACCAGCCGCCCCCGCGATGCCATGACTCGGTCAGCTCGCAGTTGCGTTCGAGATCAGCCTGCGACCACGGTCCGCCGACCGACCGGAGGAAGGCCTCGGTGACGTTCTGGAACCAGATCCAGTTGTTGTCGATCGAGGGCTCGCCGACCTGACCGGCCAGCCAGGTCACCACCCGCTCTCGCACGCCGTCGTCGAGTCGATCCCACAGCCAGGGCCGTGTCTCGTGCAGCCCGATCACGATGGAGGCGGCCTCCACCTTGGCCTGTCCGGCCTCGGCGAAGGTGGGCCAGCGCTCGGGGTTCGTCGGGTCCGTCCCCGCGGCCAGGCCCGCCGCGTACCGATCCAGGAATCCGTGCGGATCGTCGCCGCCGCTGCCCGCCACCCGGAACGCCGCCGCGAGGAAGGTCCTGGCGAAGCCCTCCAGGCCGTCACTCCACGCACCCGACCGCGAGGGCGACCCCGGCAGCCGCAGCAGTGCCTGCGTCGGCGAGGCATGGGGACGGACGCCGAGCAGCATCCGGTCGGCCACCGCAGCCCAATGGGCGCGGGTCCAACCGGTGAACGGCGACAGTGCACGGTCCTCGTCGGGCAGGGACAACGGAACAACCTCCTCGTGGCCTCCCGCGATGGTGCCCTGCCCGCCCGCTCGACGACCCCGAGACGAAGCCGGCACGACCGCATCCGGTCATCCGCTCGACAGTCGAGGGCTCGGTGTCCTCCCATCTAGGCAGCGGCTCCGGTGGCGGGGCCGCTCGACGACGTGGAGGGCGAGGATGCCGACCAGTACGCGCAACCCGAGCAGACGGCCGCGCGGCCGTTCGACGGCGGCGGGGGCGGTGTCGCTGCTGGCCGCCTGCGGCGTCCTCGCGGGCTGCGGTGCAACGGGCTCGGGCGACGGCACGGTGTCGTTGGACTTCACCTGGTACGGCAACGACAGTCGTGCGGAGGCCACCCAGGAGGCCGTCGACCTGTTCGAGGAGCGCAATCCCGGTATCACGGTGAACACGTCGTTCTCCGGGTTCGACGCCTACTTCGAGAAGCTCTCCACGCAGGTGGCAGGCGGCAACGTCCCGGACGTGGTGCAGATGGACGCGGGCTACCTCCGGGAGTACGCCGAACGCGGGATGCTGCTGAACCTCGACGACCACGTGGGCACCGAGATCGACATCGAGTCCGTCGACCCGGCCGGGCTCCGCTCCGGTGAGCTGCCCGACGGCCGGTTCGCGGTGCCGCTCGGCCGCAGCACCCAGACGATGGCGTACAACCCGACCATCTGGGCCGAGGCGGGCCTGGACGCCCCGGAGATCGGTGACTTCACCTGGGACGACCTCATCGAGGCGTCGAAGACCATCAGCGAGAGCACCGACGGCGAGGTCGTGGGCCTGACCGATCCGGGCTGGGCGGTCGACTGGTTCCAGTTCTTCATCCGCCAGCAGGGCCGGGAGCTGTACACCGAGGAGGGCATCGGCTTCACCGAACAGGACGTCGCAGACTACTGGACCTTCACCCAGGAACTCCGCGACGAGGGCATCGTGACCCCCGCCGAGGTGACCAGCCAGGTCAACGGCTCGGTGGACACCTCGCCGCTCGTGCTCGGCCGGTCGGCGGCGGAGCTGAGCTACCTGGGCAGCTCCGCCTCGCTCTTCCCGACGATGGGCGAGGACGTGGCGCTGGCGCCGTGGCCCAGCAACGCCGACGGCGAGACGGGCATCTACGCCTCGACCTCGATCCAGATCGCCATCGGCAGCAGGACCGACCACCCCGAGGAGGCCGCGCGACTGATCGACTTCCTGATGAACGACGTGGACGCGGGCCGCATCCTGCGCACCGTCCGGGGCACACCGCCCAACAGCGAGGTCCGCGAGGCGGTGGCCGCGGACCTCGACGGGGTCGACAAGATCCTCTTCGACTTCGAGGAGAGCGTGGCCGACGAGCTGAGCGACGCGCCGTCCGCCCCGCCGCAGGGCTGGGGATCGGTGAAACGGACCTTCACCCGGGTCTACGACTCGGTCAACTTCGGGGAGCTCACCGTCGAGGAGGGCGCCGCGCTGCTGATGAACGAGGCCGAGCAGCTGGTCGGCTGATCCGCGCGCGACACGAGCGATGGACGCGCAGGAGCCCGGCCCCGTCCGTATCGGTTCCGCCGCGTTCGGCCCTGTCGACTTCCTGCCCCGGCCGCGCACCGGTGCGGGCACTCCGTGAGCGGTACGAATCGGCAGGGCGGGAGAGAGCGCGTCCGGCCCGAGCGAGGACGGGGCCTCGGCGGGCGGTCGACGACTCGGTCCGCGACCGCGACCTGTGCGGCGGAGAACCTCGGCATGGCCGGAAGGACCGCATCGTCCAACGTGGTCGCCCGGTCGAAGGCCGTCCCCCGACCGGGCGTTCCTCGATGCGTTCCTCGATCGGGGGACGCTGCGTCGCTCGCCTGGCCGTGCGACCGACGTCCGCCCTCCCGCGCCGTTCCGGCACAGGGACGACACCACGATCCGGTGAGTTCGACACACCCGCCGTTCGTCTCGGGAGGGGGCGCACGCCATCCGGTCACACCGCGTCGGGGAGACGCCTGCACGGTCCGGGTCCGTGTCCGTCGACGATCCGCCGGGAGTCACGATCCGCTTCGTCGAGGACCGATCCGCCCCGGCGGCGGAGCCGAAGGCTCTGCTCGATCCCACGGAGAACACGGTGCGGGCCTATGAGCGCCGACGGCGGCTCCTCGCTCAGCCCAGTCTGCGCGCGGCGGCGTCGAAGCCCGCGGCAGCGGAGCCGGGGGCGTACTCCCGCAGTCGCTGGGTCGCCGCGACCAGCGCACGCATGGCTGTGAGGTCCCCTACCCCGGACCCGCCCGCCGCCCTGGCCTGCACCAGCAGGTTGCCCAGTGCCGTGGCCTCGACCGGCCCGGCCACCACGGGAATCCCGCAGGCGTCGGCCGTCAACCGGCACAGCAGCTCGTTGCGGGAGCCGCCGCCGACGATGTGCAGGACGTCGACCTCTCGTCCGGACAGCTCGCAGGCCTGCCGCAGAGTGCGGCGATAGGCCAGAGCCAGGCTCTCCAGCACACAGCGGACAAGCTGGGCCTGCGTCTCGGGGACGGGCTGCCCGGTCTCCCGACAGACCTCGGCGATGCGGGCGGGCATGTCACCGGGGGCGAGGAACCTCGGGTCGTCCGGGTCGACGACGGAGCGGAAGGGCTCGGCTCGGGCCGCGTCGGCGAGCAGCCGCGGCAGGTCGGCGGGCAGTCCCGCCGCCGCCCAGGCTCGCACGGACTCCTGCAACAGCCACAGGCCCATCACGTTGCGCAGGTAGCGCGTGGTGCCGTCGACGCCCAGCTCGTTGGTGAAGTTCGCGGCGCGACTGGCCTCCGAGACCACGGGCGCGTCGAGTTCCAGACCGACCAGGGACCACGTTCCGCAGGAGACGTAGCCGAATCGGCGGGTGGCCGAGGGCACCGCGACGACCGCCGACGCCGTGTCGTGGGAGCCGACGGCGACCACCGACAGCTCAGGGTCGCCGATCTCGGCACGGGCCGACCCGCCGACGACGCCGAGGTGCTGCCCCGGCTCCCGCAGCGGCGGCAGCAGTGTCTCGTCGATGCCTGCCGCCCGAACGAGGTCCACGGCCCATTCCCGGCGGTGCACGTCGAGCAGCTGCGTCGTCGAGGCGTTCGTGACCTCCGCGCCCCGTTCCCCGGTGAGCCAGTAACAGAGCAGATCGGGAATCAGCAGCAGACTCGATGCCGCGGCCAGCGCGGGCGTGTCCCTGGCGGCGACGAGCTGGATCAAGGTGTTGATGGGCATGAACTGGATGCCGGTCGTCGAGTAGATCCGCTCGGCTCCCAGGGTCTCTCGGACCGTCTCCAGAACGCCGTCCGTCCGGGAGTCCCGATAGTGGATCGGGTTGCCGATCAGGTCGCCGTCGGCGTCGAGCAGCCCGTAGTCGACGGCCCAGGAGTCGATGCCGACGCTGCGCGGCCGCGCCGAGGCCACCGCCGTGCGCAGGCCCGCGAGGATGTCACGGTAGAGCCCGAGGACGTTCCAGTGCAGCCGGTCGGAGTCGGTGCCGCGCCCGATCCGGATCGGGGTGTTGTCGAAGCGGGCCACCTCGGTGGTGGTCAGCTCGCCCGCGCCGAGGCGCCCGAGAATGACGCGGCCGCTGGACGCGCCGAGGTCGACCGCCGCGCAGGTCACCGCCGACGCGCCGCCGACCAGACCCGATGTGCTCACCTGTGATCCTCTCTGTCCTGCGCTGCTGCCGGTCGGCCGCAGGCCGCGCACGGCGACCACCGGCGGCTCCGGTGTCGGAGTCGGGGCCGCGGTGTCCGTCGTCGCGGCCGGTCTGTCGTTCCCGCCGGCCCGTCGTTCCGGCCGTTCTGCCGTCGCCACCGGCCCGTCGTGCCTGCCCGTCCGTCGCGCCGCCGGATCGGCGCCGCCGTCTCGCGGCCGGCAGTACGCCTGCGGGGCCGGGGCACGGCACACCGAGGCGCACGGGCAGGCCCGGCACCACCGCCGGGTGCGGGCGGCGGCCGATCGTGGTTCCGTCTCCGTCGCCGGCCTCGTGGGTCGGGCTCGCGACGCGTGGTTCTCGTCCCGCACGTGGGCGCGACGACGCCGGGTTCTCGGCGTGCTCGGTCACCGGTGTCCTCGGGGAACACCGGCCGCCGCAGTCACCACGAACCGCCACGAGCCGCCATGAACCGCCACAGGCTCGGCACGCTGGTCCGGCCTCGGATCAGCACCGACCCCGCACGCGCCGAACCGGGCCGCCCGCCGACCGGCGCATCGTGCGTCGACGACACCCGCGAGACCGGCACGCGGCCTCGTCGGGCATGCCTCATCCGCCGACCGGGCCGTCGAGCATCCACCCGGCGCCTGCCACGGCGCCGGGGACGGAATCGACGGCCGCCGTCAGATCAGGCCGCGCCGGGCCGCCCACGCCACCGCCTGAATGGGCGTCTGCACCCCCAGCCGGTCGCACACGCCGCGGATCCGCCTGCGCAGGGTCCGGTTCGACGTGCACATCCTCCTGGCGATGCCGTCGAGGAGATAGCCGTCCGCGAGCAGCGCGAGGATCATGCGCTCCTCCCTGGTCAGCCGAACCTCGATGACCCGTTCCGGTCGGGTGAGCCTGCTCTGGCTCCGATCCGAGTCGGCCGTGATCGGCCGTACCGCCAACGCAACCATGGGGACCTCCTTGTCCTGGGCCTTCCCTCGCCGCCGTTCGTCGTGCTGCGGTCGTCATGTCGTCCTCGGGATCGGCGTGATGCGGTGCCGTCCCCGGTCACGGGGATCCCTGCGTCAGCGCAGGAACGCCGCGGCGACTCCCGCGTCCACCGGGATGTGGAGTCCGGTGGTGTGCGTGAGGTCGCCGCCGGTCAGCGCGAACACCGCCGCCGCGACGTGCTCCGGCAGCACCTCCTGCTTGAGCAGGGTGCGCTGCGCGTAGAAACTGCCGAGCTCGGACTCCTCCACCCCGTAGACGGCCGCGCGCTGCGCGCCCCATCCACCGGAGAAGATGCCCGAGCCGCGCACCACCCCGTCGGGGTTGATGCCGTTGACCCGAATCCGGTGTCCGCCGAGTTCGGCGGCCAGCAGCCGAACCTGATGAGCCTGGTCCGCCTTCGCCGCCCCGTAGGCGACGTTGTTGGGGCCCGCGAACACGCCGTTCTTGCTGGCGATGTAGATGATGTCGCCGCCCATCGCCTGTGCGACGAGCACGCGGGCCGCCGCGCGCGACACGAGGAAGGAGCCGCGGGCCATGACGTCGTGCTGGATGTCCCAGTCCGCGTCGGTGGTCTCCAGCAGCGGCTTGGAGATGGACAGTCCGGCGTTGTTGACCACCAGGTCCACCCCGCCGAAGGCCAGGCAGGCCTCGGCGAGCGCGGCGTCCACGGCGGCCGAGTCGGTGACGTCGACGGCCGCGGCGACCGCGACGTCGGCGGCGCGATAGGCCCCGGCGCCGAGTTCCTCGGCCACCGCACGGGCCCGGTCGGCGTCGCGATCGGCGACGACGACGCAGGCGCCCTCGGCGACGAGCCTGCGCGCGGTGGCCAGGCCGATGCCCGACGCCCCGCCGGTCACCAGGGCGACGCGGGTGGCCAGCGGCTTGGGCTTCGGCCGCCGCCGCAGCTTGGCCTCCTCCAGCTCCCAGTACTCGATGCGGAACTTCTCGCCCTCGTCGATGGGCTGATAACGGGAGACGGCCTCGGCCCCGCGCATGACGTTGACGGCGTTGACGTAGAACTCGCCCGCGACCCTGGCCGTCTGCTTGTCCGCGCCGAAGGAGAACATGCCGACGCCGGGCACCAGCACGATCGCCGGGTCGGCGCCGCGCATGGGCGGGGAGTCCGGAGTGGCGAACCGCTCGTAGTAGGCGCGGTACTCGGCACGGTACTGCTCGTGCAGTTCACCGAGTCGAGCGATCACGGCGTCGAGCGGGGCGTCCGGCCCGAGGTCCAGCACCATCGGCCGCACCTTGGTCCGCAGGAAGTGGTCGGGGCACGAGGTGCCCAGCGCCGCCAGCTCCGGCATCCGCTCCCGCGAGACGAAATCGAGAATGACCTCGGAGTCGGTGTAGTGGCCGATCTGCCGCCGATCGGTGGAGGCGAGCCCACGCAGGACGGGGAACAGCGCGGCGGCCCGCTCCCGCCGCTGTGCCTCGGGAAGCGGTGTCCGGCCTTCGACGACGGGACCGAAGGGTTCGGCCCGCCCCCGCGTCTCGATGAACCGCTCCGCGGTGTCGATGATCTCCAGCGAGTGGGCCTGGCACTCCTCGGCGGTGTCGCCCCAGGCGGTGATGCCGTGCCCGCCGAGGATCACGCCGATCGCCGCGGGATTGGCGCGCTTGATCTCGGCGATGTCGAGGCCGAGCTGGAAACCGGGACGCCGCCACGGCACCCAGGCCACCCGGTCGCCGAAGCACTCGGCGGTGAGCCGCTGGGAGTCGGCGGCGGCGGCCAGCGCGATGCCCGCGTCCGGATGCAGGTGGTCGACGTGCGCCGCGTCGACGAGTCCGTGCATGGCCGTGTCGATCGAGGGTGCCGCACCGCCCTTGCCGTGCAGGCAGTAGTCGAAGGCGGCCACCATCTCGTCTTCGCGGTCCACCCCGGGGTAGACGTCGACGAGCGCGCGCAGCCGGTCGGTGCGCAGCACCGCCAGCCCCTTCTCCGTGAGGGTGCCGAGGTCACCGCCGGATCCCTTGACCCACATGAGTTCGACCGGCTGCCCGGTGACCGGGTCGACGTCGTCGGCCTTGACCGATGCGTTGCCGCCCGCGTAGTTGGTGTTACGCGGGTCGGAGCCGAGCTCGTGGCAGCGCTGCAGCAGCTTCTCGACTTCTGGGTGTGTGGTCATCTCTCGTCTCTCGTGTCCACGGGATGGCGGGCGGCGGCGTGGCTCGGGGTGGGCGGCGCGGTGGTTCTGGCGGCGAGGCCGGCGACACCGGCCTGCGACGAGCGGCTGGTCAGGCGCCCCAGCCCGCGGCGTCGCCGCCGACGCGCTCGGCCACGATGCGCTGCTGATAGCCGGAACGGTGATAGGCGGCCATCGGGTCGGGGTCGACGCCCATGTCCTCGCGCAGCTCGGCGAGCAACGGACGGACGTCGGTGTTGTAGGCGTCCATGAGCACGGCGTTGGCGCCGAGGACGTCCCCCTCGGCCTGTGCCGTGCGCAGTGCGGCGGAGTCGACCAGCAGGGCCTTGGCGGTGGCCTCCTGGACGTTGCAGACCGAGCGGATCATCGCGGGGATCTTGGGCTCGATGTTGTGGCACTGGTCGAGCATGAACTCGACGCCGGTGGCCCGGTCGAGACCGCCGCCCTGGGCCACCTCGTGCATGATCCGGAAGAGCTGGAACGGGTCGGCCGCGCCCGCGATGAGGTCGTCGTCGGCGTAGAAGCGGGAGTTGAAGTGGAAGCCGCCGAGGCGCTTCGCCCGCAGCAGGAACGCCACGATGAACTCGATGTTGGTGCCGGGCGCGTGATGTCCGGTGTCGACCAGCACCTGGGCGGCCGGGCCGAGTTCCAGGCAGTGCGCCAGCGAGGTCCCCCAGTCGGGGACGTCGGTGGCGTAGAAGGCGGGCTCGAAGAACTTGTACTCCAGGAGCATCCGCAGCCCGTCGGGCATCTGGTCGTAGACCTCGCGCAGACCCTCGGCGAGCCGGTCCTGCCGGGCGCGCAGGTCGTCCTGTCCCGGGTAGTTGAGGCCGTCGGCGAGCCACACCGAGAGCACCGTCGAGCCGGTCTGCTCCGCGATCGCCACACAGTCGAGCAGGTGGTCGACGGCCTTGCGGCGCACGCCCGCGTCGGGGCTGCACACGCTGCCCAGCCGGTAGGCGTCCTCCTGGAAGACGTTGGGGTTGATCGCGCCGAGCGTGATCCCGAGGCCTTCGGCGTGGGTTCGCAGCGCCGCGTAGTCGTCGACCCGGTCCCACGGGATGTGCAGCGCGACGCTCGGGGCGATGCCGGTCAGCTCGTGAACCTTGGCCGCGTCCTCGATCTTCTCGATCGGGTTCCTCGGCACGCCGTCCTGCGCGAAGACCTTGAAGCGGGTCCCGGAGTTGCCGTACGCCCAGGAGGGCGTCTCGATCCGCTGGGCGCGCAGGACGTCGAACAGTGCCGCACGCCGGGCCGGGTCGATGTCGGTCATCGTGCTTCTCCTCGAAGGACTGCCGGGGATCGTCGTCGATCCCCGAGAAGGCTGGCTGGTCACGGCAGGTGGAAGACCTCGGGGATCGCCTGCATCCCGGCGTCGGCGTTGCCGCCGTCGAGGCCGACGAAGAACTCGGCCATCTCGGCCTGCCAGCGTGCGTTGACCTCGGTGGCGTCCATGGCGGCCTTGGCGGCGGCGAAGTCCTCGCACTCCAGGTAGCCGACGAGCATCCCGTCCGGACGGAGGAAGAGCGAGTAGTTGCGCCACCCGGACTCGGATAGCGCTTTCCGCATTGCCGGCCAGACATCGCGGTGCCGTTCGCGGTACTCCTCCAGGCGATCGGCTCGCACCTGGAGCACGAAGCACACCCGTTCGGTCACTCTCGACTCCTCCTCGGTGGTTTCGGCCGCGTTAATGAATCGTTTCAAGCCGTCATCTTGGGCCAAGCTTGCGGCACGGAAGCAAGGTCAGTCAACCTTTTCCGACAAGAACCGGACAGATTTCAGGTTGGTCACGATGATCTAAGGCATACTCCTCGCGGAGCAGTGAGCACCCGTTGACACGTTTCAACATCGATGCGCCCCGCGCTCCCGGCAGGACACGACGATTCAGATCGAGGGAGACGCGGTGAATCCGACAGCAAGCATCCGGGAGGTCGCCGCCGCGGCGCGGGTCTCCGTCGGCACGGTCTCCAACGTGCTCAACCGACCCGCGGTGGTGTCGCCCGCCACCCGCGACCGGGTGCTCGCGGCCATCGAGGAACTCGGATTCGTCCGCAACGAGTCGGCCCGTCAGCTCCGCTCCGGCACCGCGCGGACGATCGGCCTGGTGGTGCTCGACGTCGGCAACCCGTTCTTCACCGATGTCGCGCGAGGAGTGGAGGACTCCGCCACCGAGGCAGGCCACGTCGTCATCCTCTGCAACAGCGACGAGTCCAGTGCCAGGGAGAGTCGCTACCTGGACCTGCTGACCGAGCAGCGGGCGCACGCCGTGCTGATCACCCCGGTCGGCGACTCGCTGGACCCGGTGCGCAGGCTCCAACGCCGAGGCGTCTCCGTGGTGCTGCTCGACCATCCGACCGCGTCGAAGGACGTCTGCTCGGTGTCGGTCGACGACGTCATCGGCGGCGACCTCGCCACCACCCATCTGCTCGCGGGCGGCCACGAGGAACTGGTCATGGTGACCGGCCCCGAGTCGATCCGCCAGTGCGCCGACCGCCTCGCAGGCGCCCGCCGAGCGCTCGAACGCGCGGGCAGACCCGCGGAGAAGCTGCGGACGATCGAGGTCCCGGCGTTGAACGTCGCCTCAGGGCAGCGCGCCGCCGAGCAGCTCCTCGCGGGCCCGACCCTGCCCGACGGCGTCTTCTGCGCCAACGACCTCCTCGCGCTGGGGCTGCTCCAGGTGCTCATGCGCGCCGGAGTGCGGGTTCCCGAGGACGTCGCGCTCGTCGGCTACGACGACATCGACTTCGCCGCCGCGGCCGCCGTCCCGCTGACCTCGGTCCGGCAGCCGCGCTATCTGATCGGCCGCACGGCCGCCGACCTCGTCATCGCCGAGACGCTGGCCCCGAAGCAGCACACCCACCAGCACACGGTGTTCACCCCCGAACTGGTCGTCCGCGACTCCAGCCACCCACGCCGAAACGGCGCCGCCGTCACGCCCCGCTAGGCCGGGGCGCGCCGCAGCACCGCGACTCCGTGCCTGGGCAGCAGGACGTCGGACGAGGGCTCCGCCTCGGCGCCGGAGGTCAGGACGTCGACCATCGGGTCGGGCAGGGCGACCCGCGCCGACTCGCCGCCGTGATTGAGCAGCAGCAGGAGCCGATCCCCGTCCGGAGTATGGCGGGTGACGGCCTGCACGCCGGGCGGCAGCGCGAGATCGGGTCCGACGTCCGCCGCGGCGCAGACGGCGGCCAGCAGCTCCCGCATCGCGTCGCCGTCCAACCGGGTGCCGAGATACCAGGCGGTGCCCGCGCCGAAGGCGTGTCGCGTGACCGCGGGCGAGCCGCGCAGCTCTCCCTCGGCGAACTCCGCCAGCGACTCGGCGCCCTCCAGCCTGATCAGCTCCGACCAGATCCGGCCCCGCACCGGTGGACTCGCCACCGCGGCGTCGTTCGGCGACACCACGACCGCCGCCCCCGCCGCCGCGCCGATCGTCGAGACGGAGGCGAGTGCCGCCGTCGTCGCCGCATCGACCCCGGCGGGCGCCGCGAGCCGGTCCGGGCCGAGCCCGGTGACGGCGACGGTCCCGGCCGCGGGCAGCGGCCAGTACTCCTCCACCCACAGGCCCAGGGTCTCCCGCAGCGCCCGCGACATCCCGCCCTGATGCACGTGGTCGTTCTCGTCGACGACGCCGGAGAAGAACGAGACGACGAGATGCCCGCCGCCCCGGACGTAGTCCCGGAGCCGTTCGGCGGCCGCGTCGCTCAGGAGATACAGGTTCGGCACGACCACCAGCCGATAGCCGGACAGGTCGCGGTCCGGATGCACGACGTCGCAGGTCACCCCCGCCTCGAACAGCGGGGTGTAGTGCGCCGTCTCGGCCTCGCGCCGCGTGACGTCGACGCTGGGATGGGAGTCGCGCTCCAGCGCCCACCAATTCGACCAGTCCAGCAGCAACGCGGTGTCGGCCCGGACCCTGCTGTCGACGAGCTCCGGCACCGAGGCCAGTTCGCGCCCCAGCTCGCAGACCTCCCGGAAGATCCTCGTCTCGGTGCCGGTGTGGGGGACCATCGCGGCGTGGAACTTCTCGGTGCCGCCTCGCGAGGCGCGCCACTGGAAGAACATCACCGCGTCGGCGCCCTGCGCGACGGCCTGCCAGCTGCCCAACCGCATCGCGCCCGGCGGCTTCATGGCGTTGCGCTCCCGCCAGTTCACGGCCGCCGTCGCCTGCTCCATGAGGAACCACGGCTGTCCGTGACGCAGCGAGCGCATCAGGTCGTAGTGGAACGCCGCGGCGACGTGGGCGTCGGCCTCGAACGGGTCCGGGTAGGAGTCGAAGGCGATGAGGTCCTGGTGCCCCGCCCAGTCGAACAGGTCGATCGACGGGCCGTCGGTGATGAAGTTGGTCGTCACCGGGATGTCCGGGGTCACTCGGGAGAGCACCTCCTTCTCGGCGAGGAAGCAGCCGAGGAAGGCGTCCGAGGTGAAGCGGGCGAAGTCGATGCTCTGCCCCGGGTTCGGGTGGTACGGCGCCAGGCTCGGCACCCCGATGTCGGCCCAGTCGGTGTAACCCTGCGACCAGAAGTCGGTGTACCACGCCTCGTTGAGTCGATCGAGATCCCCGTAGCGGTCGCGGAGCCAGTCCCGGAACGCGGCGGCCGAGACGTCCGAGTAACAGGCGTTCATGTGGCAGCCGTACTCGTTGTTGACGTGCCACAGCGCCAAGGCCGGGTGATCCCGATAGCGGGTGGCGATCTGCTCCACGAGCCGGGTGGCGTAGTCGCGGTAGACCCGGCTCGACGGACAGAACTGCTGGCGGGAACCCGGGGCCAGCCGGACTCCGGTGGCCGTGACCGGCAGTGTCTCGGGATGCAGCCGGGCCATCCACGGCGGCGGCGAGGCCGTCATGGTCGCCAGGCACGCGCCGATGCCGTTGGCCGCCAGCAGGTCCATCAGCCGGTCGAACCAGCCGAAGTCGTACTCGCCCGGCCTGGGCTCGATCTTCGCCCAGGAGAAGATGCCGATGCTGACCAGGTTCACCCCGGCCTGCCGCATCAGCCGCATGTCCTCGGCCCAGACCTCCTCCGGCCACTGCTCGGGGTTGTAGTCACAGCCGTAGGCCAGGCCGCCGAGCCGTCGACGCAGCGCGGCCAGATCCGTGCTCATTGACTGAGGTCTCCTGTCGTCGTCGGGTCCGGCCTCGGGGGTCTCGGCCGCGTGCCGAGGGCGGCGTGTGCGGTGATCGATGTGCGAGTGATGGTGTGTGTCGGTCGTGCGCGGCTGATCGGCGGGTGGACGGTCGGGCGCGGACGGTCGGCGGACCCGGGGGGTGTGGACGGTTCGGCGGGTGGACGGCTCGGCGTGGGCGAACGAGGTCGGCCCCGTGCCGGGCGACGACCGCGCCTGCCGTCGGAACGGCGTTCGGGCCGCGGGACGCCCACGCGACGGTGCACGGGCCCGGCACACGCGGCGTCACGAGTCGACCCTCCGGGAAGGCGGTTCGCCTCGCCCGCCGCGCGAACCGGGGCAGGGTCAGATCGGCAGCAGGTCGGCGATGCGCACGAGGCCGCCGGTGCCGAACGACTTCGTCGCGGCGAGGCCGATCGCCAGCGCCCGCGCGCCCGCCACGTGGTCCGCGCGCAGGCCGAGGGGGTCGGCGGCGGGCGGGCCGAAGAGCGCGTCGAGCATCAGATCGTCGCCGCCGCCGTGGCCGGGGCGCATCGGCTCGTCGAGCAGGACCTCGGCCGGCTGGAACAACGGACGCAGGGTGATCGCGGTGCGGGTGGGCACGACCTCCTCCACCGAACCGGGCGTCGCGCCCATCCGGGAGCCGTGCTCCAGCGGCGACCGCGCGTAGTCGTTCTCCAGGACGTCGAGTTCGAGCCTGCCCTTGGTGCCGTTGAACGACACCCGGTAGCCCTCGTAGGGCGCGTAGGCGGTGAGCTGGTAGGTCAGCGAGGCGCCGCCCCGGTACCTGGCCAGCACCGACATGTCGTCCTCGATGTCGATGTCGCCCGCGAAGACGTTGCGGTCGCGGTGGTAGCCGTCCTCGTGCTCGGCATCGAGATACAGCTCGGTGAGCCGAGGCGACGCGGCCATGTCCAGCGCGAAGGGATCGGTCGCGGCGGCCTGCGAGCCCGCGGCCCGCGCGTAGTCCTTGGCGTAGCCGGTGCGCGCCCCGCCCTCGGCACCGTAGAAGAAGAGGTTCCCGAGGCCGACCACCGAGTCCGGCGCGTCGCCGAGCCACCAGTTGACCAGGTCGAAGTGATGACTGGACTTGTGTACGAGCAGTCCGCCGGAGTTCTCCCGATTGCGGTGCCAGCGGCGGAAGTAGTCCGCGCCGTGCTGCACGTCGAGCAGCCACTCGAAGTGCACCGAGCCGACGTCGCCGATGACCTTCTCCGCCAGCAGTTCGCGCAC